>CAMHFW010000045.1 GCA_946184675.1 uncultured Clostridia bacterium | reverse complement strand
CAGATCCCGCATCTGAGGAAGCGCAGGCGATGGTAAAGAAACTGCAGGATTATATCACAGAGCATATGTATACCTGCACGAAGGAGATTCTCGGCGGCCTTGGAATGATGTATGGCGGCGGCGGTGATTTCACAAAAAATATCGATAAGATGGGCGGCGAAGGCACAGCCGAATTTGCTGCGAAAGCAATCGAAATCTACTGCAAATAAGCATTCCGGCAGATGCAGCTGCCAAAAGAAAACAGAATCATGTCATCACATAAAGCGGTCCTGAAACCAAAAGTTTCGGGGCCGTTTTGTATGTTTACAGCGACACCTCCCGGAAGATAGAGAAAATCTCTCAAATAGGCCGAAAACTATTGGAAATTCATCGGTGGTAAGATATAGTGAAATGAGTTAGCAAACTATAACTTCCAGACGTGCTTTTCAAAGGTAAAGACCGACCATCATAAGAACAAACCGTGGCTCACAGTACTTGCGAGAAAATGAGCCTGAATTTTTACAAAGGAAATGCCACCGCGTCGGCATAGAGCTTCTGCAGTATGTTAATAAAGCGTTTGACGCTTTCCCTGGCATCATTCTTATGTGTCAGCAGCTGACAGGAAAAGCTTTCTTTGCAGTCAAAGGGAATCCAGGCGAACTGGCCGCTGTGGTCATTCAGGAATCCCGGAGCCAGACAGACGCCTTTCTTCGCGGCAACATTTGTCAGGGTCGTATCATGGTCCGGACTGTTAAAGTAATCGATCCGGCCGCTTGCGATCAGCCGCTGCTGCACACTCCTTAGTGCGGCCGGTGAACCGCCTCCGACCATCAGCGTACGGCCGTAGAGGTCACTTTCTGTGATCACATTCTTAGCGGTGAGCGGATCATCTCTTTCCGCGATCAGATAGATTCTGCTCTCAAAGAGGTCATGCGCCGTGATCCCGGCGACCTGTCTGGCCTGCTCCTTTAAGGCAAACAGGATATCGGATTCTTCCTTCAGAAAAGATTCCATGCCGCCTTCATACTGAAAGACCGGTGTGATCTGGACGCCGGGCTCCTGCTCTTCAAACAGCCGCATGGCCTCCGGCAGGAAATAGACCGCCTGCCGGACCATCAGGCTGATCGTGATATTATCCTGATATTTGGCGCTGAAATTCTGCCCCTGTTCAATCGCCCGCTTCATCTCCTGGCGCATACCGGCCAGATAGGTCACAAACTGTGCCCCGGCCGGAGTTAGAGAAGCGCCTTTCCCATTCCGGTCAAAAAGGGCAAATCCAATCTCTTCTTCAAGCAGTCTGATCTGATAGGAAAAGGTCGGCTGGCTCACAAACATGTTTTCCGCGGCACGGCTGAAGTTCAGCGTGCGCGCCAGTTCAATACAATAGTCAATCTGTTTTGTCGTCATAGTATTCCCTTTGCTATTTAATAATTAAATTAAGTATATAATGATTCAATTGGACTTTGCAATAGCTTCGTGAGAAAATACAGTCAGAAACAAGAAAAAACATCTGATAAACGCATAGAGATGAAAATGGAGGATAATCAAGATGGCAAAAACACTGATTGCATTTTTTTCAAGAGCAGATGAGAACTATTTCGGCGGAGCTATGAGATATGTAAAGGTCGGCAATACAGAGATCGTTGTAAACCTGATGAAAGAGATGATCCAGGCAGATACTTTCAAGATCGAGATGAAGAATCCCTATTCCCCTGTTTATATGACCTGCATCGACGAGGCGAAGAAAGATCTGAGAGCAAAGGCTCGTCCGGAGCTGGTCTCCATGCCCGATTCTATCGACGAATATGACACTGTCGTTCTCGCATACCCGAACTATTGGGGAACCATGCCGATGGCAGTATTCACCTTCCTTGAAAAGTTTGATTTCTCCGGCAAGACCATCCTTCCCCTCTGCACCAACGAGGGCAGCGGCATGGGCGGCAGCGAGAGCGATATCAAAAAGACCTGTCCCGGCGCAGTCGTAAAGAGCGGTCTGTCCATAACCGGAAGCGCTGCAGCAAACTCTGCAAAGAGTGTAAAGAAATGGCTTGCAGCCAACGGGCTCGCGTAAGGAGTCACCGCATGGAATACGAAAAAGGTTATGTATTTGATCTGATGGAGAAGGGCGGCCCGACAGATGTGCGGGAGCCGTACTTTCAGGAAGCAGTTGACGAGATGATGCGGGCGCGCACGCTTTGCGCAAAGGCAAATGCCTGCATGCCCGATGACCCTTCCTACGTCGGATATCTGGAAGAACTGTTTGGCAGAAAACTGGACGATGTCCGCATCCTGACGCCGTTTGTCTGTGATTTCGGCAACCGTGTCAAACTCGGGAAAGGCGTTTTTATCAACCATTCCGCAATCCTTTCCGCATCCGGCGGGATCGAGTTCGAGGACGGCTCCATGACCGCACCGGGCCTTCGGATCGCGACCATCAACCATGACATGAACGAACGCCACACGACTTATACCTACGGAAAAGTCACGATTAAAAAGAACGCCTGGCTGGGCATGAATGTGACAATCTGTCCCGGCGTCACTGTCGGGAAATATGCGGTTGTTGCCGCAGGAGCCGTAGTCACAAAAGACGTTCCGGATTATGCGGTTGTCGGCGGAGTGCCGGCAAAGGTGATCCGGTATCTGGACCCAAAGGAGCAGAAAGAATGACAGACGCAGAAAGAATCAGAGACATTTACCGGAGATACTGGGACGGGATGATCCGAAAAGATACAGATCTTTTGCGGTCACTGATGTCTGAGGATTATTCACTGGAGCACATGACAGGTGTCCGGCAGTCAAAAGAGACCTTTCTGAAGGGATTAGCAGGCGGCACATTTAACTATTATTCAGCAGATCACGACAGCATCGAGGTCCGTGTAGATGGAGATAAAGCCTTTATGACCGGAAAAAGCCGGGTTCTTGCAGCCGTATACGGCGGAGGAAAACACAGCTGGCGCCTGCAGGGAGATTTTACACTCAGAAAAGAAGACGGGGACTGGAAGCTGACCGGATCCAGGGCGTCAACATATTAAGGAGGCAATGAAAATGGAACATATCATTTTAAATAATAAAGTGGAATGCCCGGCAGTTGGCATCGGAACGTTTATGCTTTCTCCCGCAGAGGCGGAGAATAGTGTTCGGGAAGCACTGAAAATGGGTTATCGCCTGATCGATACCGCAAACGCTTATGTCAATGAGCGGGCTGTCGGCCGCGGAATGAAAGACAGCGGCGTTGCAAGAGAAGATATCTTTCTGTCCACGAAACTCTGGCCGTCGGAATATGAAAATGAAAATGCAGTCGACGAGACGCTGGAACGTCTTGGCGTGGATTACGTGGATCTGCTCTATATCCATCAGCCTGCCGGAAACTGGCTGGCCGGCTACAGACAGCTTGAAAAAGCGTACAGAGAAGGAAAAGCAAAATCAATCGGCATTTCTAATTTTGAGGGAAAGTATATAGAAGAACTGCAGACCAAATGGGAAATCGTTCCCCAGTTTATTCAGGTAGAAGCACATCCGTATTTCACACAGGAGGAGCTCCGGAAAACTCTGGATAAATACGACATCAAGCTGATGAGCTGGTATCCGCTCGGCCATGGAGACAGATCCCTGATCGAAGAGCCTATGTTTGCGGAGCTCGGAAAGAAGTATGGCAAGTCGCCGGCACAGATCATTCTCCGCTGGCATACGCAGATGGGATTTGTGGTAATCCCGGGCAGCAAAAATGTCGATCACATCCGCGACAATCTGAATATTCTGGATTTTGCTCTCACGGATGAAGAAATGGCCGAAATCGCGAAGCTGGATAAGGGTGAACGCTATTATCACCGCACGGATGAGCAGCTGGTTCAGTTTGCGGGATGGAAGCCGGCATTCGAAAAGGCTTAAAAGGATTTGATCCCTCTATATTGACAATCTCAAAAAACTCCTATATAGTATGAATATATTACTATATAGGAGTTTTTTTGTATGAGAATAAATGGAGGATTTCAGGTCTCCAAGATCAAACAGCTTGGAGATCGTATTTTTGAAAAGATCCTGGCAGAACGTGACATCGAAGCGTTCAACGGAGCCCAGGGCAGGATTTTGTATGTCCTCTTCCAGGAGGATGGCGTGCCCATCAAGACGGTATCCGAAAAGTGTGGTCTGGCAATCACTTCCCTGACGACCATGCTGGAGAGAATGGAGAAAGGCGGGCTGATCCTTCGCAAACAGGATTCTGCAGATAAAAGAAAAACACTTCTCTTTCTGACAGATAAGGCAAAAGATCTTGAGAATGATTATGTCGCTGTTTCTGAGGAAATGGGCGATATTTATTATCAGGGATTTACAGAGGAAGAGGTCAGGGCTGCGGAAGACTATCTGGACCGGATCCGTCAGAATCTGGAAAGGTGGCAGAGCAAATGAGTGCATGTATCAAAGACCTGATTAAGAACCTGAATCTGGTGATCGGCTGCCCGGTTGGATGTGATTATTGCTATGCCAGGAACAATTGCCGGAGATTTCATATCACAGATGACTTTTTGAGGCCCGAATACTATGAGCAGAAACTTAAGATCCTGGAGCGGGAGAAAGCAGGGAACTGGCTGCTGACCGGCATGAGTGATCTGTGCGCCTGGAAAGAGGAATGGCTTGAGGCGACCTTTCAAAAGCTGCGGGAGAATCCGCAGCACGAGGCCATCTTTTTATCCAAACGGCCGGATCTTCTGAAGATCAATACAGATCTTTCAAATGGCTGGTTTGGCGTGACAATTACCAGAAAATCAGAACTGTGGCGGCTGCAGGCATTGCGGGAGAATGTCAAAGCAAAACACTATCATGTGACATTCGAGCCGCTCTTTGAGGATCCCGGAAAAGTCGATCTGACAGGAATCGACTGGATCGTAGTAGGGACTATGACCGGTGCGATGAAAAAGAAGGTACATACGGAACCGGAATGGGCCTATAGTCTGACAGACCAGGCCCATGCATTGGGAATCCCGGTATTCATGAAAGAAGACCTGGTTCCGATCCTTGGAGAAGGCAACATGGTGCAGGAGCTTCCTGCCGCATTTGAGAAAGTATTGGAGGAACAGAAGAAATGGAACTGCCGGAAATCAAAGTAGGATTTACCACAACGAAAAGTGTCATGACAAAATCAAACGGACCTCTGGGCGGATATGCAGTCAATCCCTACGTCGGATGTTCCCATGCATGCAGATATTGTTATGCTTCTTTCATGAAGCGCTTCACCGGCCATACGGAAGAATGGGGCACCTTCATGGATGTCAAGGAATGGCCCGCCATCAAAAATCCGCAGAAATACGCCGGACAGAAGGTCATTATCGGTACAGTTACCGACGGCTACAATCCTCTGGAAGAAACTTATGGAAAGACCAGAAAGATTCTGGAGGAACTGAAAGACAGCGATGCCGATATCCTCATCTGTACAAAGTCTGATCTGGTCCTCCGCGACCTGGATTTGCTGAAAGAAATAAACAAGAACAACAGGCTGACAGTGTCCTGGTCAGTCAACACGCTCGATGAGTCCTTCAAGGATGATATGGATGCAGCGGTTAGCATCGAGCGCAGACTTGCGGCCATGAAGCAGGTCTATGACGCCGGTATTCGCACCGTCTGCTTCATTTCTCCGGTATTCCCCGGGATCACGGAGATCGAGGTAATCATCGAGCGTGCGAAAGACCAGTGTGACCTGGTCTGGCTGGAGAACCTGAACCTGCGCGGCGGCTTCAAAAAGACCATTATGGATTATATCGCAGAAAAGCATCCAGATCTTCTGCCGCTCTATGATGAGATTTACAACAAGAAAAACCGCAGCTATTTCGAAGCGCTCGAAAAGAAAGCAGAAGAGATTGCCGGGAAGTACGGCTGCAGGTTCGTGGATAATGAAACGCCTTATGAGAGAGTTCCGCAGGGACATCCCACCATCGTAGACTACTTTTACCATGAAGAGGTCCGCGGAACCGCCAACAGCGGAAAAAGGAACAAAAAATAGATATTAAACGGTCACCCTGGCAAAGTAGGCAGCCAGTTCCTCCGGAGAGATTTTCATATTATTCTGGAACCACCATTTCACAGACTCGATATAGGCGCTGCAATAGTAGTTCATGTAATAATCCTCCGGCACCTTCTTGTCAGCAGCAGGATCCTTGGCGCCATAGCGCTTTACAAGGACCTCCAGCTGCGACTGGAAGTATCTCCAGAACAGGTCGGCACTCTCACAGGAAAAGATGCGCAGATACCGCTGGCGGTCATCTTTCAGATGATAGAGAATGTGTGTCAGCATCATGTCCAGAGTGCCTTCGCCGCCGGAAAAATCATGACTTTTTTCGGAAGAGAGATGTGCATTAAAAACATGCTCAAAGAGTTCTTGGCATGTGTATTTGAGGAGATCATCCCGGGTTTCAAAATGGGCATAAAAGGTGCTCCTGCCTACATTGGCCCGGTTGATGATATCCTGCACCGTAATCTGTTCATATCGTTTTTCGGTCAGCAGGGCTTCAAAGGCTGCCATAATCGCTGTGCGTGTTTTCTGAATTCGTCTGTCCATATCGGTCTTTCCGTACATTTTTTCTGATTTGTCCCGTAACTTACAAAAAGGGGCATATGATTATAGGAACTACAGTTGTTTTATTATATCATACATTCTATAAGATATCGAACAGAATGTTCAGGAAAGGAATGTATGATTGTGAAAGCAGCTGCCTTTGCGATTCTTGCTGCAGTATTGTATGCACTGATGACTCCGGTTGCAAAATTGCTGCAGATCAGTGCCGGCCCGGTTGCGGAAGCCGGTCTTTTGTATTTAGGTGCGGGAGCGGGGATGGCAGTCATCTATGTCATCGAGAAAAAAATAGGGATAGAAAGCGGCAAAGCTTCCATTGGCAGGGAAGATCTGAAGTTTGTCCTGGCCATGATCGTGCTGGACATGCTGGCGCCGATCTTTCTGCTGCTGGGTCTTACCATGTCCACCCCGGAGAGCGTTTCCCTGCTCAATAACTTTGAAATCGTTGCCACAACCGTTCTGGCAGTGGCCTTTTTCCGGGAAAAGGTCGGGGGAAGACTGCTGGCGTCGATCATTCTGATCACCATTTCCTGCATGCTTCTGTCTCTGAACGGGTCTGCAGCCCTGCAGTTTTCGACAGGCTCCTTATTTGTCCTTCTGGCATGCATCTGCTGGGGATTTGAGAACAACTGTACCAGCAGTCTGTCCGAAAAAGACCCCCGCCAGATCGTCATGCTCAAAGGCTTTGGGTCCGGCAGCGCATCGCTGCTTCTTTCTTTCATCATAGGCGAAGGAACCGTTTCGCCAGTCACAGCGATCCTGATCATGATACTGGGCTTTCTGGCTGTTGGCCTGAGTGTATATTTTTATGTACTGGCACAGAGCAGGATCGGCGCGTCCAGAACCAGCGCTTATTATGCAGTAGCCCCCTTTATAGGAGTACTGCTCTCTCTTATCATTTTCCACCAGATGCCCGGAAAACTCTTCTGGGCCGCCTTGCTGATCATGGCAGCAGGCGTATACATCAGCGTAAAAGACACGCTGGCTGTGGACTGTGAGCCGCAAAGCAAAATAGCAGCCGAAAGAGAAGTTCAATAAGGCCTGATTCAGATTCCAATCAGATCGGTTTACACAGCCGGGGGACAGTTTTTTGTCCCCCGGCATTTTTTTGCAATTTTTCACAAAAAAACAAAAATAGAAAAGTGTTATAGCAGCCTGCCCGAAATCGTGTTAAGATGTATAAGAACATTTCATATGCATTTAAAGATAAATTATTATATATAGATAAACAGGTACACAGAATGAGAAAACGGACCAAGTTATTGATAGCAGCAGTGATACTGGCCTGCGCGGCGGGAGGCGGCGCAGTGGCAGCAAACCAGTATCTGTCAGAGCTGCGTGAAGCCAGGGCTTACCTGGGAGAAACATCGATTAACGGTGTCGCCGTACAGGGGATGACACCGGATCAGGCGGCGCAGATCCTTCTGGCCAATCCGGAAGATGTCAGCGTCAGCGTACTGGAAAACGGGGAAGCCGTTCTGAACGGAAGCCTTCCCGAATATGGCGTAAATGTGGATACAGCAGGCTTTGCATCTGCACTTGAAGATGTGTTTGCCCAGCAGACACATAATATTATACATGCCTTAAAGGCCAACTACGGGGTTGATGAGCTGACGGTGGACATTCCTTACAGCATTGATGAGAAGGCATTTGCGGCCAAGGTAAACGGGGCCGGCATGTCTGTTGAGAGAACGCCGGGAACAGACGCCGAGATTGTGTTTGATGAGAAGAAGAAGCTCTGCTATATCAAGCCGGAAGTGGATGGCAATGAACTGGATGATGCTAAACTGCAGCAGTTTGTCCGCGGGCAGATCGAGGATGCCATCAAGGCCGACAGTTTCAAGGGGAAAGATCAGGCCGGCAGCATCAGCAAACTGGAAATGGAGATTCCGGAAGATGTCTATCTGGAGACCAACAAGCGCAAGAGCGGAGAGGATCTTCAGCCGGAGTGCGACAGATATAATAAATATGCTCACGCCAGCATTACTTATACATTTGGCTCTGAGACCAAAGAGCTGGATTTTCGGACCTTCAAAGACTGGCTCAAGTTTGACGGCGACAGCGATACCGCCGAGTTCGATGATGAAAAGATCGATGCCTATGTAGCGGAATTGTCAGACGTCTATGATACCAGATGGAGAGACCGGACGTTTACAACCTCTTCCGGCAATCAGATTACGATCGATGCAGGCCGCAATGAGTACGGCTACTGGATCCTGGGAGATGAGGAAGAGGAACAGATCAAAGAAGACCTGGCGGGCAATGAGCCGGTGACCAGAGAGCCCATCTACAGCCAGGCCAACGAGTGGGGAAATCCGTATTATCTGGCCAGAGAAGGCGTTGACGATATCAACGGCACCTATGTGGAGGTCAATCTGTCTGCCCAGCATGTCTGGTTTTACAAAAATGGAGAACTGATTGTAGAAAGCGACTGCGTTTCCGGCGACATGTCCAAGAAAGACCGCGCCACCATGAGCGGGGCCTATCCCATAGCCTACAAAGAGATGAATGTTACACTGTCGGGCGGCGAGGGAAAAGAGCATTATGACACCAAGGTCAAATACTGGATGCCATTTAACGCAGGCCAGGGTCTGCACGACGCAGACTGGCGCGGGAGCTTCGGCGGCGATATCTACACCTATGACGGGTCTCACGGATGCGTGAACCTGCCGCCTTCTGTGGCAGCGACCATGTATGAATATATCGATGTAGGAACACCGGTTATATTATATTATTAAAAATATACAGACATAGAAAGAGAAGCGGGAATGCAAAAAGGTTCCCGCTTCTCTTTTATATTATATAGAAATCGGTTTTATACGTTTCCGCCCAGGGTGGCGCCCATGTCGGCGACGATGAATTCTCCCGTGATCATGGAGCAGATGTCAGAGGCCAGGAAGAGGGTCAGGTTGGCAATCTCTTCCACCGTACCGAATCTGCGGAGGGGGATATTTTTCAAGGTCTTTGCCTGAAACTGCGGGTCATCCAGGAACTTCGCATTCAGAGCGGTCCTGACATAACCGGGGCAGATGGCGTTGACATTGATCCCGTAGCGGCCCCATTCCCAGGCCATGGTCTTGGTCAGGTTGATGGCAGCGGCCTTGGAGGCCCCGTAGGTAGACAGCTGATTGTTGCCCTTGATGCCGCCGATGGAGCACATGTTGATGATCTTGCCGCCCTCCCCCTGGGCGATCATCTGCCTGGCGGCTGCCTGTCCGCCGAAATACACGCTCTTTAAATTGGAATCGATGACGCGGTCATACTCGGCCTCTGTCATATCTGTCATACGTTTGGTCACTGCAACGCCGGCATTGTTGACCATGATATCCAGGCGGCCGAAGATTTCGACAGTTTTATCAATCAGATTCTGGATCTCAGAGACGACCTGGACATCGGTCTTAATGCCTGCCGCCTGTCCGCCCAGATCCCGAATCTCCTGCGCGACTGCGTCGCACTCCTCCTGGTGGCGGCTGGTGATCACGACCTTTGCGCCTGCGGCCGCAAGCTTCATGGCGATGCCATAGCCAAGTCCCTTGGTTCCCCCGGTCACGATCGCAACTTTTCCGCTTAAGTCATAGGCCGGAACTTTAAATTCTTCTTTTCCCATATCAATATGCCTCCTTGAAACTGTCTCACGATTATTTTTATTATATCTTTGCAGAAAGGAAAGTGCAATCGTTCGGTTATGTTGAAAAAGTCTGTGCTTATGCAATTTATAAAAGAGATTCGTTTTGCTATATGTGCAGCGGTCCTGATCAACTGGCTGGCTGACTTTGACAGCTTTGTTCACGTAATCGGGGAACTTTCGAAAGGTTAACTTTCTATACGGAATGTGCTATAAATAAGATAGAAACTGACAGCTGTTCAGGAGGAGGCGCAGATCGCGGTGGAGACGGTGACAGAATGGATGGACAGATACCCCGACGGCATCAGCAGAGTGATTTTCAATGTGTTCAAGGACCAGGATAAACAGTATTACGAAATGGAAGGCGGTGTATAAAGATGGCAGGATTTTATCTCAAACCATATGATACCCCTGACGGAATGGAAAAACTTTGTCAGGCATTGCAGGAGGCAGAAACAGTCATCATAGGAGCGGGAGCGGGATTATCCACTTCTGCGGGATTTGATTACAGCGGTGACCGTTTCAGAAAATATTTCGGGGATTTTTCGGATAAGTATGGGTTCCAGGACATGTATGCCGGAGGATTCTGCAAATATGATTCTCTGGAAGAGCAGTGGGCCTACTGGAGCCGGCAGATCTACATCAACCGCTACGTTTCAGCACCCAAGCCGGTCTACCAGGATCTGCTGGAGCTGGTGAAGGATAAGGATTATTTTGTCCTGACGACCAATGTAGACCACCAGTTTCAGAAAGCAGGCTTTGACAAAGAAAGGCTCTTTTACACGCAGGGAGACTACGGCCTCTGGCAGTGCAGCAGCCCCTGCCATGAAAGAACCTATGAGAATAAGAGCACTGTGGTCAGGATGCTGGCCGCCCAGGGATTTGGATTTGGCCCCAGAGGAGAGCTGCTGGTGCCGGAAAATGAGGATGGCTCGACTGATTTTAGCAGGCTGTCCATGGCGGTCCCCGCTGACCTGGTCCCCTACTGCCCGGTATGCGGCGAGCCTATGAGCATGAACCTGCGGGCAGATGATACCTTTGTGGAAGATGAGGGATGGCACCAGGCAGCCAGACGCTATTCGGACTACCTTGCCGCGCGGAAAAAGACCAGGACCCTCTTCCTGGAGGCAGCCGTCGGTTTCAATACGCCCGGTATCATCAAATATCCCTTCTGGGACATGACTGCCAGCTGGCCGGATGCCGCATATGCCTGCCTGAACGCCGGTCAGGCCTTTGCCCCTGATGAGATCAGAGGCAGAGCCATCTGCATCAATGGGGATTTTGGAGAAATCATAGAGAAATTACGGGCAATTATGGAAAAGTGAAAATATGGATGAGAGAGAACGCATTTACCGCCAGCTGGTGGAGACCATCGTCAAGATGGGGTACCCGGAGGGATTTGGCATCGCCATTGCGGAGAATCTGCGGACGGAAAAGACTATGAGCCGGATGCTGGGCTACCTGAGAGCGGCAAAGCCAAAGACTGCCGAGGAGATCGCAGACGAGATGCTGGCGATCATGGACGACAGAGAACGATGGATTCAGAAAAAATCCGCCGAGTACTATAACAGCAAATATAACGAACTGCTCTGGTATGGGCTGGAAGAGGAAGAATAAGGGGATCAGGAGTTATGGGAATCACAAAGACAGATTTTATGCGCGGCATGCAGTGCCGCAAGATGCTCTGGCTGGACAAACATAAGCCAAAGCTCAAGGTCATCCCGCCGGAGATCCAGGCCCGTCTGGACGCAGGCAATGAGTTTGGCGACCGGGCCATGGCCATGTTTGGAGACTATGAGGAGATGACCGTCTACCGGCCCGGCACGACCATTCCGGACAAGAAAGCCATGGCAGCCAGGACAGCAGAGCATCTGGAAAAGGGAACTCCTGTGATCTGCGAAGCTGCCTTCATCAACTATAACAACTACTGCGCAGTCGATATTCTGCGAAAAACAGAGACAGGATACGACTTTTACGAAGTAAAAAATGCCCCGGAAGTCCATGAGCAGTTCATCCGCGACGCAGGCTTCCAGTACTATATCATGACCCGCTGCAAGCTCAAGATCGGCAGGATCTGCATTGTGACCCACGGCGAGGACGAAGAGAATCCCTTCGTGATCAACGACGTGACTTCCAAGGCTAAGTCATATTACCGGTGGATCAACGACAATATCTGGGACCTGAACCGGATGCAGAAAGAGCGGGAAGAAATCATGACAGAGCCCGGCGACCAGTGTATGAACCCCTACGAATGCTGGTATTACGGCTACTG
>CAMHFW010000044.1 GCA_946184675.1 uncultured Clostridia bacterium | reverse complement strand
CTGAGGACAGCCGCGGCACTGATTGTAGAAGAAGACGGTATGGATTCTCATGCAGCCATAGTCGGTATGAGTCTGGATATTCCTGTATTGCTTGGCGTGGCCAATGCCACACAGCTTTTAAAACAGGGAGCCTTCGTTACCGTTGACGGCAAACAGGGAATCGTTTATGCAAACTGATCAGGAGTCTTCCTCCTGCTGCATTTGCAGATCTTCCCAGGTCTGCATCATGGAAAGCTGTTCTTCATCCAGAGCTTCCCGCTCTTTTGTCAGGGGAAGCAGTTTTTCAGGATCTGTGTAGATTTCTTCCTGAGTAAGCAGTTCATCTATTTCAGCCAGGCGTGTGTCGATCTCATCGATGCGCGCCTCTGTTTTTTTGATCTGGTTTTCCAGTTTCCTCTTTCGTGCCTGCTCCTGTTTCTGCTGATGATAATCCAGCTTGGCACTGCTGGCACTTTCTTTGCCGGCGGTCTGTTCGGTCACACTGACGCCGGAAGAAGAAGAGAATGACGGTGTATCCTTCTTTTCCAGATAGTAATCATAGTTTCCTTCGTAGCCGGCCAGTCCGTTTTCGGAAAGTTCCAGGATGCGGGTGGCAGTCCGATTGATGAAATAACGGTCGTGGGAAACGTAGAGGACAGTACCGCTGTAGGCAGCGACAGCATTTTCCAGAATTTCTCTGGAAGCGATATCCAGATGGTTGGTCGGTTCGTCCAGGATCAGGAAATTGGCATCTGAGAGCATGAGTTTGGCCAGAGACACACGAGCTCTTTCACCGCCGCTTAAGTCACCAATCCGCTTAAATACGTCGTCACCGGTAAAAAGGAAAGCGGCCAGAACGCTGCGGATTCTTGTCCGGTCCATGGAGGGCCAGGAATCTGAAATCTCGTCAAAGATACTCTTTTCGGGATCCAGATTGTGCTGCTCCTGGTCATAGTAACCGATATGCACATTGCTTCCCAGGCGGATCAGGCCGGTATCGGGCGGGATGATGCGATTGATGATCTTGAGGATGGTTGTTTTTCCCGTGCCGTTGTCGCCGATCAGGGCAACCTTTTCACCACGTCGGATATCCATGCGGATCTGGCGAAATAGCATCTGATTCCCAAATCCTTTGCTGAGATCTTCAATATGCATAACTTCATTACCGCTCTGCACATCCGGGGTCAGGGAAAGGTGCATATACTCATCAATCTGGAGCGGTTTGTCGACCGGGACGATCTTCTCCAGCATCTTTTCGCGGCTTTCTGCCCGCTTGATCGATTTTTCCCTGTTAAATGACCGCAGTTTTTCGATGACAGCCTGCTGATGGCGGATTTCCTGCTGCTGGTTCATCCAGGCGCGCAGCTGTTCTTCCCGCAGCTGCTTTTTCTTATCTGCAAAGGCAGTATAATTTCCCCGGTACATCCTGGCATGATGGTTTTCAATCTCGATTACTTTTGTGACAACTTTGTCCAGAAAATAACGGTCATGGGCTACAATGACAACCGTGCCGGGATAATTTTGCAAAAAGCCTTCCAGCCAGGCGATAGAATGAAGATCCAGATGGTTGGTCGGCTCATCCAGCAGGATGATATCTGGTTTTTTCAGCAGGATGCGTCCCAGGGAGACGCGGGTTTTCTGGCCCCCGGAAAGGGAGGACAGTTTTTTGCTGAATTCACTTTCTGCAAAACCAAGTCCCTTTAAAATGCCGGTGACTTCACTTTGCACGGCATACCCGTTTTCCTGTTCAAAGCGGTGATTGAGCCTGTCATAAGAGGACAGCATTTCTTCCAGCCGGCTGCCCTGCGCAGTTTTCATATCCTGTTCCAGACGGCGCAGTTTGTCATAGATGGACAGAACATCCTGACGGATCTGGAGCAGGGATTCATAGATGGTCAGGTCTGCATCAAACTCCTGGTACTGCTGCAGATAGCCGAGCGTTTTCCCCTTGGCAATGGTGACTTCACCGGAGTCAGGGGAGAGCAGACCGGAAATGATATCAAGCAGAGTAGACTTGCCGGCTCCGTTGATTCCGGTTATAGCGGCTTTTTCGTGTTCTTCTATATGAAAGGAAACATTGTCAAGAATCACTTCAATCCCGTAGGAGAGACTGATCTGATGACAAGAAAGAATCATAATTGTTTCACTCCGTTTCTTTATGCAATCCATTACTCAGTATACCTGTAAAAAGGGATGTATGCAATGTTTTTTATGCCCTGAATCCGGAGGAAAAGAAAAGAAAACAGTTGAAATCGCAAAGTGGATATGACATGATAGGAATGATATGTCCGACGTGCGGCCTGGGTTTGACACGATGCCGCAGGAGTCCGGCAGACAGGAGGAATCAATATGGAGAATGAGGTCAGACGCGATCAGAACGGGCTTACGGAAGCTGAGTTTCTGCGTAAATATAAAACAGCAGTTTATCCGAGTTCGTATCTGACGGTTGATATTGTAATATTTGAAAAATGCGGTGAGGCGCTGAAGGTTCTTTTAATCCGGAGAAAAAACCATCCGTGGATCGGATGCAGGGCTCTCCCGGGCGGTTTTGTGGAACCTGGAGAGAGCGCAGAAGATGCTGCGGCCAGGGAGCTTGAGGAGGAGACAAGTCTGAAGGATATGCTGTTTGCGCCTTGCGGATTCTACAGTGCTCCGCATAGAGATCCCAGGTCATGGATCGTTTCACGCGGCTTTTTTGCCATATCAGACGGAAAACAGAAGGCGCTGGCAGGGGATGATGCTGCGGATGCTGACTGGTTTGATGTCCGGGAGGAGAGCCGGGACAGTGATTTCATCCTGACACTCAGCCGGGAGAATGAAAAACTGCAGATCAGAGGAGAGCTCTGTATGCATCCACTGACTGGTCTGCTTCAGGTAAAGGGAGCTGTATGTGAGAATCTGGCCTGTGATCACGCGTCTATCATCAGTGATGCTTATATGGCGATGAAACGCTGCAGGGAGATGCGATGAGCGGAGCAGACAGAGGGAGTTCGAGCAGAGAATTGCTGCGCAAAGGCCTGCGCTGCGGGCTGCCGATTGGCATTGGATATTTTTCAGTTGCGTTTTCTTTTGGAATTGCCGCTGTTTCTATGGGAATCTCATGGTGGGAGGCTGTATTGATTTCATTTACCAATCTGACTTCTTCCGGGCAATTTGCAGGTATTGGAATCATTGCCGCATCCGGCAGCTATCTGGAAATGGCCCTGACCCAGCTGGTGATCAACATCCGTTACACCCTGATGGGAATCTCATTTTCCCAGAAAAAGGCGGCATCTTTTAAGGGATTGAAGCTGCTGGTTCTGGGGCATTGTATCACGGATGAGATTTTTGCGGTCGCGATGAGTACCCCCGGAGAAATCAGGGCACCCTTTATGGCGGGGTTATCAGTACTGCCTTATATAGGCTGGACAGGCGGAACCCTGGCCGGCGCTGTCTGCGGCAACATTCTGCCGGCATCTGTCAGCGACGCCATGGGTGTCATGATTTACGGAATGTTTATCGCTGTTATCGTACCGGGTGCAAAGAAGGAGAGACCTGTGCTGACGGTCGTGCTGCTGGCGGTCCTGATCAGCTGCATTATTCACTTTGTTCCCGCCTTTGATTTCATCACAGATGGATTTGCCATTATTATCTGCGCAGTAGTGGCTTCGCTGATCGGCGCGGTCCTTTTCCCGGTCAGAAAGGAGGATGATTATGCAGCATAATTACTGGATTTATCTGCTGATCATGTTTGGCGTTACCTATCTGACCAGAGTGGCACCTCTGATCATATTCCGCAATAAGATCGAAAACCGGTTTATCCGTTCTTTTCTGTATTATGTACCCTATGCAGTCCTGGCTTCTATGACATTTCCGGCTATGTTTTTTGCGACAGATTATCTGCCCGCTGCTGCCTGCGGTGTCATTGCGGCTCTTGTCGCTGCTTATATGGGCAGAGGTCTTTTTACAGTGGCAGTGACAGCTAGCGCAGCAGTCTATCTGGTTTCTCTTTTCAGCAGCTTTTTTGTTTGACAAAAGAATAACAATCCGCTATAATTGTATTGACAATATACACTATTCTGAGATAGTATTAGAAACCTGATGCGATTTCGGGATAAAGAAAGGAAACGAAGAGTCATTATGACAGGCAGAAGTATTTCACCGGCGGTTATAAAAAGACTGCCGCGGTACTACAGGTACCTGGGAGAGCTTCTTGAAAATGGCGTTGAGAGGATCTCCTCTAAGGAACTGAGCAACGGCATGAAAGTGACGGCTTCTCAGATCCGTCAGGATCTCAATAATTTTGGCGGATTCGGGCAGCAGGGTTACGGTTACAATGTTGAGTATCTGCATTCGGAAATTGGCAAGATACTGGGACTGGATCATATCCAGACCATGATCATCATCGGAGCTGGTAATCTCGGACAGGCCCTGGCCAATTACAATTTTGACAGGATCGGTTTTCATATCATAGGTATCTTTGATGTGAATCCCAGACTGGAAGGCCTCTCGGTCCGCGGCATTGAGATCCAGATGATGGACGATCTTCCAGCTTTTCTCGAAGAAAACAGGGTACACGTGGCAGCTCTTACAGTACCGAAAAAGAGTGCCCGTCCCATCGCAACACAGCTGGAGGAGCTGGGAATCAGAGCAATCTGGAATTTTACACCAACCGATCTGCATGTTTCAGAGGAGGTCTGTGTGAAAAATGTCCATCTCGATGAGAGCCTGATGACACTGTCTTACAACTTCCGTAACAGGGGACAGGAAAAGTACAGTTATCGTTCCTACATGGATGATAAGGATTGAGTGAACGCATCGATTTGATGGTGCTGGAAAAGACGGGTCTTAAGCAGGAGCCAGGCGGCTTTGCCATGACCCGTCTTTTCCTATCTGTTCGAAAGGAGATCAATCAATGAAAAATATAATTACAGGGGAACAGGCAAGGCAGATCGATGCGTATACCATTCGAAAAAGCGGCGTGCCGTCCCTGGTCCTGATGGAAAGGGCGTCTCTGGCTGTTGCGGAGGAATGTGAACGAATGGCAGGAGAAGGCAGAGGAAAAGAGACCAGGATCCTGGCTGTCTGCGGCAGCGGCAATAACGGAGGAGACGGTATGGCTGCGGCCAGAATCCTGTATGCACGCGGATATCAGGCGGAGATACTTCTGGCCGGTGACAGGGGAAAACTTTCAGAGGACGCAGCAAGACAGCTGCTGATTGCGGAAAACTTTGGCGTACCGGTACAGGAGTCTTGTAATCTGGCTTCCTATGATATTATCATTGACGCCTTATTCGGAACCGGTCTTTCCAGAGAGGTCAGCGGCGGCTATGCCCGGCTGATTGAGGAGATCAATGCATCAGGTGCCAGAATCTGTGCGGTGGATATTGCTTCCGGTGTACATGCTGGAACAGGACAGATTCTTGGTATCGCAGTAAATGCGGAAGTTACGGTTACATTCGGTGATCTGAAACTTGGCATGATTCTGTATCCGGGAGCCCTAAAAAGCGGCAGGATCCTCTGTGCGGAAATCGGATTTGATCCTGCGGCTGTCCGGGAGGCAGGGGTTTCTTGTTTTGCACCGGAAAAAGCAGATCTGGAAAGACTGCCGGCCAGACACCCCGATTCTCATAAGGGAAGCTACGGAAAAGTACTTGTCATAGCAGGCAGCCGCAATATGGCCGGCGCTGCAGCCTTTTCCGCCAAAGCAGCCTACCGGACAGGAGCAGGGCTTGTGACTATACTGACGCCGGAGTGCAACAGGCAGATTCTGCAGACCCTGGTGCCGGAAGCAGTCATGAAGACTTATGACGAGAACAATGGGCTCCCGGAGGAGCTTCCTTCATTAATCTCCGGAAGCAGCGTGATCGTGATCGGACCCGGAATCGGGACTTCACGGATCTCCGGGAAGCTGGTTGAGACTGTGATCCGGACAGCACAGAGCCCGGTAGTTATGGATGCAGATGCCTTAAATATTTTGTCTCGCCATCCGGAATGGAAGGAAGAAATGCGGGCGGCAGCGGAAAAAAGACCCGGTGCGGGATTCATTCTGACGCCGCATAAAATGGAGCTTTCCAGACTCACTGGCTATAATATCCAATCCCTGAAGGGAAAAGAGTTGCAAATTTGTGTTGAATGCAGTCGTGATTATGGTGTAATATTGGTTGCAAAAGATGCGAGAACAATCGTATCAGATGGACGGGAAAAAAATATTATAAACACATCCGGAAATGACGGAATGTCATGCGGAGGAAGCGGAGATGTGCTGACCGGCATGATCGCAGCACTGGCAGCACAGGGAAGCAGTCTTTTTGAGGCTGCCTGGCTTGGCGTATATCTTCACGGACTGGCCGGAGACGCAGCAGCAGAGAAAAAGGGACATTATTCGATGACAGCTTCTGATATTGTCGAGTCTGCAGCGGATGTACTGTCTGCTTTTTAGCAGTTTTTTCGGGGGAACCGTCCGAAAATCAAAAATGAGCAGGGGATGACAGATTATGAAAAATGCTTACAGGGCATGCGCAGAGATTGATCTGGATGCGCTGGACAATAATATTTCACAAATACGAAAGAAGATCGGGGATGATACCCGCCTCATGTGTGTGATCAAGGCAAACGCATACGGACATGGCGCGGTGGTTCTGGCCAGAGAGCTTCTGACAATGGGAGCTGACAGCTTTGCAGTCGCGACGCTGGAGGAGGGGATAGAACTTCGCAAGAGCGGGATTACCCAGCCCATCCTGATCCTTGGTTTTGTCTGTAAAGAACAGTACCCGGATATGATCCGGTACGGGATCACACCGACAGTATTTACTTACAATATGGCAAAAGAAATTGATGCGGCAGCACATGAGCTGGGCAGTGTGATCGGGATCCATATCAAGATCGATACCGGTATGAGCAGAATTGGTTTTCCGGTCAGTGAAGAGTCTGTCAAGAGCATCGTCATGATCGCTCATCTGCTCCGCAATGTGCGGATTGACGGCATTTTTACACATTTTGCCTGTGCTGATTGCATGGAGGATGAGATGACCGCAGAGCAGGCTGCCGGATTTGCCTGGGTAGCTGACGCTGTTGAAAAAGCCGGGGTATCCATTCCCTGCAGACACTGTGCCAACAGTGCTGCCATTATGCGGTATCCGGAACTGAAATATAATATGGTCCGCGCCGGGATTGTGATCTACGGCCTTTATCCCTCTGATGAAGTGGATCCGGCACTCTTATCTCTGAAGCCGGTCATGTCCTTAAAGAGTCATGTGGCACATGTAAAAAATGTCCCGGCTGGAACCAGGGTGGGTTACGGAGCGACCTTTGTCTGTCAGAGGCCGACGACGATTGCCACCATATCGATCGGTTATGCAGACGGATATCCGCGTGCCTTGTCAAACCGGGGACGGGTTCTGATCGGCAGCGAGTCCTTCCCGGTGATCGGCCGTGTCTGTATGGACCAGATCATGGTAGATATCACGGATGCTTCCCGGCGAATCAAGAGAGGAGATTCGGTTACCCTTGTCGGGACCGAAGGAAAAGAACATATTTCCGTGGAAGAAGTATCCGGCTTCGGGGATTCTTTTAACTATGAATTTGTCTGCAACATCAACAGGCGTGTCCCGCGTGTCTATCTTCGCGGCGGTCGGGTGCAGGAAGTAGTAAACTTCATCTGGACAGAGGAAGATGCATCCGGCACGCAGAGACTGTAATTATAAAGGGGAATAAATAATCATGGATGACAGTCATCCGCTATTTAGTATTATACTTTTTCTGATCATTATTCTGTTTGATATTGTTTTTTCCGGTATGAATGTTGCGCTTTCTTCTGTGAGTGAAAGCGATCTGGAAAAGAAAGCAGAGGAGGGCAATGCCAAAGCAGCCCGTATGCTGCAGATTATTGAAAGGCCTGCCTTTTTTCTCAGCACAGTCGATATCGTGCAGGCAGCAGTCTCGATCCTGGCCGGCGTATTTATAGTGCGGCCGCATGCCGCAGCCCTGGCACAGATGCTGCAGAGCCGTCTGCAGCTGCCATTCCTGCCGTCTGCCGTGATCAGCTATCTGCTGATCAGCGCCCTGGTGATTTATCTGATTACTGTGGTTGGGATTTTGTTTCCCAAACGAATCGCTGTGAAATATGGCCGGAAATGGACAGGGACCCTTTTTGGAATCGTTTCAGCCTGTACAGCAATCTGCCGTCCGTTTGTTATGCTGGTCAATTTTTCGGTAAACTGCCTGGTCAGACTTGCAGGTATCAATCCGAAAGACATTGAAGAAAATGTCACAGAAGAAGAGATTATCATGATGGTCAGCGAGGGCAATGAGCAGGGTGTGATCGAAGACAGCGAAGCAGAGATGATCAGCAATATCCTGGAGTTTGATGACAAGAATGTTTCGGATATCATGACCCACCGCCGCAATATCGTCAGTATCGATGCTGCTCTCAATCTGCAGGAAGCCGCCCGGATCATGGCGGCGGAGCGCTTTTCCCGTTATCCGGTATTTGAAGATGATGAGGATGATCTGGTCGGTATCGTTCATTTCAAAGATGTGATGCGGCTGATCCTGGATGGGGAAGAGGAACGCACTGTCGGAAGTATCATGCGTCAGCCCATGTTTGTGCCCGATTCTCAGAATATCAATAAGCTTTTCCGGGACATGCAGGCGCGCAAGATTCATATGGCTATTGTTGTGGATGAATACGGTCAGTCCTGCGGACTGGTGGCTATGGAGGACATCCTGGAGGAGATCGTCGGCAATATCATGGATGAGTATGATACCGATGAACGCTATATTCAGACCATCGGCGGAGCCTATATCATGAAGGGTCTGACACCGCTAGAAATGATAACAGACCTGCTGGGCATAGAATTCGATGATGATTTTGATACACTCAATGGTTTTCTGATTTCGAGTCTGGATCATATCCCCACGCAGAATGAGGGGGCCAGCGTAGATGCCGGCGGATATACATTCCGCGTCATTGCCATGGCAGATAATGCGGTAAGTCTGGTAAAAGTAACCAGAATCACCAAGACAGATGAAGAAAATGCAGGTTGAAACTTGGATCTTCGAATGATATGATATAGTGTAAGGCAAAGTTTCAGAGAGACTTTTCTAGAGTAAATCATTATAAGGTTAGGAGTTGTATATATGTCAGGACATTCCAAATTTGCCAATATCAAGCATAAAAAAGAGAAGAATGATGCGGCAAAGGGTAAGATTTTTACAATTATCGGCAGAGAGATCGCAGTAGCGGTCAAAGAGGGCGGCGCTGATCCCAACAATAACAGCAAGCTGCGTGATGTAATCGCCAAGGCCAAGGCTAACAACATGCCGAATGATACCATCGACAGAGGCATCAAGAAGGCAGCCGGCGATATCGGCTCTGTCAATTATGAGAATAATACCTACGAGGGTTACGGCCCCAGCGGCGTGGCAATTATTGTGGAGACACTTACTGACAACAAAAACCGTACCGCAGCAAATGTCAGAAGCGCTTTTACCAAGGGAAATGGTTCCATTGGTACCTCCGGCTGCGTATCCTTTATGTTTGACAAAAAGGGCCAGATCATTATTGATAAAGAAGAGTGCGAGATGGATGCGGACGATCTGATGATGATCGCGCTTGATGCAGGTGCGGAAGATTTCGTTGAAGAAGAGGATTCTTTCGAAATCATCACTGCTCCCGAGGATTTCAGCGCAGTTCGCGAAGCCCTTGAGAAGGAGTCGATCCCTATGACAGAGGCGGAGGTTACCATGCTTCCGCAGACATATGTAACTCTGACAAAGGAAGAAGACATCAAAAACCTCAGCAGGATCCTGGATCTTCTGGATGAGGATGATGATGTGCAGAACGTTTATCATAACTGGGATGAGTAATAAGAAATATCAATTTGGTTTTATTGGTATGGGAAATATGGGGACAGCCATGTTAAAGGGCTGTCTCTGTGTTTACAGCCCTGATCAGATCGCAGTCACCAGGAAAAATGAGAATAAACTTGCAGATATGGCGAAAGAGATGGGCTTTTATGCGGCATCCGGAATACAGGATCTGGTCAGGCAGTCCGGATTTGTTATTCTGGCTGTAAAGCCGCAGATCTATCCGGAGGTCCTGCCTCTGGTACGCGAAGCCGCGGAGGAGGATACCATTATTCTGTCCCTGGCTCCGGGCTGGTCGGTGACCAGGCTCAAAGAAGCACTCGGGGAGAGAATGCGTATTGCCCGCCTGATGCCCAATACACCTGCTTCGATCGGAGAGGGCATGACAGGATACTGTCTGTCGGATGATGACTATTCTGAAGAAGAGAAGGCCCAGATCAGGACATTTCTGGAGTCTTTCGGTCTGGCGGAAGAAGTGCCGGAGCATCTGATGGCTGCGGTGACCGCGGCCAGCGGCAGTTCCCCTGCTTTTGTCTATATGATGATCGAAGCTATGGCGGACGGCGTGGTTGCCTGCGGCATGCCCAGACAGCAGGCTTACCGTTTTGTCGCCCAGACTGTACTTGGCTCTGCCAGGATGGTACTCTCGGAAGGGAAGCATCCGGGGCAGCTTAAGGATGAAGTCTGCTCACCGGGAGGCACAACCATTGCCGGGGTTGCAAGTCTGGAAGAAAGAGGCTTCCGGAGCAGCCTGATTGAGGCAGTCCGCTGCGTCGAAGAGCGCTGCCGCAAGATGCAGGGCGAATAAAATCTGCAAATGAAAAACTTCCTGAACGTCTGTTCAGGAAGTTTATATTTCGGGAGCATTGATCCGTCAGACACGGTCGGCAATATCGTAGATGAGCCGCTCAGAGTCTTCCCATCCCAGACAGGGGTCTGTAATGGACTTGCCGTAGATATGGTTTTCAACGCCGATCTTCTGTGTCCCTTCGACCAGATAGCTCTCAATCATCAGTCCTTTGATGAGGGAGCGGATATCGGCAGAGTGGCTGCGGCTGTGCATGACCTCCTTGGCGATGCGGATCTGTTCCATGAACTGCTTGCCGGAGTTGGAGTGGTTGACATCCACGATGCAGGCAGGATTGATAATGTCATGGGAAGACAGCATGTCATAAAGCCTGCGAAGATCTTCATAATGATAGTTGGGCTGGCTCTGTCCGTGTTTATTGACAGCTCCGCGCAAAATGGCGTGGGCATAGGGATTGCCGGAAGTGGTAGCATCCCAGCCCCGGTAAATGAAGTTATGTCCGTGCTGAGCGGCTGTAATGGAGTTGATCATAACGGAAAAGTCACCGCTTGTCGGGTTTTTCATACCGGTAGGGACATCGATCCCGCTGGCAACAAGGCGGTGTTCCTGATTCTCCACAGAACGGGCTCCGACTGCGACATAGGAAAGCACATCTGACAGATAGCGGAAGTTTTCCGGATAGAGCATCTCGTCAGCAATGGGCATGCGGAAAGACCGGAGAGCATGCATATGAAGCTTGCGGATGGCGGTCAGGCCCTGCAGCAGATCAGGAGCTTCTTCCGGATTGGGCTGGTGGAGCATACCCTTATAGCCCGCGCCGGTCGTACGGGGTTTGTTGGTATAGATTCTGGGTACAAGAACCAGAACATCCCGGACCTTTTCCTGAACCGCAGCGAGTCTTCCGATATATTCACAGACTGCGTCTTCATTATCTGCAGAGCATGGCCCTATGATTACCATGAATTTATCAGAAGCTCCCGTGATGATATCGGCCAGCTCCTGATCCAGCTGCTTCTTTAAAACAGCAACATCCTCAGAAACGGGATACTGCTCTTTGATCTCTGCAGGTGTAGGCAGTTTTTTACTTAATACAAAACTCATAAAAATTTACCTCCTGTTCCGGGCAGTTAGGCTCTTCTGGCTGTCTGCCGGAATGTGAAAAGATATTATCAAATATTATAAGCGAAAGCAGGCCCCTTTTCAATGATGCATTTATAATTGGCTCATATTCAGACAGGGAGTGACAGATATGAAAAAAACACTTCTAATTGTAAATCCGGTTGCAGGAAGACAGAAGATACGGAATGCGCTTGTGGATGTGGTGGATGTGCTGGTAAAGGCAGGACACGAGATCACGATCTATACCACGCAGAAAGATGTGGAGCCTAAGTCTCTGCTCAGAGAGAAACAGGGACAATATGATTATGTTGTCTGCAGCGGCGGAGACGGTACATTCAGTGAGCTCCTGTCGGAGACTATGCACTGGGAGACCAGGCCCATTCTGGGTTATATTCCCTGTGGTACGACCAATGATTTTGCCTCCGGACTGGGACTTCCGACAGAATGCAAGATGGCTGCTATGGAGATTGCGGCGGGCGAGCCCAGAGTATTCGATGCAGGAAAACTCAATGACCGCTATTTCTCTTATGTAGCTTCTTTCGGAGCTTTTACAGATGTTTCATACCAGACGCCGCAGGACTTGAAAAACAATCTGGGATATCTGGCTTATCTGCTGGAGAGCATCAAAGAGCTGACCGCCATCAAGGAGATCCCTGTGCGGATTGAGACAGAGAATCAGGTTTTTGAAGAATCTTTTGTGTTTGGTGCCATTACCAATGCCAGGACAGTGGGCGGCATGTTCAAGCTCAGTGACAGTCTGGTGGATCTCAATGATGGTCTTCTTGAGGTTA
>CAMHFW010000043.1 GCA_946184675.1 uncultured Clostridia bacterium | reverse complement strand
AATCTGGAAGGAGGGGGACATCATGGTACTTGCTAGAAGAATGGAGCCGCTGATCGAGGGCAGTTCTGCGATCCGCCGGCTTTTTGAAGAAGGAAAAGAACTCGCAGAGAGAGTGGGAGCTGAAAATGTATATGATTTCAGTCTGGGAAATCCCAGCGTGCCTGCACCGGAGGCTGTCAAAGAGACAGCGGTCCGGACGCTTGAGACGCAGGATCCTCTCTATGTGCACGGATATATGCTCAATTCCGGCTTTGAAGATGTGCGCACAGCGGTTGCAGATGACCTGAACGGACGTTTCGGTTCCAATCTGCGCATGCAGGATATTATCATGACATGCGGCGCCGCAACCGGCATCAACGTGATTCTGCACCTCTTCCTGGATCCCGGCGATGAGGTGATCGCCTTTGCCCCCTTCTTCGGGGAATACCGCAACTATGTGATCGCAGCCGGCGGAACGCTCAAAGTGGTGCCCGCTGACACAGAGACCTTCCAGCTCAATATTGATGTCCTGGATGAGCTGATCACCGAGCGGACCAAGCTGGTGATTGTCAACAATCCCAATAACCCTACCGGAGTCATTTATTCCGGTCAGACACTGGACCGCCTGCAGGAAGTGCTGGAAAAGGCCCAGACCCGAATCGGTCATCCCATTTATGTGATATCGGATGAGCCCTACCGGGAGCTGGTCTATGATAACAATACAGTTCCTTTCATGCCGGCCCATATCCGCAACTGTCTGATCGTTTATTCCTTCAGCAAATCCCTTTCCCTTCCCGGTGAGAGAATCGGCTACATCGCCATTTCTCCCGAGATTGAGTACTACAGGGAAGTGCAGGGCGGACTGACCACGACAAACCGCATTCTCAGTGTCAATGCCCCTTCCCTCATGCAGCTGGTCATCAAAGACTGCCTGCGGGAGAGACCGCAGCTGGAAGTCTATGACGCCAACAGAAAGCTCCTTTACGGCAAGCTGACCGAGCTGGGCTTTGAATGTGTGCGTCCCCAGGGAGCCTTTTACCTCTTTGTAAAGTCCCCCCTGAAGGACTGCACGGCATTTGTAGAGGAAGGCAAAAAGCAGCATATCCTGATGGTCAATGCAGAGAGTTTCGGATGCCCGGGTTATGTGCGTCTGGCTTATTGCGTATCCGGGGAGATGATAAAGCGTTCTTTCCCGGCTTTTGAGAGACTGGCTGAGGCTTGCAAAAACTACGAACAGGCATAGGAGGAGAGCAAAATGGGAAACTGGCGTGATAATCTTCGGAGTGTAGAGCCCTATACGCCTGGTGAGCAGCCTAAAGAGAAGGACATCATCAAGCTCAATACCAATGAAAATCCCTATCCGCCCGCACCCGGCGTGATGAAGGCTATGCAGGAGATGGACACAGACCTTCTGCGCAGATATCCGGATCCGACTGCAGGCATGCTGGTGGATGCGATCGCCCGCCGCTATGGGGTGGGACCCGATCAGGTCTTTGTCGGCGTAGGTTCTGATGACGTAATCGCCATGGCATTTATGAGCTTTTTCAATTCGGAAAAACCCATCTTTTTCCCGGATATTACCTATTCTTTTTATCCGGTATGGGCAGATCTTTTCCGCGTGCCTTATGAGACAAAAGCCCTGGATGAGAACTTCGCCATCCGGGCAGAAGATTATTACGGGGAGAACGGCGGCGTGATTTTTCCCAATCCCAATGCGCCTACTTCCCGCTATGAGGATCTTTCTCTGATCGAGGATATCCTGCAGCACAATCAGGATTGCGTTGTAATCGTGGACGAGGCCTATATCGATTTTGCCGGAGAAAGTGCCCTTTCCCTGATAGACCGCTATGAGAATCTGCTCGTGGTACAGACATTTTCCAAGTCCAGGTCCATGGCAGGCATGCGGATCGGCTATGCCATCGGAAGCCCCGAGCTGATCAAAGCCATGAGCGATGTCAAATATTCTTTCAATTCCTATACCATGAATCAGACTTCCCTCTGCATGGGCAAGGCAGCCATCGAGGATGAGGATTATTTCCAGGACTGCATCCGCAGGATCCGGGCGACCCGCGACCGCAGCAAGGAGGAGTTTGCAAAGCTGGGATTCTCCTTTATCGAGCCCGGCGCCAACTTCATATTTGTGACACATCCGCGATTAGAGGCGCGTAAGCTATTCCAGCAGCTGCGGGAAAACCATATCTATGTCCGTTACTTTGACAAGCCCAGGATCTCCGAATACCTGCGCGTGACAATCGGAACGGATGAGGAGATGGATGCATTGTTTGCATTTCTGCACCGTATCATAAATGAATCATGAAAAAAACAAGGGAGGGGTCTCTGTACGTTTACAGGGGCCCCTCTTAGATGATATACTGAAAAAAAGTATCGAAGACACCAGCAAAAAGGAGGAGCATGATGGAATTTCAGAAATTGGTTTACACAGTAGAAGATAACATTGCAGTAATCCGTATGGATTATATGAAGAACCTGAATGCAATTGATGAGCAGATGGCAGCAGAACTGAAAGGTGCTCTGGATGCGGCTGACGCAGACCCTGAGGTCAGAGTTGTAGTCCTGAAGGGCGGCAAGAAAGCCTTCTCCGCAGGCGGCGATATCGGCTTTTTCTATGATTTGATCAAGGCCGGCGGCAAGATCAATATGGATCCGCTGATTTCTGCAGTAGGACTGGTTGCAGATAAGATGAAAAAGATGGGCAAGATGGTTATCACCTGCGTTTCCGGCGCAGCAGCAGGAGCCGGAGCCAGCCTGGCATTCGGCGGCGATTTCCTGATCTGCGCAGACAATGCCAAGTTCATTCTGGCCTTTGTCAATCTGGGCCTGGTACCGGATACCGGAGCCACCTATCTTCTTGCGAAATCGATCGGAACAGCCCGCACTATGGACTTCGCAGCGACAGGCCGTCCTATGAGTGCCCAGGAGGCAAAGGAGCTTGGCGTGGCCTACAAGGTTGTGCCGGCTGAGGAACTGGATGAGGCAGCTATGGCATTCGCCAGAAAGCTGGCAGCAGGTCCTCTGGTTTCCTATAAGAATATCAAAAAGCAGATTTATGACGCAGTTTATTCGGATTATTACAAATGGCTGGTGGAGACAGAGGTTCCCAGCCAGGCCGAAGTGGCTAATACGGAAGACTTCATCGAGGGTGTTAAGGCTTTCATGGAGAAACGCAAACCGGAGTTTAAGGGCAGATAAGCATGCCCTGGTTTCTGTTAGGCAAAGAGGGAAATAAACAGACCTTCTGGTCTGTCTGATAAATGGGAGGAAAAAAGAAATGACTTACAAAACTGACATCGAGATCGCGCAGGCGTGCGAGAAAAAGAACATCAGAGAGATTGCAGCCACTGCGGGTATCGATGAGAAGTACCTGGAGCAGTACGGCAACTACAAGGCAAAAATTGACTTTTCCTTTTTGAAGGATCATGCTGATAAGCCGGACGGAAAACTGATTCTGGTGACTGCAATCACACCGACACCCGCCGGCGAAGGCAAGACCACCACTTCTGTCGGCCTGGCAGACGGCATGAGAAAGATTGGCACCAATACAGTTGTAGCCCTTCGTGAGCCCTCCCTGGGACCGGTATTCGGCATCAAGGGCGGCGCAGCAGGCGGCGGCTATGCCCAGGTTGTTCCTATGGAGGATATCAACCTGCATTTCACAGGCGATTTTCACGCCATCGGCGCAGCCAACAACCTGCTGGCAGCGATGCTGGACAATCATATCCAGCAGGGCAACGCACTGGGCATCGATCCCAAGCAGATCACCTGGAAGAGAGCAGTCGATATGAATGACCGTCAGCTCCGTCATATCATTGATGGTATCGGCGGAAAGCTGCAGGGCGTTCCCAGAGAAGATGGTTTCGAGATTACAGTTGCTTCCGAGATTATGGCTATTTTTTGCCTGGCATCCGACATCATGGATCTCAAGGCCCGTCTGGCCAGGATCATTGTAGGCTACACCTATGACGGCAAGCCGGTTACCGCACATGACCTCAAGGCAGAAGGCGCTATGGCAGCCCTTTTAAAGGATGCTCTCAAGCCCAACCTGGTACAGACGTTGGAAGGAACTCCCGCTCTGGTTCACGGCGGTCCCTTCGCTAATATCGCCCACGGCTGCAATTCCGTGACCGCAACCAGGATGGCTCTTAAGCTGGCAGATTATACCGTAACAGAGGCAGGATTCGCTGCTGATCTTGGCGCGGAGAAGTTCCTGGACATCAAGTGCCGTATGGAGGGACTTACCCCCAGCGCAGTAGTTATTGTAGCAACCGTACGTGCCCTGAAGTATCATGGCGGCGTACCCAAGGCTGACCTGAACAACGAGAACCTGGAGGCTCTGGAGAAAGGACTTCCCAACCTCCTGCAGCACGTATCCAATATCAGAGACGTCTTCGGACTTCCCTGCGTAGTTGCGATAAATGCATTCCCGACCGACACCAAGGCAGAGCTTGACCTGGTAGAGAAGAAATGCAATGAGCTTGGCGTTAATGTTGCCCTTTCCGAGGTTTGGGCAAAGGGCGGCGAAGGCGGCATCGCCCTGGCCAAAGAGGTAGTTCGTCTCTGCGAAGAGCCCAACAACTTCCGTCAGTCTTACGAACTTGACCTTTCCATCGAGGAAAAACTGGAAGCCATCTGCAAGAGAATCTATCACGCGGACGGCGTTGAGCTGACCAACGCAGCAAAGAAGCAGGCTAAGCAGCTGACCGATCTGGGATTTGCAGGCATGCCCATCTGCATGGCCAAGACCCAGTATTCCTTCTCCGATGATCCCACCCTGCTCGGAGCGCCCAAGGGCTTTACCGTGACGGTCAGAAACCTCAAGGTGTCTGCAGGCGCAGGCTTTATCGTAGCCCTGACCGGAGACATCATGACTATGCCCGGCCTGCCCAAGGTTCCTGCAGCAGAGAAAATTGATGTCGATGAGAACGGCGTGATCACCGGACTCTTCTAAAAAGCAGGAGAATAAGAAAATATGACATCTTTTACGGATAAGAGCATCCGGCAGTTTTCGGAAGAACTTGCCTCCCCCGCACCCGTTCCGGGCGGCGGCGGTGCCAGCGCTCTGATCGGGGCGGTTGGGATCGCCCTGGGAGACATGGTTGGCGAGCTGACTGTCGGCAAAAAGAAATACGCAGACGTAGAAGATGAGATCCGTGAACTCATGGCGCGCGCGCAAAAGCTGCGCGCGCGTTTTCTGGAACTCATTGACGCGGACGCAGAAGCATTTGCGCCGCTGGCGGCAGCCTACCGCATTCCCAAGGATGCGCCAGGAAGGGCAGAGACCATGGAAAAGGCTCTGCACGGGGCCGGAATGGTACCCCTGGAAATCATGCGGGCCAGTATAGAGGCACTGCAAATCACAGAAATATTTGCAGAGAAAGGGTCCAAACTGGCGGTATCCGATGCCGGCTGCGCGGCAGCCGCCTGCAAGGCAGCCCTGCAGGGAGCCTACCTGAACGTCATCATCAATACAAAATCGATGAAAGAACGCGCTTTTGCACAGGAGCTGCAAGAAGAAGCAGACGGGCTGCTTGCGCAGGGGACCAAACTGGCAGATCAGATATACCAGAACGTCGCAGATGGGCTTCGGGGATAGAAAAACACAAGAAGGTACGAATAGGATAGAAAGAGGGAAATATGGCAGAAGTATTACGCGGAGCACCGGTTATTCAGGCAATGAAAGAGAGACTGATCCCGGAGGTAGAAGAGCTCAGGAAAAAGGGTATCGTCCCGACACTTGCAATCGTTCGTGTTGGTGAAAGGCAGGAGGATCTTGCCTATGAACGCGGCGCGAAAAAACGTTTTGAGACGATCGGCGCACAGATCCGCGTCGTGGCGCTTCCCGGAGACATTTTGCCGGAAGATTTTGACAAAACCATCCGGGAGTTAAATGAAGACACTTCTGTTCATGGCATTCTTGTATTTGCACCGCTGCCGGATCATCTTGGCAAGAACAGAGCGAGAGGTCTGGTTGATCCCAAAAAGGATGTAGACAGCTGCACCGAAGCTTCCCTGGCCGGGGTATTTACCGGAAGCGGGACAGGGTATCCTCCCTGCACAGCCCAGGCTGTGATGGAAATCCTGCATTACTACGGGGTGCCGGTAGAAGGGAAAAAGGCCGCAGTGATCGGCAGATCTCTGATTATCGGCAGGCCGGCCGCCCAGCTTCTCATGGCTGAGAATGCCACGGTTGTCAATCTTCACAGAAAGACTCTGCAGCCGGAGCAGATTGCCTCTCAGGCTGATATTCTTGTTGCTGCATGCGGAGAACTCCGCCTGGTTGGTCCTGCCTATACCAATCCCGATCAGGTCGTGATCGACGTCGGCGTAAACTGGGATTCTGAAAAAGGCGGCATCGCCGGAGATGTAGACTTTGACGCCGTAGAGCCGGTTGTCAAGGCAATTACGCCCGTACCCGGCGGAGTCGGCAGCGTGACCACCAGCGTGCTGGCCAGTCATGTCATCGACGCAGCAAAGAAAGCAGCAGGAATGTAAGAAGCCTTATAAGGATAAAACGACAATAACCCGTGAAAGGGCAGGAATAAGCTCTTTCACGGGTTATTTTTGATGTCTTTATGAAACTTATAAAAAACTTTACTCTTCTTCGATTCCCAGCACTTCACATACAGTTTCTGCGCCGGCCCGGATGCAGTCTGGGCAGGAGCAGAGAACCTTGCCGGTGTCTACGCCTTTGAGCTCCCGGCAGATGGTGCCGCCGGTCTTGCGCCGGAAGCATTCTGTCATCTGAACAGCTATCTTGTAATTGGCCGCCTTGGAACGGGGAGCCTCCAGATCGCCGTCACTCTTTGCCAGGCCCAAAGTCATCAGGGCGCCGGAGAGAGCACCGCAGCGTCCGCTCATATCGCCCATGCCGAGACCGAAGGGCTCAGCCATCTTAAAAGCGGTTGCAGGATCTGCGCCAAGCTGCTCTGCAAAGGAACAGACGACAGCCTGACAACAGTTATAATTCTTGTTATGCAGATCAATTGCCATTTCTTTTTTTGTCATAGGAATCTCCTCACGAAAAGTTAATATTTGCCTGTCCGGCAGAATCTGATCCAATTGTTTTTACCTGTCCGGCAGGATCTCAATCCAGTAGCCGTCAGGATCTTCGATAAAGTAGATGCCCATGGACGGGTTCTCAAAACAGATACAGCCCATTTCCTCATGATGACGGTGAGCGGCGTCAAAGTCGTCTGCAATCAGAGCGAGATGGTATTCAATCTCTCCCAGATCATAAGGCTCTGTCCGGTCCTTAAGGTATGTCAGCTCCAGCTTAAAGTCTGTCTTGTGGTCTCCCAGGTAGATGATGGTAAAATCAGGTTTGTCATTGACCCTGACCGGCTCCAGACCAAGAGCTTCCTTGTAAAAAGCAAGACTCTTCTCCAAATCCAGAACATTAAAGTTGAAGTGATCAAATCGATACATGAAGCATCCCTCCTTCGTTTCTGTTTATTTATTATACTATATCAGAAGCAAATCTGCTATTTAAAAAGAAATCTATTTCTGCTATAATGCTCCTATCTGTATACAAATAAAAAAAGAGGTGACAAGAGTGCCGATTAAGATACAGGACAATCTCCCGGCAAAGGAGATTCTGGAAAATGAACATATATTTGTCATGACGCAGACGAGAGCCTTATCGCAGGATATCCGTCCTCTGCAGATCGTGATTCTCAATCTGATGCCAACCAAGATTGAGACAGAGACACAGATTCTGCGCCGTCTGTCTAATACACCCCTGCAGATCGAGGTGACCCTCCTGCAGACATCGACTCATGTCGCGGCTCATGTATCGGAAGATCACATGCTGTCTTTCTATCAGACATTTGATCAGATTAAGGATCAGAACTACGACGGCATGATTATTACCGGAGCTCCGGTTGAGATGATGGAGTATGAAGAAGTTGAGTACTGGGAGGAGCTCTGCCGGATCATGGAGTGGACCAGGACCCATGTGCATTCTACATTCCACATCTGCTGGGGAGCCCAGGCTGGACTCTATTATCATTACGGCATTCCCAAATATAAGCTGGACCGCAAGGTTTCCGGTGTTTTCAGGCATCATGTGCTCAACAGTAAGGCCAGACTGTTCCGCGGGTTCGACGATTATTTTTATGTGCCGCATTCCCGCCACACAGAGGTGCGGATCGAGGACATCGAAAAGATTCCGGAGCTTCGCATTATGGCTGTCTCGGAGGAGGCCGGTGTCTATGTGGTCGGCAGCAATGATGACTCCCAGTTCTTTGTGATGGGCCACTCCGAGTACGATGCGGATACCCTGGCCAAAGAGTACTTCCGGGATTTGGGGAAGGGCATGGATCCTGATGTTCCGGCTCATTATTTCCCGGATGATGACCCTTCCAGAGAACCTATGGTAACCTGGGCAGCGCACAGCCAGTGGATCTATTCCAACTGGATCAATTATTACGTATACCAGACTACTCCGTACGAGCTCAAAAATGGAGTGTTTATACCTTCGGAGTAAGTTGTTTCTATAAGGACTGATAGTATGAATGAATCTTATACCGGACTTTCTTCCAAAGAAGTCCGGGACAGGGTGGCGGCCGGACAGGTTAATGCTGCAGCTGCCAGTGTTTCAAAGACAAAAAAACAGATTTTCAGGACCCATTTGCTGACCTATTTCAACTTCCTGAACCTGATTCTGGGAGCTCTGGTAATGACGACCGGATCTCTTAGAAATATGACCTTCCTGATTACCATGGCGGCGAATTCGGTGATCGGGATCGTGCAGGAGCTGCGCGTCAAGAGCCTGGTTGACAAATTGTCTGTGATCACGGCCTCCAAGGCCCGGGTGATCCGCCAGGAAGGGGAGAAGGAGATCCCGCTTAATGAACTGGTTCTGGATGACCTGATCCGCTTAGAAAGCGGGGACCAGCTTGGCGCAGACTGCGTATTGCTGAGCGGGCAGGGCGTCGAGGTCAACGAATCTATGATCACCGGTGAGTCTGTACCGGTGAAAAAGAAGGCTGGCGATCAGCTTCTTTCGGGCAGTTTCCTGGTAGCAGGCAGCTGCGTAGCCAGGGTCGTCCATGTCGGTGAAGATAATTACGCGACCCAGCTTGCTGCACAGGCAAAGAATAAAAAAAGAGCTTCCTCAGAGATGCAGATTGCCATCAACCGCATCATCAAGACGGTCGGATTTATTATCATTCCGGTCGGAATCATGCTCTTTTTGTCACAGAGATCTGTGGAGGGGATTACCAGAAATGAGCTGATTCTCAATACCGTCTCCGGTGTAATCGGTATGATTCCGGAGGGACTTGTCCTGCTGACCAGTGTATCTTTTATTGTCGGCGTCGGCAAACTGGCCATGAAGCAGGCTCTGGTACAGGAGATGGAGGCAATAGAGGCACTGGCACGAGTCAATGTACTCTGCCTGGACAAGACCGGCACGATCACGACTGGCGACCTGGAAGTGGCGCAGATTATTCCCTGCGGCAATATGTCCGGCCAGCAGATTGACGAAGTCATGCGGGAAATGACCTATGCCTTCGGGGATGTCAATCCGACCCAGCAGGCTTTCAAAAATCATTATCCGGATCACGAAGGCTGGCCGGTAGATGAGATCATTCCGTTCTCCTCAGCCAGAAAATTCCGCGCAGCTGCCTTTGCAGGTGATAAGGGAGCCTATGCCCTTGGCGCACCGGAGTTTATCATGGGCGGAGAAGGAGCCATTCTGGAAGAATGCAATATACATGCGGCTAAGGGTTACCGGGTACTCCTGCTGGCATCAGTCGGCAAGGTTGATACTGGAACCGGAACGGTCATCGGGCCCGAACCGCAGGCTATGGTACTGATTTCAGACTGCGTGCGTCCGGAAGCGGCTTCTACGTTTGCTTATTTCAAGTCTCAGAATGTAGCAATCAAGGTCATATCCGGAGACAATCCCGCGACAGTTTCGCAGATTGCGGTCAAAGCAGGATTGGCCGGCGGTGAGCGTTATGTGGACGCGCAGACCCTGCCGGAGGATCCCGAAGAGCTGCGCAAAGTCGTCGGGAGATATACGGTATTCGGCAGAGTGACGCCGGAACAGAAGCAGAGGCTGATCAAGGCCTACCAGGCCGGCGGCAAGGTTGTTGGTATGGTCGGAGACGGTGTCAACGATGTTCTGGCCCTTAAGGATGCCGACTGCGGTATCGCCATGGCGGCAGGAAGCGAGGCCGCCAGACAGGTCGCTCACGTGGTGCTGCTGGATTCGGACTTCATCCACCTGCGGGAAATCGTAAGGGAAGGCCGTTCCATCATAGCAAATATCGAGCGTGTCAGCGCTCTTTACCTGACAAAGACCATATATTCCGTCCTGCTCTGCGTGATCTTTATACTGCTGGGGCGTTCATACCCCTTCAAACCGATCCAGCTCATGCTGACCAGCGTTCTGTGTATCGGTATCCCCAGCTTTTTCCTGGCACTGGAGCCCAACGAGGGTGTATCCTCGCACGGATTTATGATGCATGTGCTGCGCATTTCCCTGCCGGGAGCCCTGACTATGGTTGTCAGCATGCTGATTGTACAATGGGCATCCGGTCTTCTGGGCTTTGACGCGCAGATGACAGCCACTTACAATGTAATCTTGTCCGGTTTTATCAGCATGATGGTGCTGATCATGGTATCATCGCCTATGAACCGGCTTAGAAGCATACTTTGTAATGTGATGATCGTTCTCTATATAGCCAATGTGATTCTGATCCCGGATTTCTTCCTGATCAACAGCTTTTTCACCTGGCGAATGATCTTTCTGGTACCGATCATCGTCATTACCTACATTTGCATGAAATATCTGAGCAAGCTGCTGCAGACCCTTCTGCGCGGCCGATCATAAGGATTTTTTAGACTGGAGGCAGACAAAATGAGTACAGATGTTTACACGAGCCCGCTTTCTGAGCGTTACGCCAGCAAAGAGATGAAGTTTATCTTTTCTCCGGACATGAAGTTCCGTACCTGGAGAAGACTCTGGATCGCTCTGGCTGAGACGGAGCAGGAGCTGGGACTGGATATCACGGACGAGCAGATTGCCGAACTCAAGGCAGCCAAAGATGATATCAATTATGAGGAAGCCAAAAAGCGCGAGAAGGAAGTGCGTCATGATGTCATGTCTCATGTATACGCATACGGGCTTCAGTGCCCGACAGCCAAAGGCATCATCCATCTTGGCGCGACCTCCTGTTATGTAGGAGACAACACAGACGTGATCATCATGCGGGAAGCACTCTATGTGGTACGCCGCAAACTGATCAATGTCATCGCCCAGCTGGCCCGTTTCGCTGCGGAATATAAAGACATGCCGACTCTGGGCTTCACCCATTATCAGCCGGCACAGCCGACCACTGTAGGAAAGAGAGCAACGCTTTGGCTCAACGACCTGGTTATGGATTTGAATGATATCGATTATATCATTTCCCAGATGAAGATGCTTGGCTCAAAGGGAACCACCGGCACCCAGGCAAGTTTTCTGGAGCTTTTTGACGGAGATCATGCAAAATGCCGCGAGGCTGACCGCAGAATCGCTGCCAAGATGGGGTTTGATGAGTGCTTCCCGGTTTCCGGTCAGACTTATTCCCGCAAGCTGGACACCCGCGTACTCAATGTGCTCGGCGGTATTGCCCAGAGCGCCACAAAGTTCTCCAACGATATCCGCCTGCTTCAGCACATGAAAGAAATCGAGGAGCCCTTTGAGAAGAATCAGATCGGATCTTCTGCTATGGCGTATAAGCGCAATCCCATGAGAAGCGAGCGTATCGCCTCCCTGTCCAGGTATGTCATGGTTGATGTTCTTAATCCGGCTATCACTGCTGCGACTCAGTGGTTTGAGAGAACGCTGGACGACTCCGCCAACAAGAGACTTTCCGTACCGGAGGCATTTCTGGCCATTGACGGCATTCTGGATCTGTATCTGAATGTAGCAGACGGCCTCAAGGTATATCCTAAGGTGATCCGCCAGCATCTGATGGCTGAGCTGCCTTTCATGGCAACGGAGAATATCATGATGGATGCTGTAAAAGCAGGCGGAGACCGCCAGGAGCTGCACGAGCGCATCCGCCAGCATTCCATGGAAGCCGGCAGAATGGTCAAGGAAGAGGGAATGCCCAACGATTTGTTAGAGCGGATTGCTGCAGATCCGGCCTTTGGCATGAATATGGAACAGCTTCAGGCTATTATGAAGCCGGAAAATTTTGTCGGCAGGGCACCGCAGCAGACGCAGGAATATCTGGATGAAGTGATTGCTCCGATCCTGGAGGAGAATGCGGAGCTGCTTGGGCTGACTGCGGAGATCAATGTCTGACTGGAGGGATATCTGTGAAGGCGTTTCTGATCCCGGAGACGGGAGATTTTATGCGAAAGCTCCTGGTGCAGAATGTCTTTGACAAATTTGAACTTGTCGAGGGAGAGGTCACGACCATGGTGACATGGACTGTCGATGGAAGTCTGCACAAAGAGTTTTACGGAGAGGAAGAGGAGACAGGGGCACCGGATCGTGACAGCTGCCTCTGGGGAGAGGCCAGACCGGTCATCTACGAGATGATCAAAGGGAAAAAGCTTCCTGTCAGATTTTCCTTCGTCCTGCGGCTTCCTGATGCCGGGATGCAGCGCATGCTGGAGAAACGCCAGCTGACGCAGCTGTCCGAGGTCCTCTCAGGGCTCTTTCTCAATATCCGCTATCAGAAGCAGACACTGACCTGCACCAGCGGCCTGTCCTATCGGACATTTGTCATGGACAAGAGCATGGACAAAATCTGGGACGAAGCAGTCGGACACTTTCTGCAGCAGAATCAGATCAAAACAGAATAGGACAGAGG
>CAMHFW010000042.1 GCA_946184675.1 uncultured Clostridia bacterium | reverse complement strand
CTCTGGAGGAAGCAAAAGAGCAGATCTCGATCGGCATGCAGCACTGCGATATCCTTAAAATTTCCGATAACGAAATCCAGTGGTTTACCGGAAAAGAAGATTTCGACGAGGGCATTGCCTGCCTGAGACAGACTTACCCGAATATCCGCCTGATCTGCCTTTCCATGGGACCGGTCGGCAGCCGGGCATACTGCGGAGATCATTTTGCAGAGGTGCCTGCATTTGCCAATGAAAACACCGTTGAGACCACCGGTGCGGGTGATACCTTCTGTGCCAACGTCCTTAATTATGTGCTGGAGCACGGATTGGATGCGCTGGATGACAAGGCGCTGACAGAGATGCTGCGCACTGCAAACGCTGCCGCCTCCATCGTGACAACCAGACTTGGAGCACTGCGCGTGATGCCCGCACCGGAAGAAATCCAGGCTTATATCAGAGAGTGCGGAAAATAAGTTCTGCCGTATCTCAGGCTTAGAATGCTGCGTATTCTCTGGGATGAAGGTTTTTTATACGTCTTCAAATGCTTCGAGGCCTTTTTTGGCAGCGGGTCTGGAGTCTCCGTGGCGGACGAAAAGCATGGTGACAAAGGCAGCTGCTACAAAAAGGACTGCATAAGGGAAGAGGATGGTCATCCCCAGGCGGTCCATTAGCAGGCCTGAGAAAATGGGGGTGAAGATCTGTGCGGACATGGATGCTGTGTAGTAGATACCGGTATACTTGCCAACATCCCCGCCGGAGCACATCTCTACCACCATGGGGAATGAGTTTACGTTTATCGTAGCCCAGGCGATTCCGGCAAGGGCAAAAAGCAGATTCATCAGCATGGCAGGACTTCCGGCCCGCATGAAGGAGGCAGATCCGAAGGCGATGGCCAGCATGGCAACGCCTGCCAGAATACATTTTTTTCTGCCGATCCGAGAGGCGATGATTCCTACGGGGAGGTAGGAGATGATGGCGGCCAGCTGGGCGATGATCAGCGTCAGGTTGTAATCCTTGTTTAAGATGGTCGAGGCATAGACGGAATACTTGGATGTTACGGCGTTGTAGCCCATGAACCAGAGGATGATCGAAGCCAGTAGAAATAGAAGAGAACTCTTTTCGGCGGCAGTCAGTTTGCGGCTGCCGGTTTCTTCATTCTCTTCGGTCTCAAGTCCGAGACTTTTGCTTGTTTCATGCATTTCATGCACCAGGAGGGGTTCGCGGACTGTCAGCATAAAGATAGCCAGGGCAGCCAGCATGATGCCTGCGATCACCGCAAAGTAGGCTGTATAGTTCATCATGGAATTGATTGCGGCCCCTGTTGCAAATACCATGCCCAGGGCCAGTACGATGATTCCGCCTACAGACCCCATCAGATTGATGACAGCATTCGCTTTTGATCGGAGCGGCTTGATCGTGACGTCCGGCATCAGGGCGACGGCAGGTGAGCGGAAAACGGCCATGGAAACAAGGACAATCAGAAGCAGGATGATAAAGAGGATGAGAGGCCCCGGATTCTGTCTGGTGACCTCATGCACATAGGCCTGGCGGGCAGGAACCACATAGTCGGAATAGTCAGGATCAGGCACTGTTTCCCCGGTCTGTGCCGTAATAGTAGTGCGGATCTGACAGAACTCTTCTTCTGTAAATAGCTCAGAAAGGATGAAGCTGTCTCCGCCGGGCGTCATAAGCATCTTATGGGCTTCTTTTTCGTAGATAACCTGCAAAGCGGCGGGATCATCTATGGCAGAGACCGCGGATACTTTATCCAGCTGCATGCGGTCTGCGAAAGAGAGAGAAAAAAAGGCTGCCGCGGCGACAATCGTTCCGATGAGAATGAATGGTGTGCGCCGGCCGAGGCGGCTTTTGCAGCGGTCTGAGATGGGCCAGGATATTGTCCAGTGCCATGATCAGTCCTGACCAGCGCTGCGGCAGCCCGAATTTATTGGTCAGGATCAGAGGAATGGTATTGTCATAGGCCTGCCAGAAGGCACAGATCAGAAAAAAGGCAAATCCGACAAAAATGGTACGTTTGTAACTCAGCTTCATAGCGTTCTCCTTTTCTCCCGGAATGATCGAATCGTCATACAACATTCTGTTTACATTATAATAGTCAGAGAAAAGAAAGACAAGTAGGGGAAATTTGTGATTAACTCTTTTCGTTTGCCTATTTATGCGCTATAATGAAACTGGTAAAAAAGCATCACTAAAAAGGGGGTAATTCCAATGGGCTACAAAGAAATATATGAATCCTGGCTTGCGAATCCTTATTTTGATGAGGAGACAAAGGCGGAGCTGCGTGCGATTGCTGACAATGAGGATGAGATCAAAGAAAGATTCTACATGGATCTGGAGTTCGGTACAGCCGGCCTCAGAGGTATCATCGGTGCCGGCATCAACCGCATGAATGTGTATGTGGTACGCAGAGCGACCCAGGGACTTGCTAATTACATCATTAAGCAGGGAGCACAGAGCAAGGGCGTTGCCATTGCATACGATTCCAGACGTATGTCTCCGGAGTTCGCAGATGAGGCAGCATTGACTCTTGCCGCAAATGGGATCAAAGCCTATGTATTCGAATCGCTCCGTCCGACACCCGAGCTTTCCTTCGCAGTCAGAGAGCTGGGATGCACGGCAGGCATCAATGTGACAGCCAGCCACAACCCGCCTGAATATAACGGATATAAAGTATACTGGGAGGACGGCGCCCAGATCACGCCGCCGCATGACAGCGGTATTATGGCTGAGGTAAAGGCCGTCACAGATTTTGCGAATGTTTACACGATGGACAAGGCAGAGGCTGTCCAGAAGGGCCTCTACCAGGTAATTGGAAAAGATGTGGATGATCTGTATATGGCACAGCTCAAGAAGCAGGTGAAAAATCCTGACCTGATCAAAGAGTATGCCGATCAGATCAAGATCGTCTACACGCCGCTTCACGGCACTGGAAATCTTCCGGCAAGGAGAATCCTTGCTGAACTGGGATTCACTCAGGTGCATGTTGTACCCGAGCAGGAGCTGCCGGATGGCAATTTCCCGACCGTCAGCTACCCGAATCCGGAAGCGGATGAAGCGTTTGAACTTGGCCTGAAGCTTGCCCGCGAGCTGGATGCGGATCTGGTACTTGCAACCGATCCGGACGCAGACCGTCTGGGCTGCAGAGTCAAGGATAGTAACGGCCAGTATCACACACTGACCGGAAATATGTCCGGATGCCTTCTTGCTGAGTATACTATCAGCCAGATCGCTGAAAAGCAGGGACTTCCCGCGGACGGCGTTCTGATCAAGACCATCGTAACGACCAATATGGCTCGTGCGATTGCAAAAGGCTACGGCATTGATCTGGTAGAGTGTCTGACAGGATTCAAGTACATCGGACAGCAGATTCTGAAGTTTGAAAATACAGGAAAAGGGACATATCTCTTCGGATTTGAGGAGAGCTACGGATGCCTGATCGGCACATATGCCCGTGATAAAGATGCAATCGTGGCTGTAATGGCGCTTTGTGAAGCAGCAGCCTACTACAAGTCTAAGGGCATGAATCTGTGGGATGCCATGCTTGCCATGTATGAGAAGTATGGATACTACAAGGATGATATTAAGTCCATTTCCCTGTCCGGTATCGAGGGTCAGGAAAAGATCCAGAATATCATGGAGACACTGAGGCAGAATCCGCCGGCCGAAATCGGCGGGTATAAGGTCCTGTCAGTTAGAGATTATAAGAAAGACACTATCGTGGATACGGCGACCGGAGAGGTGCGGCCTACAGGCCTGCCTGCCTCCAATGTGCTGTATTACGATATGGAAGACGACGCATGGATCTGCGTCAGACCATCTGGCACAGAACCTAAAGTGAAGTTTTATTACGGCATTAAGGGAAGCTCCCTGGAGGATGCGGACAAGAAGTCTGCAGACCTGGGCGGAGCAGTTCTGGCCATGATTGACAAAATGTTATAAAATATAGTCTCAATATTCTAGCCGGGCACCGGCAGCATTTCTTCAAGAATGCCGCCAATGGTGCCCGGTTTTATTGTGTAGATGCCTTCTTCATTCTTTTCAATCTGTACGGTTACCTGCTGCGGATCCCCGTATTCCGGAGCAGACAGATATGTTCCGAGCAGTCCGAGCACGCTGTCCAGATATTTATCGGTGTACTCCTCCGAAGATAGCGAAGAGAACTGAAATTCTTCATTCGCTGCACTGAATTTGTCTGCACAGGCTTTTATTTCCTCGGTGTGTGCGGTCAGGATTGTAGTCGGGGAGATTCTTACATCAATTTCATTTTCAGAAGTTCCGGAAGCATTTATTTCATATTTTGAAGACTCGTAAATCATTTTGACAAAGCCTGTATAGCGTTTACGCATTTCAGGAGAGCATCCGTCTCCGCCGAGCCAGCTCAGAAGTCTGTCAGTCTGGATTTCCAGAAAGGCTTTCTGCTCCACGGCCAGTTCGGAACTGGACTTGCCGGTCAGTTTCGAATATTCTGTATAATCCCCGCGGCAGACGGCGTCCAGGGCAGAGGCGACATAACGGTCTTTCTGAATCTGGCAGCCGGAAAGAAGGCATGCGAAAATAATAAGACATAGAATGGTTTTTATATATTTCATTGAAAGACTCTCCATTTCACGTAATCTTAAAGCAGACCGGCATGGCCGGTGCCTGATACATTGTAACATAATTTGTATAGTAAAAGAGAACAGTAAAAATCGGCAGTAAGCATAAATAATATTGACGAAATGCACAAAAAGATTGATTCATAGCACTTTCAAAAGTCAAAAATATAGAAAAACAATTACAAAAGCTGTGCAATTTGACTTTTTCATCAAAAATTGATATAATAAACATCACAAGGGGATGAGTTGTTATAACTCTTTTTTGATGAAAGAGGTGTATAAAATTGCAGAGAACAGATGTAGCAGGTGTAAGAAAAGCAGTAGACGCTAATCGCGGACGCAGAGTACGTGTCAGAGCGAATAAAGGCCGTCATAAGTTTTCCATCGCAGAAGGCGTGATTTGCGATAGCTATCCGAATATCTTTACGATCAGGCTGAATGCAAAAGGAAATCTTGAGGAGCGACTGGTTTCCTATAGTTATATAGATGTTCTGACTAACGATGTTCAGATCGTTCTTTGTAAGTAGGATCGGGTGATCCGGATAAAAACAGCTGTCAGAAAACGGTGCAGAAGGCTGCCGTTTGAAGACAGCTGTTTTTTTACTTTACAGGAAATTGCGATCAATTTCCTGTAAAGTAAAAAACGCTCCGAGAGGATGCGCAGGTGCGCGTACAAGGTATTATGTCGGTAAACCGACCGCGCACCGCGCGAGAGTTTCGCAAGCGAAACTCTTTTTTATTAAATTGTACTTGAAAAAAACAATTGAGGTGTGGTATTGTATACAAGAGACATAATACAATACAGGGAGGATGAAAGATGGACAGTATTTGCCTGCGCGCGTGCGCAAAAATCAATCTGGGGCTGGATGTGGTCCGGCGCAGACCGGACGGATACCATGATGTCCGGATGATCATGCAGATGCTTGATCTGTGTGACAAGGTAGTCGTGACCAGAAAAAAGGAACCAGGTATCAGCCTGTACTGCGATCTGCCGGATCTTCCCTGTGACGAGAGCAACATTGCCTGGCGGGCGGCAAGCCTGATGACAGACCGGTTCAGTCTTGGGGAAGGAGTCAGCATCAGGATTGAAAAGCATATTCCTCTGGCGGCCGGCATGGCAGGCGGAAGTACAGATTGCGCAGCTGTTCTGGAAGGGATGAATGAGGTTTTTAACCTGGGGCTGGATCTGACAGAACTGATGAAGATCGGCGTCAGGCTGGGAGCTGACGTTCCTTTTTGCCTGATGAAGGGAACAGCACTTTCGGAAGGAATCGGAGAGATCCTTTCTCCGCTTCCCGGAATGCCTGAGATGCCTGTGCTGATCGCAAAACCTCCTGCGGGAGTATCTACAAAATATGTATATGAGCACCTGAGGCTGGATGACAGCCTTGCTCATCCGGACATTGACGGAATGATACAGGCACTTGCCAGCCGGGATGCTGCCGGCATCGCAGACAGGCTGGGAAATGTGCTGGAGAGTGTCACGATTCCGGTGGTGCCGGAAGTCGCCTTGATCAAAGAAGTCATGTGCGGCGAGGGGGCTCTTGGCGCTCTGATGAGCGGAAGCGGACCCACCGTGTTCGGACTGTTTCGTGAGACAGAGCAGGCGGCAAAAGCGATGGGGATACTAAGAGACAGATTTCCGGATGCGGTGATTTGCCTGACAAAACCGGAAAACCGATAAGAGAAGGGGATTGAACATGCAGGATTTTGAAATGAAGATTAATGAATACCTTCCGCTGCGGGATGTAGTGTTTAATACACTGAGAAGCGCGATTCTGACAGGGAAACTGGAACCCGGCGAGAGACTGATGGAGATTGCTCTGGCAAATAAACTGGGGGTAAGCAGGACCCCGATCCGTGAGGCAATCCGTAAGCTGGAACTGGAGGGCCTTGTGATAATGACACCTCGCAAAGGCGCAGAAGTAGCCAGGATCACGGAGAAGGACCTGCAGGATGTCCTGGAGGTCAGAGAGTCTCTGGAAAATCTGGCAACAGAGCTTGCCTGTGACAGGATCAGTGACGAAGAAATAGAAGAGCTGAAGATAAGAAATGCAGCATTTATTGAAGCTATTGAGAAAGGGAAGGCAGATTTTTCTGAACTTGCTGAACTTGATGTCGCTTTTCATGATGTTATTTTTAACGCCTCGAAAAACACCAGGCTGATGCAGATCCTGAGCAATCTGCGTGAGCAGATGTATCGATACAGGCTGGAGTATCTGAAAAATCCGGAATATTACGGCATGCTTGTCAAAGAACATGCTCTGATTACGGAGGCGGTGATCAACAGAGATAAGGATGCGGTCAAACAGGTTATGGATCGTCATATTATGCATCAGAGAGATGCTGTGCTGACTCTGATCCGCAGACAGGAAGAAGAGAGGAACCGGAAACAGTGAGTAAACCGCCAAAGGCAGAGGGAGAGAAGGTCAGTCTCCGGATCAGGGTTGAACAAAAGGATCTTGGAGAAGGTTATATGACAGAGACGATTACTTCTGCCGGATTGTCGGAGAGAAACGGAAAGGTCTACCTGTTTTACCGGGAATCCGATCCGGAAGAAGGGGAGACAGCCTGTGTTATCAAAGCCGGAAGGAATCGACTGGACATTATCCGCCGCGGCACGGGGGAGTCCCATATGGTACTCGAGGCGGGAAAGAGAACAGCGGAAATGCGCCTTACCCCGGCAGGCCCTATGCTGATCGAGACAGAGACGACAGAATACCGGCTGCTGCAGGAAGGGGATATCCTCAGAATTGAAGCAGAGTATAATCTGTTTTTGGAGAGGGAGTTTATATCCGTCTGCAGGGCACTGATTGAAATCGTTTGTGAGGATGATTGAAACCGTTTGTGAGGATAAGGATACCCGGGGTGAATGAGCACAGTGGAAGCAGCAGGAGCAGTTCTTTTATATAACTTCAGAGGGCCGAGAGACGGGGAGATTGTCTCTTTATGTGAGGCCTGCGGGCTGAAAGTGATCCATGTCAGCCCGGCAGAGTACAGAGCGCAGATCAGCTCTTTGTTTGAAAAAGAGAAGCCGGATACAGGCGTTTGGAACTCTGATCAGGAAGAATCGTCATTTTCAGAGGAAATGATGGTGATTGCCTCTGACGGCGATACGCTGGGAAGGCTTTTACAACTGTTCAGAGAAAGAGGGGTAAAGCCTGTCGCATGGAAGGCAATGCTGACAAAAACGAACGCTTCCTGGACTTCGGAAGAGCTTAGCAGGCATTTAAAAGAGGAGTATACATGGATGATGGCGCATCGGAAACAAAAGACAGCGGTGGAGGGAGAGGACAAATGAGTCATAAAATCATTACGATCAGCAGAGAATTTGGAAGCGGCGGTCTGGAGATCGCGACGAAACTGGCAGAGAAACTGAATGTGCCGGTTTATAATAAGAATATTACAGATATGGCTTCAGAACGCAGCGGGATCCGGAAAAGCTATTTTGATAAAGTAGATGAGCAGCCGACTGACAGTTTTCTGTATACGCTGGCCGTAAATGCTTTTTCGGTAACTGCCAACCTCAGCCCATATGACAATGCTCTTTCCAGCGATAAGCTTTTTAATCTGCAGGCCGACGTGATCAGAGAGATCGCGCAGTCCGGTGACAGCGTGATCGTGGGAAGGTGTGCAAACTATATTTTAAGAGAAGACCCTGCATGTATCAGTATCTTTATCACGGCGCCGATCGATTTCAGAATCGGACGAATCATGGAGTCTGAGAAGCTGGAGGAGAAGGAAGCCAGAAAACTGATTGAGACAACCGATAAAAAAAGGGACAGTTATGTGAAATACTATGCCGGATACAGCCGGCGTGACTGCTCTGCATACGATCTGGTCATCAATTCCGGCAGGATTGGGACGGATAAGGCTGTGGAGCTGATTCTGCATTATCTGTCTCTCCGTTTTCCGGATTAAAAGACGGCCGGAAGAGGCTTATGAAATGATGCGTATTGAGATACCCAAAGAGGTGCAGATCATTCTGAAAACGCTCAGCCGTGCCGGCTGCGAAGCATATATCGTGGGAGGCTGCACGCGGGACAGTATTCTGGGGAGGACACCAAAAGACTGGGATGTAACAACCTCGGCTATGCCCGAGCAGGTCAAGGCTCTTTTTGCAAGAACGATTGATACCGGGATTAAACACGGTACCGTCACTGTTATGATCGGGACAGAGGGGTATGAGGTGACTACATTCCGGGTTGATGGCGAATATGAGGACGGAAGGCATCCCAGGAATGTTACATTCACCAGGAGCCTGGAAGAGGATCTGAAGCGGAGAGATTTTACCATCAACGCGATGGCATATAATCCGGAGACCGGTCTGGTGGATCTGTTTGGCGGCGTGGAGGACCTGAAGGCAGGCATGATCCGCTGCGTTGGCGATCCGCATGCCAGATTCTCGGAGGATGCTCTGCGTGTAATGAGGGCGGTGCGATTTGCAGCACAGCTGGGCTTTTCCATAGAGGAGAAGACTGCGCAGGCAGTCAGAGATCTGGCAGAAACGCTTAACAGGATCAGTGCGGAGCGTATACGAATGGAACTGGAGAAACTGTTGCTGTCTCCGGAACCGGATCGCATCGAGACGGCGTATGATCTTGGAATTACCAGAGTTGTTCTGCCTGAGTACGATGCCCTGTCTGACAGGGAAGCGAAAACAGGAACGTATCCCTGCGCCAGGCTTCATACGGCAGCGCTTATCCGGTGTGCGGCTCCGTCCAGACCCCAGCGATTTGCGGCATTATTATCCTATGCCGGGCCTGAAATGGCAGGGAAAGTCATGCGGCGGCTGAAATTTGATAATACAACCCGGATTCTTACGGAGAGACTGGTACGGTTTCAGGACTTTTCTTTTGAAAATACACCTGCTGCCATGCGCAGATTTCTGTATGAAGCGGGAGAGGACCTGTTTCCACAGCTTGTCCGTCTGCGTGAGGCACAGATCGCTGCGAAGGCCTGCGGGGATTCATCCGCTGCATGGGAAGATCTGAAACAGAAAGAAATGCTTTTCCGGGAAGTGACAGAGAGCGGACAGTGCTTCAGTTTCGACAGACTTCAGGTAAAGGGAGACGATCTGATTGCCGCAGGGGTAAGACCCGGCAGGGAGATGGGAAATCTTCTGCACAGCCTGCTGGAAGCCGTAATTGATGATCCCGGCTTGAATCAGAAAGAAATGCTGATCCGAATGGCTTTGGAAAAGCAGCAGCAAAACGGACACACATAAAAAAGCAGCCTTAGCAAACAGGCTGCTTTTTTATGTACGGATTGAAATTATCTTCCGAGTAATCTCTTGAAAAATCCCTTCTTGGCAGGGCGGGGAAGAGTCTGCCCTCTGAGAGGCTTAATGCTGACAATATAGATACCGCCAACCATGGCCTTGACTTCCTGCTTTACAGGGAGGATTTCAAATACATCTGCGTCGCACATGAAGTTTCTCACAGTGCTGCCCACCTTTGCCTTTACGATGGGGAGCTTACTGCGGCGTGCCATCCTGGGCATATTGTCGATTACAACCTTGGGAAGCTGGGCGTCGATTGCGCGGACTCTCTTTTTATCGAGGATTAACATGGTCTGCGGAATCGCTGCTGCCTTAATCTGGGACAGAGCTTCTTCTGACTTTTTCTGCTGCCTGCTGGAGACAATATAAAGAACGATCACTCCTGCGACCAGGGCAGCCAGGATGATGATCATAATAATGGTAGATGTGCTGATAGCAGCTGTGATTGGTGAAATAGTCACGTGGATTCCTCCTTTATTCATCATACAGAGCTTAGTTTACCATCTTTTGCAAGAAAAAGAAATACCTTTTTTAGGAATCTTTCATTCTCGCTTGTGTAATCATGTCTGCCACTGTTTCCTGGACAAGAGCGGGAACCTGTCTGCGCTGATTCCTGTCTAAGGCAGCCATGTCGATTGGTTCCCCAAAACTGATCGTAACTTTGCCCGGACGTACAAAGGGGATATGATTTTCAAAGATTTTTTCTGTATCAGTGATTGCGACAGGGATGACCGGACATCCGGCTTTCTGGGCAATCATAAAGGTCCCCTCTTTAAAGGGCAGCATCTCATCGCCGGGACTTCTTGTGCCTTCCGGGAAGACACATACAGAGATTCCTTCCCGGATCAGCTGGATGCTGTCTTTTACGATGCGAAGTCCGTCAGCAGTATTTTCCCGGTCCAGAAAGGGGCAGCGCATGAGGCGCATCCACCCTGCTAAAAAAGGTATCTTTTCCAGATTGTTTTTTGCGATAAATGCGGAAGGGTTCGGCAGCAGGGGGTACATGGTGACGATGTCGAAATAGCTGCGGTGGTTGCTGACAAACAGAGCCGGCCGGTCTTTGGGAATATTTTCCAGTCCGTACACGGTCAGCCGGACTCCCGAGAGAGAAGCAATGCGGCGCAGCACCTTTGTGACAATACGGTAGGAAGAACGGATGCCTTGTGCCGGATCTTTACTGCTGATTCGCTTCTGAGAAGGTATCAAGAAGATGCTCTTCACAAAAAAGCAGAAGATATACAATACATCAAGTATCATCCTGATCATGCTTTTTTTCCTCCATACGGGCCTTGTCGCGCCCGAAAACTTCGCAGGTGCTTAAAAGGGCCTGCGCAAGATCTTTTGTCAGGACATCAGCCTTGAAACGCCAGGACCAGTTGCCGCCGGCGACACCGGGGGTATTCATCCTGCAGTCACTTCCGTATCCCAGAACATCCTGCATGGGGAAAATCGCATAGCGGGCAGTAGAAGAGATGGCAGCCCGCATGAGATCCCAATGGATATTGCTGCCGTCGCAGCTCATGTAGCGGCGGACTTTGTCCCGGGAAGCCTCGGAAGCCTTCAGATACCAGCCGACAGTTGTGTCATTGTCATGGGTTCCTGTATAGCAGATGCAGTTTTCCGGATACAGATAGGGAAGATAATCATTCTCTTCCACATTGTCAAAGGCAAACTGGAGCACTTTCATGCCCGGCAGGCCAAGGCTGTCGCGCAGTTCTTCCACTTCGGGGGTAATGATGCCCAGATCCTCTGCAATGATGGGGACTTTTTTGCCGCATTTCTTTTCCAGGGCGTGAAAGAGAGCAGCACCGGGACCTTTGACCCATTTGCCGTTTACAGCAGTCTCACTGTCTGCAGGTACAGACCAGTAAGCTTCAAAACCCCGGAAATGGTCAATCCTGACGATGTCTACCAGACGAAGCGTACAGACGATTCTTCTGATCCACCAGGCATAGTGGGTGCGGCGATGCTCGTCCCAGTCATAAAGCGGGTTGCCCCAGAGCTGTCCGGTCGCAGAGAAATAGTCCGGAGGGACACCGGCAACTGCAGTCGGGAAGCCTTTGGAGTCCAGCTGGAAGAGGGACTGGTCGGCCCACACATCCGAACTGTCAGGCGCGGCAAATATGGGAAGATCTCCTATGATTGTAATATGCTTTTTGGAAGCGTAGCTGTGAAGGGCCTTCCACTGACGGAAAAAGAGAAACTGCACGAAACAGAAATAGTTAAAGCTGTCTCTGTTGGCATGAATCAGCTTTTGCCTGACATGGGCAGAGGGATTCACCATCTCCGGCTCCCAGTCATGCCAGCACTTGCCGCCGTGCAGATCTTTGAGTGTCATGAAAAGAGCGTAATCATCCAGCCATTCCTTCTCTTCGCGGCAAAAAGAGGAAAAGTCCTCTTTCAGACTGTGTCCGCTGCCTGCAAAGAAGTTTTTCGCAGCCATTTTCAGAACAGAAGTTTTCCAGGGAATCAGGTCACCGTAGTTAACTTGATAGTCATTAAAAACAGGGGGAGGGAGCAGCTGGGTAAAGTTCTCCGGCAGCAATCCGTCCCTGACAAGAAGATCAGGACTGATCAGAAGGGGCTGTCCCGCAAAAGAAGATAGCGCCTGATAGGGAGAGTCGCCAAAGCCGGTAGGACCCAGCGGCAGGCACTGCCAGACAGATTGTCCGGCCTGATCCAGAAAATCTATAAAATCATAGGCGCTTTTCCCGAGATCGCCAATCCCGTAAGGACCGGGAAGTGAAGTCGGATGGAGAAGGATGCCGCTGTAACGGGGGCGGCGCTTTTTCTCATTCTTAGATTCGTGTTTCATTTTATATAATCCTCCTATTGCAGATATTATACACGAAGTACCTTCAAAAATACACCCTCTGTTTCGACAATCCTTTGGGACTATAATTTTATTCAATAGCGAAGCCCCAGGGAACTGCCCGGGAACAGTCTGCCCGCCGACGAGGGAAGCGCGAGCATAGCGCAGGTGCGGGAGGCCTGTCCGAGGGTCATTACATTCAAAACATCAATAAACAAGAAACCGAGTTCGCCGGAGCACCTGCAATAGGCGGCGGAGCGATGACGAGGAGGCAAGTCCTGTTCC
>CAMHFW010000041.1 GCA_946184675.1 uncultured Clostridia bacterium | reverse complement strand
CTGCGAAACAGTATGCCAGGGAGATGGGACTTGATATGACGGTCATTTTGGGAGAGGAATATGCCATGACCTATTCTCCAATGCATATTCTGGCACTTGGAACTGAAAAACCTGTAAGCAGAGACTTCATACACGGAAAGCTTCTTGCCTCAGAGAAGGTTCAGAAAATCATAAATGAGTCCCCGGATCTGAAATGTGACCCCGCCGCTTATGCCTGCACGCAGGTTTTGCTGGAAGAGGTAGACAGACAAGGCGGTATCAGTATTCTGGCGCATCCGTACTGGAAACCCATACCCCGCGGCGGAAACCGGATGGACACTCCGGAATCTCTGTTTAAAGAATTGGCAAAAAACAGACGGTTCCATGGTGTTGAGATTGTTTCTGGCTCAAGGAACGGGGAATGTAATGTTTCCAACCTTCAGGCTTCTCTGGTAAGAGAAATGTTAGGAAACCGTTTTGATTTTCCGATTATCGGAATAACAGATTCTCATAATTATTCGACTGATGATATCTGCGGAAAGCATTTTACCATTATCATCTCTGAAAACAAGGAAGCGGAGACGGTACTGAATGCTTTGCGTGCCGGCCGCTGCGTTGCCGTAGAAATGGTAGGAAGTACTCCCTTGTCTTATGGGTCGCACCGCTTATCCAAACTTGCGGATTTTCTGGTAAAATACTATTTTCCGGAACGAGACCGGAAGGCGAGAAATGAGGCACAGCGGGTTAAGGAGCAGTATCTTTACAATAATGATGATGTCTGATCTTTCTGACTGGAAAAAGATATAACAGATGAGGTGTATGCGATGAACTTACAGGGATGTGAAATACTTGCGCCGGCAGGAAGAGTAAGCGACATTGTTCCCTTGCTGGAGAATGGAGCAGATGCGATCTACGCCGGATTATCCGGATACAGCGCGAGACCGCAGTCTTCGGATTTCTCCCTCAGTGAGATCAAAGAAGTCCTTCCCGTGATTCACGGGTACGGAAAGAAACTCTATATTGCGATCAATGCGAATGTGCCCGGAGAAAAAAACGGAGATTTACTCCGTGAGATCCAGGAACTCGATGAAATAGGGACAGATGCCTTTATCATTTCTGATTATGGACTGATTGACCGTACTGTATCGGTCATTAAGAAGGCGGATGTCCATGTCAGTACTCTCGCCGGAGTCTATAACTACGAAGATGTGCTTATGCTGCAGAAAATGGGGGTTAAAAGGATTATACTATCCTCAGACCTCTTTGTGGACGAAATCGTCAGTATCATCGACCATGTTCCGGATATGGAATATGAGATCGTAGCGGACGGAGGAATCTGTTTTAATTCAAACAGGCAATGCCTGCTGCCGCATTACGGACAGAAGGAATGCTATAATGTCTATTGTCAGAAAGAATACCTTTTATTGAAAGACGGTATGTATGCCGGACATGCCAGACGGATCGGTAATCCACCCGGCAAGATTCACCGCACCATGGGAATCTATATGGGCATGGGAATTTTTTCCTTCAAGATTGAAGGAAGAACGAATGAATTTTCCTATATTCTCAGCAGATTAAAAGATATGGCAGAGAGTAAAAGATTCTATTCGGAACACTGGAAAGAAATTCCCGGCATGATGCATTATATAAGACGTAACAATTGGTATGGGAAGGTCGTATGAACGAGTATATTGCAGGATATGAATATTATGATCAGGAGAGGATCCGTTCCTTATGCAATGACCCATGTGTCAAAGGGGTTCTGCTTGGAGACTTATTCTGTCAGAAGCGTATGTTTGAAAATGGAATAGCGGATCTGTTTCTATTAATGAATGATGTTTTGTTGTCTTCCAAAGAGGTCTTCTATCAGCTCCCTTTATATGTTACAAGCAGGAATATGGATGAGGTTAAAGCAGTTCTGAACCTCATGGAACGATATGATAAAGACTCCTATGCGATTGTGCAGGACTTTGGAACGGCCGAATGGATTGTCAGGGATTTTAGCAGAATCAGACTGATCTGGGGGCAATTGGGACGCGTCAGAGAGCTGCGCTATTCAGATGACTTCCTTCTCTTCCTGAAAAAGAAGTCATTTACCGGAATGGAAACGTTTGATCGGAAACTTTCCGGGCGGCTGGCTTCTCTTGGACTGGTTCCCTTTTTCAGCAATTGCAAACTGGAGTATCAGACACTTGGCAGACAGTGCTATCTGGAATATCAGACGGGGCTGTGCAATCCCGCGGTATGCCGTAAGGGGAGCTGCAGTCTGAAGACGGAAGATGAAGATTTTCAGATGACAATTGACGGTTTTGTGATGGGTAAGAAGTATCGCATGACACCGGAAGAAGATATGACCGCCGCCATCCGGGAGTTCAGCGCGCAGATTATCTGCAGATACTAAGAATTGAGATTAATCCTATGGAGAAAATAAAAACAGAAAACTTATTTACAGATATGTATGAGATGCGCGAGCATCTGTACCAGGAAGATAAAAATACTGCGATTCTAAGTGTCCGCAATGAGGTGGAGGAAGCGATCCTTCATCATGTGACACCACCCCATTTACGCTATCTGTTATTCAAGCTGACCAACTACTGCAACTCGGACTGTATATACTGTTCACATGCTGTGGGAAGGGCCAGATACGAAAAAAAACATATGATTCCGCATGATATAGTGATGCGAACCCTCGAAGAGGCTGCCGGTCTCGGTGTACAGGCAATCACGATCAGCGGAGGAGAACCTTTACTCAGAAATGATATTGAAAGTATCATAAGAAGAGTGACCGAATTGAAAATGGTTCCTGTTTTATTAACAAATGGTTTGCTCCTGGACCAATACTGGGATATACTTGGTGCGGCAGGGTTAAGATATATCGTAATTTCCATGGATTCTGCAGACAAAGAAATCTATGAAAAGCAAAGAGGCGCGGATTTTAACCGTGCATTGGCGGGAATACGTGCAGCCATGAAGCTGCGGGACAAGTACGGTAATGTGGAAATCCATGTTTCTGCCGTCCTGACCAGGAACAATTATGATGATTTTATGTCATTCGTTTCCTTTACACAGGAAAGAAATATCAAGGTGCAGGTTATTCCCTATCATAAAAGAGAACATGATGAAGATGATCTTTCTCTTGTAGAAGCTTCCAGAATTAAGCAGATCGCTGATCAGCTTCAGGCAATCAAAAACAAGAATGGACTCATAGCTAATTCGGCTGGTTTTCTGCGGCATATTCCGGATTATTTTATCAAAGGGAAAGTCCTTCCGGACCATTTTACCTGTAAAGTCGGTTTTACAAATCTCTGTATCGACGCATATATGGATATCAAGCCCTGCTGGTCAGCGAGATTTGCCCCGTTGGGGAACCTGCGTGAGAAAAGTCTTACGGAAATATGGAATTCAGAAATTCTTGCAGAATACCGGGACCGTATGCTGCGCTGTGAATGCGAAGGATGCTGGTATTTATGCACTTCGGAAGTCTGTTTAATGCTTGATGAATAAAAACAGTTTCAACATCAATAATATACTGCGAATCATAATGAAACACGAAAAAGGTGCAGATCAATGAATAAAACTCTTGTAACCGGCGGTGCCGGATTTATAGGCTCACATTTATGCAAAAAAATTCTGGAATCCGGGAAAAAAGTAATATGTCTGGATAATATGTTCACTGGGACCTATGACAATATCAGTGAATTATTTGCGGATCCGAATTTTGAATTTATCAACGCAGATGTGATCCATCCCCTGCAGATTCAGATGGACGTGAATGAAATCTATAATCTGGCATGTCCCGCCAGTCCTATTCAATACCAGTATGATCCTATCATGACAACGAAGACCAGTTTTTTAGGAGCACTGCATGTGCTGGAACTTGCCAAGAAAAACCATGCAAAAGTACTGCAGGCCAGTACCAGCGAAGTATACGGAGATCCTCTTATTCATCCACAGAAGGAAGATTACAGAGGAAATGTTAACATGATCGGTCCCAGATCCTGTTATGATGAAGGGAAAAGGGTTGCAGAAACCCTCTTTTACGATTACAGACGATTATATGGTGTTGACGCCAAGATTATCAGGATTTTTAATACATATGGACCTCATATGCTTGAAAAAGACGGAAGAGTAGTTTCTAATTTCATCATGCAGGCATTGAATAACAAACCTATCACAATCTATGGGGACGGTTCCCAGACCAGGAGCTTTTGTTATGTGGATGATCTGGTAAACGGGATTATCGCCATGATGGAAAAGGAAGATTTCGCAGGGCCTGTAAATCTCGGAAATCCACAGGAAATTACGGTGCTGGAACTGGCAGAACTGATTATCAGAAAGACCGGAACAAAATCAAAAATCATCTATAAAGATCTGCCGGTTGACGACCCGGTCAGACGCAGGCCGGATGTCAGTCTGGCTGTGCAAAAACTGAACTGGACCATCACAGTTCCGATTGAAGAAGGCATCGACAGGACCATCGCATACTTCAGAAGCCGGCACTAATCCGGTAATTAGTATAATTACACTTTATACAGGACAGGGAATAATCGGATAATGAAACAATACAAAATAACAATTGCAGGAATGGGTTACGTTGGCATGTCACTTGCTGTATTGTTGGCACAAAAACACTTCATAACAGCATTGGATGTGAATAAGCAGAAAATTGATATGATTGATGCCGGCAAATCTCCCATTGAAGACGAGGATATCGTCAGATACTTAAATAATAAATCGCTTAGTATCCATGCGACAACAGAAGCAGTCCCGGCATATCAGGATTCTGATTATGTCATTGTCGCAGCTCCGACCAACTATAATCCCATTCGTCAGTATTTTGATACATCAATCGTGGAACAGATCCTCCAGGATATAAACAAAACCAACAGAAACGCCATTATTGTCATAAAATCTACGATTCCTGTTGGGTTCACCGAGCAGATGCGAAGAAAACTGCACAATGACAGGATCTTTTTCAGCCCGGAATTTTTAAGAGAATCCAAGGCCTTGTATGATAATCTGCATCCGTCCAGAATCATAGTCGGCACAGATATGGATCAGCCGGAGCAAAGAGCACAGGCTGAGCTTTTTGCAGATCTGCTGGAGGATGCTTCTGAAGAGCCACATATACAAAAACTTGTCATGGGCTTGTCTGAGGCAGAAGCAATCAAGCTGTTCTCTAATACCTATCTGGCAATGAGAGTAGCCTATTTTAATGAGCTTGACACCTATGCGGAGGTGAACGGTCTTAATGCGAAACAAATCATCACGGGAGTCTGTCTGGACCCCAGAATAGGAGATTTTTATAATAATCCTTCTTTTGGATACGGCGGATACTGCCTGCCAAAGGATTCCAAACAGCTTCTGGCTGATTATGAGCATGTCCCGGAAAACCTGATCAACGCGATTGTAGAATCAAACAGGACGAGAAAAGACTATATAGCCGACAGGGTATGGAAACAGTTGAAGCTGCGTAAAGAAGGCAGAGCAGATGATACAGACGCAGAGGATGTTGTCGGAGTCTATCGTCTTGTTATGAAGAATCAATCAGACAATATCAGAAACAGTTCCGTCCAAGGCGTAATCAAAAGACTCAAGGCAAAGGGTGTGAGAGTGATTATATATGAACCTGTTTTGCAGGACGGTTCTGCTTTTTATGATTGTCTGGTCCAGAATAATCTGGAGACATTCAAGCAGCAGGTCGATGTGATCATTTCGAACCGTTATGATCACTGTCTTGACAATGTTCGGGATAAGGTATATTCCAGAGACATCTATGAAAGAGACTGAATAGGCGGAAAAAATCCTTTGCAGAACCAGCATTCGTATCAGAAAAAGTTATTGACAAAATGTATACAGCCATGTATAATTGTTAAGGCATGGGATTGGAGATTAAGTATGTATATTGATATTTCCGAGATCCTTTCCTCAAAGGGGAAGGAGATTACTGTTTCCCCGGAGCTTGGTCTTAAGGATTTTCACTTTGGCGGAGTTACCTATAAGGTAGATGAGTGCAGCGCGTATGAACTGCACATCAGCGGCGGGAAAAGCAGGATCAGGATCAGCGGACATGTCGATCTTCAGCTTTCCGCTCCCTGCAGCAGATGTCTGGATACCGTTCATATTTCTCTCTCTCCGGAAATTGACCGCAGTGTCGATTTTGATCAGGTCAGAGAGGGGATTCTGGAAGATATCAATGATATCTGTTTTATGAAAGAAGAGTCTCTTGATACAGATGTTCTGGTTTATAATGAGCTTATCCCTCATTTGCCCATGAAGATTCTCTGCAAAGAAGATTGTCAAGGTCTGTGTCCCGTATGCGGACACAATCTCAATCTGGGTGACTGCGGCTGTGACCGCCGGTCCCCTGATCTTCAGATGTCTGCTATCATGGATATTTTTAATAGCAAACAATAAGGAGGTGTAAGCCATGTCGATTTGCCCTAAGAACAAATCATCCAGATCTAGAAGAGACAAGCGCAGAGCTAATTGGAAGATGTCGGTTCCTTCATTATCCAAGTGCAGCAAGTGCGGTGCTTTAGTGATGCCCCACAGAGTCTGCAAGAAATGTGGCTCCTACAATAAGAAAGAAATCGTTAACGTGGAAGCCTGATCAAAGATTGAAAGAAAGTAGAGCTGCTACGGAAGATCATTCCTGGCAGCTTTTCTTCTTAATAAGGAGTCTGTTATGAATAGAAGAATTACAGTAGCCATTGATGCGATGGGCGGAGATTTTGCACCTGTCAGCGCGATTGAAGGCAGTGTTGACGCGCTTGCCGCCAATGAAAATGTGAGCATTATCCTGGTCGGAGATAAAGAGACACTGGAGAAGGGACTGGAAGGCCAGTCCTATGATAAGGACAGACTTGAGATTGTACACGCTTCTGAAGTGATCAAAGCAGAAGAGCACCCGATGATCGCAGTGCAGCGCAAGAAAGACGCTTCCCTGCTTGTAGCCATGAAACTGGTGAAGGATGGAAGGGCGGATGCTGTTATTTCCGCCGGAAGTACAGGAGCCATGCTGCTGGGATCCCGCAAATATGTGGGATTGGTGAAAGGGGTCGAGCGTCCGGCTCTTGCCCCTCTGATTCCCAGTGTGAATGGGTTTTCCCTTCTGATTGACTGCGGCGCCAATGTGGATGCACGTCCGGCCAGTCTTGTTAAGTTTGCAAAAATGGGGTCGATCTATATGGAACACCTGATGGGAGTGAAAAATCCCCGTGTAGGTCTTCTGAATATCGGCACAGAAGAATATAAAGGAAACCAGCTGGTCAGAGAGACATTTCCTCTGCTGAAAGAATGTAAGGACATCAATTTTATCGGCAGCCTGGAGGCCAGAGATGTACCATTTGATAAGGCTGATGTTATTGTTGCGGAAGCCTTTGCGGGCAATGTAGTCCTGAAGATGTATGAAGGCGTTGCTGCAGCCCTCATGTCCAAGATCAAGGAAACCATGATGTCTTCCCTGAAGGGAAAGATCGGCGGTCTCCTGATCAAAAAAGATCTGAAAAATACCCTGAAAGTATTTGACGCCTCTGAGCATGGCGGCGCGCCTATGTTCGGTACCAAGGGGCTTGTAGTGAAGGCCCATGGCAATTCTACCCGCAAGGAGATTCGGATCGCTGTAGAACAGTGCATGACATTTGTAGAGCAGGATATCGCGCATTTGATTGAAATTGCCGTACAGCCTGATAATCAGAAAGAAATGACAGAAAATGATATTTAATAAAGAAACGGCAGCCATGCTGCAGGAGAGGATCGGATACAGCTTCCGGGACCAGAGTCTCCTGAAGCTGGCTCTCACACACAGCTCCTACGCCAACGAGCATAAGGGACAGCACCTGCATCATAATGAGAGGATTGAGTTCCTGGGGGATGCAGTGCTGGAGATCGTCAGCAGCGAATTTCTCTATCGCAATTACCCGGATATGCCGGAAGGTGAGATGAGCAAAAAAAGGGCGAGTCTTGTCTGTGAACCGTCGCTGGCAGCATCTGCGCGGGAGATTTTTCTGGGCAGACATCTTCTCCTGGGACACGGGGAAGAGAAGAACGGCGGGGCAGACCGCGATTCGATTTTATCAGACGCTTTCGAGTCTGTGATCGGTGCGATCTATCTGGACGGAGGCCTTGCGCCTGCTGAGAAATTTATCAAAACTTTTGTCTTAAATGACATTGAACATAAGGTTCTCCGCCAGGACAGCAAGACCATACTGCAGGAAATCCTGCAGAAAGACCACAAAGAGCCCATCTCTTATGTGCTGACTGACACGCAGGGGCCGGAACATGACCGGATCTTCTTCATGGAAGTCAGACTGGGAGATCAGACAATCGGGACTGGCAGCGGACGCAGCAAGCAGGCAGCCGGACAGGATGCCGCCTATCACGCCATTTTAGCATTACAGAAGAGCACAGGGGGAAATCTATGTTCCTGAAAAGCATCGAAGTGCAGGGATTTAAGTCCTTTGCAAACAAGATGACATTTCGCTTCGGGGAGGGCATTACCGGAATCGTAGGCCCCAACGGCAGCGGCAAGAGCAATATTGCCGACGCAGTCCGCTGGGTTCTTGGAGAACAGAGTGCCCGGCAGCTGCGAGGCTCAAAAATGGAAGATGTCATTTTTGCAGGCACAGAGAACCGCAAGCCGCTCGGTTTTGCTTATGTATCCATCACGCTGGATAATTCAGATCATTATGTTTCTTCTGAATTTGATACGATTACAGTATCCAGGCGGGTCTACCGGTCCGGAGAAAGTGAATACAAGATTAACGGACGCAGCTGCAGACTCCGTGATATTCAGGAGCTTTTTTTTGATACAGGTATCGGAAAAGAAGGATATTCCATCATCGGACAGGGTCAGATTGATAAGATCCTGAGCGGAAAGCCGGAGGATCGCAGAGAGCTGTTCGATGAGGCAGTTGGTATTGTGAAATATAAAAAGCGCAAAAAGCTGACAGAGAAGAATCTGGAAACAGAGCGCATGAACCTGAGCAGGGTCAAAGATATTCTCTTTGAGCTGGAACGGCAGCTGGCTCCTCTGGAAAAGCAGTCCGAGAAGGCCAAGCTCTATCTTGCTTTGCGTGACCGTCTGAAGATTCTCGATGCCAATATGTATCTGACCTCTTTTGAAAGACTCAAAACCGAGGGAGATGAAGTTTCTGAGAAAATCACGATTGCATCCGGACAGCTTGCCGGACTCAAAAGTGAGTATGAAACAATCAAATCAACCTATACCGAGATGGAAGCCCTCCTGAGTGAATATGACGAAAAAATCAGAAGCACGCAGGAAATGCTGCAGAATCTGGCTGTAGAAAAAGAGCGTCTGGAGGGTGAGGACCGTCTTCTTCAGGCACGTAAAAAAACAGCGGAGGGCGACATCTCCCAAAACAGTCAGCTTCTGTCCCAGCTCAAGAGCAAGATCGAGGCACGTGAGGCGGAACTTCTGAGTTATGAGAAAGAAGACGCCCTGCTGCAGACACAGGAGAAGGAGAACATTGACAAGAGTCAGACTCTGATCGGCCATCTGCAGGAGATTCGTACCCGCGAAGAAGCGTGCAGAAAACTGATCGATTCCCTCAATACGGATATTATTGACAGCATCAGCGGGGAGGCAGATCTAAAAGGACACATCGAAAGACACGATGCCATCCGGGAACAGATCGCCCAGAGAAAGGCTGAGCTTTCCGCCCAGCTGATTTCCGTGCAGAGTGAGACTGACAAGGAAGGCCTTCTGACGGAAGCCTTTCAGGCGGAACTGGAGGAGATCGATGCTTCTCTGAGACAAATCGAGGAGAAGGAAAAATCCGCCAGAGCCAAACTGTCTAAGACCAATGCCCAGCTGACACATCTGCGGATCAAATTATCGGATAATGAGCGTTCTTATCATGAGAAGCTTTCCAAATATAATACATTAAAGTCCGTTGCGGACCGTTATGACGGATATGCGCATGGCGTCCGCCGGGTCATGGAGCTCAAAAAGAAACATAAGGGCATAATCGGCGTAGTGGCAGATATTATCTCTGTGGAAAAGAAATATGAAACTGCCATCGAAACCGCTCTCGGCAGCTCTGTGTCTAATATTGTAGCCAAAGATGAAAAGGCTGCAAAGGAAATGATTGAGATCCTGAAAAAGGAACGTGCCGGCCGCGCTTCCTTTTATCCTCTCTCTGTGATCAGACCGGTCAGCAATGAAGAGGCAGAGGATGTATGCAGTCAGCCTGGTGTGATCGGCGTAGCTGATACCCTGGTGAAAACGGATAAGGAATACAGAGACCTTTTGTCTTATCTGCTGGGCAGGGTTTATGTGGTGGACCATATGGACCACGCGATCAGCCTGGCCAAACAGTATCATCATTCTCTCAGGATTGTAACACTGGAAGGTGAACTTCTGACACCGGGCGGAGCCATTTCCGGCGGTGCCTATAAAAATTCGGGAAATCTTCTCGGCAGACGCCGTGAGATTGAGGAACTGCGGGAAGCCTGTCATGTTCTGGAAAGGGAAATTGCCGACCAGCGTAAAGAAATCAGCAAGCTGGAGAAAGCCATCAACTCCCAGGAGGAGGAGGCTGAGCAGGCAGGCGCAGAGAAGGCTAAGCTCGGAATGCGCAGAAATACCGCTTCCATCCGCATGAAGCAGGTGGAAGAGAGCAAGCAGAGCCATGATAAAGTACTTGAAGATATCCAGCGTGAAATGAAAGACCTGCAGCAGAAGGACAAGGATAATGATGAGAGCAAAGCGTCTCTCCATCAGACCATTGCCCGTTCTGAATCTGACAGAAAAGCTGCACAGGAAAAACAGGCCGCGCAAACCTCTGTTTTGCAGGAGCTGGAAGCAGAAGAAGCAGACTACACGCAGAAGATCCATGAGTTCAATCTTGTCCTGGCCAATATCAGACAGCAGTATACCTTCTTAAAAGAAAAAGAAGCTGCGGCCCTGGCTGATAAGAATGAACAGGAACTGGAATATGAAAAGAGCCTGGAAGGCCGTGAAGGAGCAGACAGCAAGCTGGCACAGGCAGAAGAAGAGATCCGCATCAATGCGGAGAAGCTTCAGACAACCTGCAGTCAGATGGAGGAAAAGGCAAAGGGTCTGGAGGAAATCCGCTCCAGAAGGGATCAGTATACTTCCGAACACCGTACGTTTTTTGCAAAAAGAGAAGAGATTTCAGACCAGATTTCAGATCTGGATAAGGAAGTATTCCGTCTGGAGAGTCAGAAGGAAAAGATCCAGGATGCCCGCACGCAGCTCAGCAACTATATGTGGGAAGAGTATCAGCTGACCTGGAACCAGTGTCAGCCCCTTCAGACAGAGGAGTACGCGTCCTGTTCCCAGACAAAACTTCGCAAAATGCTCTCAGATGTCAAATCCGAGATCCGCGGCCTCGGCAGCGTCAATGTCAATGCTGTAGAAGAGTACAAGTCTGTCAGCAGCCGTTACCAGGAGATGAAGGAGCAGTACGATGATCTGGTCAATGCAGAAGAAAAGCTGACAGATATCATCAAAGGGCTCAATAAGTCCATGGAAAAGCAGTTTGCTGAGAATTTTGCCAAGATCTGCCAGGAATTTGACCGGGTATTCAAACTTCTGTTTGGCGGAGGAAAGGGTACGCTTACCCTGACGGACCCTGAAAATCTGCTGGAGACAGGCATCATCATCACAGCACAGCCTCCCGGCAAAAAACTGCAGAATATGATGCAGCTTTCCGGCGGTGAGAAGGCACTTACGGCAATTGCCATTCTCTTTGCCATCCAGAATCTCAAACCGTCTCCCTTCTGCCTTTTAGACGAGATCGAGGCAGCGCTTGACGATTCTAATGTGCGCCGTTTTGCAGAGTATCTGCATAATCTGACGAAAAATACACAGTTTATCGTCATCACACACAGACGCGGCACCATGAAGGCGGCAGATGTTCTTTACGGAATCACCATGCAGGAGAAAGGCGTATCCACTCTTGTTTCTGTCGATTTTGTGCAGGCAGACCTTTCATAGGAGGTAATACATGTCAGAAGAAAAAAAGGGATTATTTGCGAGACTGGCTGCCGGACTTGGCAGGACCAGAAAAAGCATCATGTCCGGATTCGATTCTATTTTCTCCGGATTTTCCAGTATCGATGATGATTTTTATGAGGAGCTTGAGGAAGTCCTGATCATGTCTGACCTTGGAGTTGCTACTACTGAAAAGATTATCGATGAACTCAAAGAAAAGGTAAAGGAGCAGCACATCAAAAAGCCGGAGGACTGCCGTCAGCTTCTGATCAGCAGCATCAAAGAGCAGATGGTACCGGATGAAAGCGCCTATGAATTTGAAAACCATCCCTCGGTTGTATTGGTAATCGGGGTAAACGGAGTCGGAAAGACAACAAGCATAGGAAAACTTGCCGGTCAGTACAAAGCTTCCGGCAAGAGGGTTATTCTGGCTGCGGCGGATACCTTCCGCGCAGCTGCCATTGAACAGCTGACAGAATGGTCCAGACGTGCCGGTGTGGATATTATCGCCGGTCAGGAGGGATCTGATCCCGGTTCTGTAATCTTTGATGCCATTTCAGCGGCCAAGGCACGCAAGGCGGATATGCTGATCTGTGATACTGCCGGACGTCTTCATAATAAGAAGAATCTGATGGCGGAACTGTCCAAGATCAATCGCATTATAGACCGGGAATATCCGGAAGCTTACAGAGAAACGCTGATTGTTCTTGACGGTACAACCGGTCAGAATGCCCTGGTACAAGCCAGAGAGTTTAAGGAAGCAGCTGAAATCACAGGAATCATTATCACAAAGCTTGACGGTACAGCAAAGGGCGGCATAGCGATCGCAATCGAAGCAGAACTTGGCGTCCCTGTTAAGTTTATCGGTGTCGGAGAGAAGATTGAAGACCTGCAGAAGTTTGATGCAGATGCATTTGTCGACGCTCTCTTCACTCCTGTGGAATAAGCCTTGTATTTCCTGTAAACAAAGATAAATCCGCTCAAATAATAGCTTGACAAAAGCATATGCC
>CAMHFW010000040.1 GCA_946184675.1 uncultured Clostridia bacterium | reverse complement strand
ATCGCCTTGAGAGAAGAAAGAGAAGCTGCGCGTCTCAAGGCGAAAAAGCAGCGATCGTTAAAGAACTCCGGGAAGAAGGGTACCAGCTGAAACACCTCCTGAAAGCCATGGGTCTTTCCAGATCCACCTATTATTTTGAACTGTCAAGAAGGGATGTCGTGGCGGAAAGGAACCATGATCTGGCGGAGGAAATCGCAGATATATTTATCAAGAATAAGAGGCGGTACGGAGTACGCAGGGTTCACGCGGAACTGGTGAATCGGGGAAAGAAGGTCAACCACAAACGTGTCCAGCGATTGATGAATGTCATGGGACTGAAGGGTAAATGCCCGAGTACGAAATACCATTCCTATAAGGGAGAAGTCGGAAAAGTTGCAGCCAACATCATTAACAGGGACTTCAGCACGACGGCTCCGCTTGAGAAATGGACGACCGATGTATCACAGTTCAGCCTTCCTTTTGGAAAGAGCTACCTGTCGCCGATTCTTGATATGAACAACAGTGAGGTCATATCGTATGATCTGTCCCTCCATCCGAACATGGAGCAGACTCGGCGGATGCTGGACATGGCGTTTGAAAAGTTCCCTGATGTAACCGGTCTTATACTCCACAGTGACCAAGGCTGGCAGTACCAGCATGAATACTTCAGGAACGCCTTGAAAGAACACGGGATCATCCAATCGATGTCGCGCAAAGGCAACTGCTATGACAACTGTATCATGGAAACATTCTTCGGGAGATTAAAGATCGAGATGTTCTATGGACATGAGGAAGACTATACAACATTTGAGAAGTTCTCGGACGCAGTCCGTGAATATATAGACTATTACAACAATGAGCGGATCCAGGCTAAAACAAAATGGATGCCTCCTGTAAAGTACAGGAAAGCATCCATGGGTTTCGCCTAAAGGGTCAGTCAATGTGTCCAGGATTCTGGGTACATATCATTGCAGCTTTACTGCAGGGGGCTTTGTTTTCTCACCCCGCGCTCACGCGCGGCCTCCTCGGCTCATTCGGCCTCGGAGGTACTCGCTAAAAACATGTCACTGGCATGTTTTCTTAACGCTCGTACAGTTCTCCAAGAGATAAGGTGCGCGTTTCTACGAGCGATGCAAATACAAAAAAGGGGACTATCCCGCAAGTTTACTTGCAGGGAAGTCCCCTTTTTTGTATTTATAGCGCGACAGCGCGGCATATACAAAACCCCGGAAATCAAAAGTTTCCGGGGTTATATATATATTTCTGCTTAACCCAAAATCGCTTTCAGGTCCTCTTCCGGGGTGCTGATCGGGGCAATATTGTAATGTTCGACCAGATAGTTCAGCACATTCGGAGAGAGAAAGGCCGGGAGAGAGGGGCCAAGACGTATATTTTTGATTCCGAGATACAGAAGGGTGAGCAGGATACAGACTGCTTTCTGTTCGTACCAGGAAAGGATCATAGAAAGCGGAAGCTCATTCACGCTGCATCCAAAGGCCTCTGCAAGAGCAACCGCAACGCGGATGGCGCTGTATGCGTCATTGCATTGCCCCATATCCATGATGCGGGGAAGGCCGCCAATCGTGCCGATGTCAAGATCGTTGAACCGGTACTTGCCGCACGCCAGAGTCAGAATGACGGTATCAGCGGGGGCCTGCTTTACAAACTCAGTATAATAGTTCCTTCCGGGTTTTGCACCGTCGCATCCGCCGACCAGGAAGAAGTGACGGATCGCACCGCTCTTGACCGCATTGATAACGGTATCTGCAACACCGAGAACTGCGCTGTGGCTGAAGCCGGTAGTGACAGTCGTACCGCTGTTAATGCCGGTGAACTGCGTATCTGCTGCAAAACCGCCCAGTTCAAGAGCTTTTTGGATAACGGGAGTGAAGTCTTTGTCTTCTCCGATATGTACAATTTCCGGATAGGAAACCACTTCTGTGGTAAACACGCGGTCTTTATAGCTGTCTTTTGGCGGCATCAGGCAGTTGGTAGTGAACAGGATCGGGGCCGGAAGGTTTGCAAACTCCTTCTGCTGGTTTTGCCAGGCAGTGCCGAAATTTCCTTTGAGATGCGGATATTTCCGCAGCTCAGGATAAGCGTGAGCGGGAAGCATCTCACCGTGGGTGTAGATATTGATTCCTTTATCCTTTGTCTGTTCAAGCAGCTGCTTCAGATCATAGAGGTCATGGCCGGTGATGACGATAAAGGGCCCTTTTTCAACCTTTAAAGGTACAGTGACAGGGGAAGGATTGCCATAGGTTTCGGTATTGGCCTTATCCAGCATTTCCATGCATTTGAAGTTGACTTCTCCGACTTCCAGTACGACAGGGAGCAGCTGTTCCATGTCCCAGTCTTCGCCGATGACAAAGAGGGCCCTGGCAAGAAAAGTATCCACCTGCTTGTCGGAGTATCCGAGCACCCGGGCATGATAGGCATAGGCCGCCATACCGCGGATTCCGAACAGGATCAGAGATTTCAGGCTGCGGATGTCTTCCTCTGCATTCCAGAGACTGGTCATGTCATAATCATCGGTTTTGCCGCAGGGAGACGCGCAGGAAGGGCAGGAAGGCAGGAGATTCTCTTTTTCTGCGTGGACCTCATCGATCAGAGCCTGAAGTGTGTTCTCGTTGAAATTTACATTGGTGATAGTCGTAAACAACCCTTTGATCAGCAGCTGATAGGTATGCTCCGTCGGCTCTGTATTAGAGCCAACTGCGCGGGCGAGACCGATCAGAGCACCGGTCAGCTTGTCCTGAAGGCCTGCAACATCGGCATTTTTTCCGCAAACGCCGGCACAGCCCGTGCAGCCCTTGCATCCTGCTGTCTGCTCACACTGAAAACAAAACATTTTTCTTTCCATTTCTGTTTCCTCCTTATTCCAGAATACGCCCGTCTGTGGAGATTGTTACGACCTGCCAGGGAATGAATTTTCCGCTTGCTTTAAGGGCATTTTCCGCGGCTCTCTGGAGGCCTCCGCAGCAGGGAACTTCCATCCGCACGATGGTCACGCTTTTGATATCATTGTCGCGAATGATCGCAGTCAGCTTTTCTGTGTAGTCCACAGCATCCAGCTTGGGGCAGCCGATTACGGTGATCCTGCCCTTCATAAATTCTTCATGCATATTGGCGTAGGCATAAGCCGTGCAGTCTGCAGCAATCAGCAGCTTGGCACCGTCAAAGAAGGGAGCCTTTACGGGCAGAAGCTTGATCTGGCAGGGCCACTGATTCAGACGGGAAACCGGGTGATAACCGGGTGCGGCAGCCGGAGCCGGCGCTGTCTCTTCCCGCTTAAACTGCTTCATCCGGGAGCCGGGGCAGCCGCCTGCAGGAGGGGTTCCGCCTGCAGCAAGATGCGCCATCATTGCAGCCTTACGTTTCGTTTCGTCTTCAATTTGCATAATATCATCGATTTTTATAGGTTTCTTCTCCTGCTGTGCTGCCTTTACGGCAGCTTCATCATAAGCCGGGGCCTCACGTTCCTCAAAGCTGATTGCACCTGTCGGACAGTTGGGCAGGCAGTCGCCGAAGCCGTCACAGAAGTTTTCTCTTACCAGTTTGGCTTTTCCATCTATGATATCGATGGCGCCTTCGTGACAGGCACTGGCACAAAGCCCGCAGCCATTGCATTTTTCTTCATCAATCTTTATAATTTTCCGGATCATGTTCGATTCCTCCTTAGATTTCCATTAGAAGATTTTCTTGATTTCTGTGCCTTAATCATAGTACAATAAAACAAACAAGTCGGTTGTTTTTACAACAGAAAGAGGAAATTATGAAAGAATTTGTTCCTGTACTGAGGAAAACAAAGCTGTTTTCCGGTGTTGGAGAAGAAGAAATCAGCACCATGCTTTCCTGTCTGGGGGCAAGGATGCTGACCTATAAGAAGGGGGAATATGTGCTGCGGCAGGGCGAACGGCTCAGTGATATTCTCGTTCTGGCAAAGGGCAGCCTGCATATTCAGAGAGATGATTACTGGGGAAACCGCAGTATTCTCGGGCAGATCGGAGTCGGAGAGATCTTTGGTGAAGCATATGTGGCACCGGAGAGCGGAACACTTTTGAATGATGTGATAGCGGTAGAGGACAGCACGGTCTTTTTCTTTGATGTCAAACGCGTGATCTCGACCTGCTCGTCGGCCTGCCGCTTTCACACCATGGTCGTCCAGAATCTCTTCTTTGCAATTTCCGAGAAAAACAGGGGGCTTGTGCAGAAACTGGGCTGCATGTCAAGAAGGACGACCCGGGAGAAGCTGATTTCTTATTTATCAGAAGAGGCAAAGAAACAAAACAGTGCGAGCATCACCATTCCCTTTAACAGGCAGCAGCTGGCAGACTACCTGTCTGTTGACAGAAGTGCCATGTCAAACGAGCTTTGCAAAATGCGTGATGACGGGCTTGTGCGGTTTGAGAAAAACCATTTCACGCTGCTTTGAGAAAGGGAGCTACAGGCCGAATTCTTCCGGGAGAAAGCGGGGGCAGACATTTTCCTTTGTGACAATTACGGAAGAAGCCAGTCTGGTACCGATGACGCAGAAGTCAATCCTGCGGCAGAGAAAACTGCGGCGGACAGGCAGCCGGAAAGACAGCTGCAGAATTTGACGGAGGCCTGCCTTTATGATACTATGAAGCCAGTTAGCAGGGGATACATCATTATTCACAGAAAAGCTCAGGGGGATACTCTTTCTGAGCTTTTGACGGCTATAGAATATTTTTAAGGCGGAGAATAGTATATGAAAACCATACGAGGCATCAAAATAGGAGGACTTCAGCAGAAGATTTTCAATCTGGTTCTGATTCTGATCCTGGTTCTGGCCGGCGCGTACACTGCGTCTGCTATTTATCAGCAGAAAAATATGATAGGGGCTGTGGAGGAGGTCAATGTCAGGCAGCAGGATTCGATCACGGCGGTGTCCGAGGAAACCATGCAGGCAGTTCTGGAGGCGTCTATGGCCAAGAGTACGGCCTTGCAGGCTTATATCGCCGATGATCTGTTTTCAGATGTCCGGACAGACGTACTGACTCTGCAGGCTTTTGCGACAGAGCTTTTTGCCAATGAGGACCGCTTTTCGGCGCATCCTTATGCAGAGCCGGATGCAGCCAATGACGGCAGGGCTTCTTTTATGATGCAGCATGAAGAAGGCGTTGATCCGGCCGGGTCCGAGACCTTGGGGCTGGCAGCTAACATGGAAGAAATAATGCTGGCCATGTTTGAAAACTCGGACAAGCTCAGCTCCTGCTTTGTGGCGACGCCGGACGGGTGTATCCTTTTTGCAGATGACCGGGCGGGCTCTTACTTTTCGGAAGATGGCCAGGTTTACACGTTCCCTGTGAGGGAGCGCCCCTGGTATCAGCAGGCTGTGGAGGCGGGGGAACTGATCTTTACAGGAGTGGAACTGGATGCATTTACTGACATTCCCGGTCTGGTCTGCGCAGCGCCGGTCTACCGGAACGGCCAGCTTGCCGCAGTGGTAGGCGCGGATATTTTCCTGGATAGAATCAGTGATTATGTGGATAATACAGCTGCAAACGGAGGTTTTGTGTGCGTCATCAGTGAAAACGGGCAGGTTCTCTTTTCTCCGCAGAAAGAAGGAATTTTCAAGGCCGAGCATGACGCGCCGGACCTTCGGGACAGTGAAAATCAGCAGTTTGCGGAGTTTATCCGGCAGGCACTGCAGGAGAAGACCGGGCTGACAAGGATCGAAATCGACGGAAAAAGCTATTATATGTCAGGCGCTCCTATGCCGACGCTTGGATGGACGGTCCTTTCCGTGGTGGACGAGGAAATCACCCGGCAGCCGACGGAGGCTATGCTGGCCCGGTATGACCAGATCCAGCAGGAAGCCTTCTCTGCTTTTAAGCAGGGGGCGGGAAGGGCTGCGATGGGGACTCTGCTGCTGACGCTTCTGATTTTCCTGGCAGCGCTGGCAGGCGCATTACTCCTTTCCAGCCGGGTTGTAAAGCCGCTGGAACATATGACCCGCCGGATCAATGCCTTAAGCGGCAGCGATCAGACTTTTGAGATGGAAAAGATATATCGTACGGGAGACGAGATTGAGATACTGGCAGAGTCTTTTGAAAATCTGTCAAAGCGGACCAGACAGTATATTAAGCAGATTACGGAAATCACTGCGGAGAAGGAGAGAATCGGGACGGAGCTGGCTCTGGCGACCAGGATTCAGGCGGATATGCTGCCCAACATCTATCCCGCTTTCCCGGAGCGCCCTGAGTTTGATGTATACGCAACGATGACTCCGGCCAAGGAGGTCGGAGGAGATTTCTACGATTTCTTCCTGATTGATGATACCCACCTGGGACTGGTCATGGCTGACGTGTCCGGGAAGGGTGTGCCGGCAGCCCTCTTTATGATGGTTTCCAAGATCCTGGTGCAGAATTATGCCATGACAGGCAGGGGACCTGCCGAGGTCCTGCAGGCGGTTAACGACCAGATCTGTGCCAATAACAGGGAGGAAATGTTCGTCACTGTGTGGCTGGGGATTTTAGATACAGCTACCGGCCTGATCAGAGCTGCCAACGCAGGACATGAATATCCGGTGGTGAAGCAGCCAGACGGTCTGTTTGATCTGGTAAAGGACAAACACGGATTTATCATCGGCGGCATGGAGGGAATGCGCTATAAAGAATACGAACTGCAGCTGGCGCCTGGGGCGAAACTCTTCCTTTATACAGACGGAGTCGTGGAGGCGACAAATGCAGAAAAGGAGCTGTTCGGCACGCAGCGTATGCTGGAGGCTTTGAATGCGGACCCGGATGCTGAGCCTGAGGCTGTACTGGGAAATGTTCACCAGGCAGTGAACAGCTTTGTAAAGAGCGCGGACCAGTTTGACGATCTGACCATGCTCTGCCTGGAATACAGAGGAAATTAACCGTTTTTAGCAGAAGGGAGAATGGGAGATGAGGAATAAGTTTTCCGGCCGCCTCAGCTGGGGGATATTAGCTGCGGCTGTCTGCATGTGTCTATACGGGGCTGCAGCGGGCCAGGCAGAGGACGTCTTTATCAAAGCCATCCGGATTTGCATGGAGTGTATCGGCCTTGGGTAAAAAAAGCTTGTCTTTGGGGCGTCTGAGAAAAGTGGTCCAGATCATTTCCGGAATAGCAGCCAACGGCTATATCAAAGGCTTTCTGCCGGGAAATCCCATGATTTACGAAGGACCGCTTAAACACTTTTGCCTGCCGGGTATGAACTGCTATTCCTGCCCAGGGGCACTTGGCGCCTGCCCGATCGGAGCCCTGCAGGCGGCGCTGAACGCGCGGGACCGGGATTTTCCTTTCTATGTACTGGGCTACCTGATTGCAGCCGGCGTGATCGCAGGCCGTTTTATCTGCGGCTGGCTCTGCCTGTTCGGGCTTTTGCAGGAGCTGCTGTACAAAATACCGGGACCTAAGCTGAAGATTCCGGAGAAAGCGGACCGTGTTCTGCGGTATGTGAAATATCTGGTTCTTCTTGTGCTGGTCATCGGCCTGCCGCTTTTTTACAGAGACGGGTCCGGAGGAGGCCTGCCCTTCTTCTGTCAGTATCTGTGTCCGGTCGGGACCTTAGAAGGCGGAGTGCCGCTGGTCCTGTTAAACAGCACCCTGCGGCCTGCGCTTGGCTGGCTCTTCCGGTGGAAAATGCTGGTCCTGATCCTGTGCCTGGTCTCTTGTATATTCATTTACAGACCATTTTGCAAATATCTCTGCCCTCTTGGGGCATTTTACGGGTTCATGCAGAAAATCAGCCTGGTCCGGATCCGGGTCGATGAAGACTCCTGCACCAACTGCGGCGCCTGTGCCGGGGCCTGCGGCATGAAGGTAGACCCGCGCAAATTTCCCGATTCCGCGGAATGCATCCGCTGTGGGGCATGTATGGACAAGTGTCCGGAAAAAGCAATATCCTTCCGCATCAGAAGGTGACAGGGGACGGTTCTCTGTCACCTTTTTTTGAAAAACAGGGATTTTTCTGTAACGAAAGCAGGGTTTTCTGTATTAACATATAGAAAGAGGGCTTAAGGCCGCACGCAGAAAAGGAGGTGAGAGCTTGCAGACAATGGAGGAAATCTATCAGCAGTATGCGAAGGTCGTGTACCGCTATCTGCTTTCCCTGACAAGGGATGCGGATCTGGCAGAGGAACTGACACAGGAGACTTTTTATCAGGCGATCCGGTCCATTGACCGTTTTGACGGAAGCTGCAAGCTGTCGACCTGGCTGTGTGCGATCGCAAAACGCGTGCTTTTTTCCTGGCGAAGGAAACATCCCGTCCAGGAAGAGCTGGCTGAGGATGCCGGGCTGATGTCTTCTGCGGAGGCGGAGGTCTTGCAGCAGCAGGGCCGGATGGAGCTGCTCCGGCAGATACACGAGCTGCCGGAACCGGGCAGAGAAGTGATGTATCTGCGGATTTTCGGAGGACTGTCCTTTGCGGAAATCGGGCAGGTGCTCGGCAAAAGTGAGAACTGGACGAGGGTGACCTATTACCGGGTGAAAGAAAAACTGAGAAAGGAAGTGTCAGAATGAATAAGATTCCATGTGAAGTGATCAGGGACCTTCTTCCTTCCTATATTGATGAGCTGACCAGCGAGACGACAAACCAGCTGGTCCGGGAGCACCTGGATGACTGCGCCGGCTGCCGGGCAGTCTATGCCTCCATGCGCGCGCCGGAAAGGGAACCGGAGGCGGAAGCACAGGAGCAGAAAGAGATTGATTTCCTGAAAAAGAATAAAAAGCGCAACCGCAGGATTGTGCTGGGAAGTATCGCAGGGGCATTGCTGATCATAGCTGCGGTCTTCTGCCTGAGAGTTTTTCTCATCGGAAACAGCGATGAACTGCAATGGGACGCGGCAAATCTGCAGATAGAAGGGAAAACCATGAGTTTTGAGGCTGTCCCGACAGGAAGCGCTTCGGCCATCGCAGGCCTGTCCTTCTCAGAAGAGGACGGTGTGGTTTCGGTAAAGGCAAGGTCTGTTCTGGCAAGTCCTCTTTATCCCGGAAACCATCATGGCGAATATACAGCCAGCGGGGAGATCCGCGAAGTACGGATTGGCGGCCGGATCGTCTGGTCGCAGGGAGCAACGGTTTCTGCACAGGCGGCGGAACTATTTGAGACCAGGCATGATTACGTGGGTGATATGCCGGCCAATCAGAGAACAGCGAATGCCATGAGTATGACGGCATATCTCGGTACTTACCAGAACGAACTGGAAACTGAGCAGGAGCCTTACGGCTGGAAGATTACACTGCTGCCTCTTGAAATAGAAGAGGCGAAGCTTGCACAGAAGGAGCAGGACATGGATGCCTTTGGCCGGGTTCTCATCGGCCTGATCGGCAATCTGGATCATGTCAGCTTTGTATACAATACGGAAAAAGGAGAAGTGACACGCAATATCACAGCAGCGGATGCGACAGAGTTTCTGGGAGAAGATATTAAGAACTGCGCAAAAAACATCCGCACCCTGGATGCGCTGTTGAAAAAATCCGGCCTGAATCTGTGCGTCCGTCCGACAGAGGAAACAGACGCCGCACAGAAAGAGCTCTGGATTCAGGTCATCAACGAGAGCGATATAGAGATACAGAGCTTTGAGCACAGCTGCTACCGTGACGGCAAACTCTGCTCCTCCGGCGGAGGAACGAATGCGGACAATACGCCGGTTGGTGTCGGCGGGAGCATATGGCTTCACGTGCAGGAACCGGACTTCGGAGGCAGCCAGATAGAAGGAGCAACGCTTGAAATCGCCCTTTCCTTTATCACCCCGTCCGGGGAAAAAATCGAAATGCCGGATAAGCTCCGGACCGCACTGCAACCCGGTAAAACCGCCTGCTTCCGGCTGACCGGCAGTAAAGAAGAAGGATATACACTGGAGCAGTAGGGGGCAGGGGACGGTTTCTGAGTCCTTTCCCGTAATGAGTTCGCAACTTTTTTTCCGTGATATATGAAAACCAGCCCTGTATAATGACCTTGTAAGTTATTTACAGGGCCGATTTCGGGTCCTTAAGATAAACGTGGCGACACGGATAAAGCCGTCTTTTGGCCGGACGGCGACTGTTTGCAAAAACAGTGCATCGGAAAATCAGCACAGCCGACTTCCTTCCTCAGGCCGGAGAGCCAATCGGTGTAAGGCGTGGAAGGACGGGGATCCTGAGACGGGTCCTAAAACCCTAACCGCGGAAACGCGTGGACGGCTGGCTGCTGGTGGGTGTGATCTTTGCAGGAGAAAATGCTCATCTGATCAAAGACTTTTGCTCGGAGCCCGAAAGGGTGGGCAAAGCTGCGAAGTTGATGTCCGCAAGACAGACAGGGTTGCGATGAATGGGCCGTGCTCAAAAGGTACGGATGTTCAGACGCGCACCTCGTAACCCATAAGTGCCGGGAGCCAGGACCCATAGAATATCCTGGGACCGTCGTTAAGGTTTGGAAGAAGCAAAAGCGTGCGCGACGCTCAGGTGAAAGCCGACTTATGCTGCTGTGATATGCAGCCGCGGTGAGCCCGCAAGGCAAGCTGTGAGATAGTACAAGTAGATGCAACTCTAAGAGACGGCAGTCTCTGAAGCCCGCAAAGCAGAATGTGTCCAAAGGAACTCTATGAAACCTGAATGTAAGTATTTGCCGGATTCCACGAACCGGTGTCGGTGGCAGTTACAGCTTAACAGGCTGTGTGACAGACCCGTTCCAACGCGGGAAGATATTGCCCTTGCAAGCCAAAATGTCTCAGGCTTGCTTTTTTAATAAGAGCCTGAAAAGGCCTGTTTGTAAAGGAGGAGAAGACCATGCGGAAACCCGATGCCGGCATCAGCATGCTGGTGGAGTATAACAAGCACCTTCGCTCCGGACATAATGGCCACAAACGCGGCAGTATGAGCTGTGACTACTGGCGGGAGTGGAGAGCGAAAGCCAGGCAGGCGCTTCGGAAAGAAATAAACAGATTGGAAAATGAGTAAGAAGACACCAGTTGCAGTTGGTGTCTTTTTCTTCTTTTTTCGGCAGATGAAGGAGTTTGGGAATGGTCCGGCGGTGCCCTCATGCCCTCTTTTTCTGTAATAAAGGGTATGGTATACTTTAGAAAAGATGACACTGCCTGGAAAGACATAGAGGCACTTGCAAAAGGAGTTCATGGAACAGGGAGGATTACCATGCAAAAAACATTTCCCCACCTTTTTTCAGAAGGACAGATAGGCACACTGAAATTGCGCAACCGCTGTGTTATGACGGCTATGGGCACAGGCTTCGGACAGGCGGACGGCTGCGTGACGGAAAGAGAACTCGTGTTTCTGACAGAACGCGCCAGAGGCGGCGCAGGAATGATCATTACCGGTGTTACCCGGATCTCGAGGAGAGCTGCGGAACTTCTGCGGTCTGTCAGCTGTCAGCCAGTGATGATAAACACATAGCCGGGCTGAAGAAGCTTGCAGATTCTATCCATGAAGCGGGTGGCGCTATCGTCGGTCAGCTGCAGCATCCCGGCAATACGGCCAATCCCGGTTTTAATAAAGAAGTTCTTTCTCCCAGCGGGATTCCGGCTGCGAGCGGCGTTCCGACCCGGCCGCTTACATTGGATGAGATTCATGATCTGGTGAAACGCTTCGGCGCGGCTGCCCTCCGGCTCAAAGAGGCCGGTTTTGACGGCGTGGAGGTTCATGCAGCGCATTTTTACCTGATTCATCAGTTTCTGAGTCCGACATACAATCAGCGCAAGGATGAATATGGCGGCAGCAGCGAGAACCGCTTCCGCTTCTTGAAAGAGATAGTGGAGGAAATCCGGAAAACATGCGGGGCGGATTATCCTCTGATCGTGAGAGTTTCTCTGGAAGAGTATATAGGTGAGAACGGATATCATCCGGACTACGGCATTACCATCTGCAAGCGGCTGGAGGCCCTTGACGTGGATGCACTGGATATCACAGCTTCCGGATCTGCCAGCCCCCGCGGACAGAGCATCGAATATATGACCTATGAACAGGGCTGGAGACGCTTTCTGGTGAAGGCTGTGAAGAGGAGCGTAAAGATTCCGGTGATCGGGGTCTGCGTGATCCGTGATCCGGCTTACGCCGAGGAAATGCTTGCCTCCGGAGATGTAGATTTCGTTGGTTCAGCCAGAAATTATCTGGCAGACGCAGAATGGGTCAATAAGGCGGCAGCAGGAGACACTGCTCTGATCCGCCGATGTATTTCCTGCCTGCGCTGCATTGAAAATCTCAAAGCCGGTTATCCGGCATATTGCTCGGTCAATCCGGCTGCCGGCAAGGAGTTTGAAGAAAAAGAGCTTGAAAAGGATGGAAATGGCCGCAGCGTGATTGTACTCGGCGCCGGTCCCGGCGGCATGCAGGCGGCACTGATAGCAGCGCAGAGAGGTTTTTCAGTCACTCTTTATGAAAAAGAAGACCATGCCGGCGGACAGCTGGCTCTGGCAGCGGCGGTTCCGGGCAAGGCAAAAATGAACTGGCTGATCTCTTATCTGACAGAGGCCTGCCGGGATGCGGGAGTATCTATTGTATACAACAAAGAGCTGCGTGCAGAGGAACTCAGTGCCCTGCATCCCTATGCCTTGATCGATGCAACCGGCGGCACAGCCCTGATTCCGGCATCTATTCCCGGCACAGACCTGCCCATCGTCTGTACGCCGGCTGATATCTTAAGCGGCCGGATCCTCCCTAAAGGAGAGAGCGTTCTGATCGTCGGCAGCGGACTGACCGGCCTGGAAACAGCGGAATATCTGACAACTCTTCCGGGCACCAGTGTAATGGTCATGGAGATGGATTCGAAAATCGCGCCGACTGCCTATATCGCTTCCCGCACCGACGCGATGGGGAAACTTCTGGTCGCCAATGTAATCCTGATGCCGGGCAGGCAGCTGCTCGCCATCGAAGAGGACCGGGTACGATTCCTCGAAATCAGCAGCGGAGAAGAACGGGAACTGCCGGTCGACCGTGTGGTACTGAGCCTGGGCGTTCGTTCAGTGGCTGCATATAAAGACCTGCCGGAAGGCATCGCAGACCACGTATATACCATAGGTGACGCGGCAAAGCCCGGCAGAATCATGGAAGCCATCCACCAGGGCTATCAGATTGGCAAAAAATTGTAAGACGGGGGGGAGACAGGGGACGGTTCTCTGTCTCCCTCTCCGTTTTC
>CAMHFW010000039.1 GCA_946184675.1 uncultured Clostridia bacterium | reverse complement strand
AATGTGGTGTCTTACCCGACTCCCCTCATCATGCCAGTGTAATGTCGTTTTTTCCCGATAAATGATAATTTTATTTCTCTCTGATCTGTTGTATACTCAAGTTCCAAATAGTTATCACACATTATGCATTGTTTTATCATCTCAAGGAGGGCTGCGCATTATGGATACCTATCAGGAAACTCAATTGTCAATTCTTAATACTCTCATCAAGCAAGCAAGAAAGTCTCTGGCCTCTAAACCTGCAGGTAGTCTTCAGATACGCACAAATAAGAATTCATATCAGTATTACTATGCCAAACCTGATACAGAAAAGATCACCTACATAAGAAAAAAAAAGATGTCTTTTATCCGGTCACTCGCTCAGAAACAATATGATCAGAAGTTTCTGGCCGCCGCTGAAATACTGCGAAAGGAGATTCCGGCTTCCTCCAAATACTGCGGCAGGTCCGGTATGCACGCCTTCTACCAGTATCTGGCATCTGTCTACGAAAACCTGTCACCTGCCCGCCAGGAACTTGTCACTCTCTATGTAATGCCTGATGAAATGTTCATCCAGTCATGGCTTGCTGCGGAATATACAGGTAAACCCTTCTCCGAAAATGCCCCTGAAATAACTACAGAAAATGGAGAAAGAGTCCGCTCTAAGAGCGAGAACATGATAGCGGATAGGCTTCTGCGTCTAGGAATTGCATATCGGTGACAACTTTCTCTTTACCACGGAATCAAGTGATCATATCATCAACATGAAGCATTTCGAAAAAATGATCAGGAGAAGATTTCCTTATATCTCCTCCTGATCCTAATCAATTTCCTGTTATTATTGAGCTCTTATTTCCTGCTTCGACAACCCTGATAGTGATTCAGCTTTCTTGCTTGCCCAGCTCATACAGAAGAGCATTGCAGATTGCGGCTGCGATATTGCTGCCGCCTTTTCTGCCCCTGGCGACGATATATGGCACGCCGGATTCCATGATCAGTTCCTTGGCTTCGACCACATTGACAAATCCGACCGGCACGCCTATGACAAGCTCTGGAGCTACTCTGCCCTCCTGAATCAGCTTGTCCAGCTCGATCAATGCAGTCGGTGCATTGCCGATGGCAAAAATCAAAGGCTTATCAAGAGAAGCCGCCTTCTGCATGCTAATGGCAGCCCGGGTCGTCCCGGCAGCCTTGGCCGCAGCTGCGACATCTTCATCCGACATAAAGCAGACCACCTGGCCGCCAAAATGAGCCAGCAGCTTTTTATTGATGCCAGCCCGGGCCATCTGGGTGTCAGTAACAATCCAGGCACCACCACGGATCGCATCCCATGCTGCTTCCAGAGCACTTTCCGAAAAACAGAGGTTGTCTGCATAATCAAAATCCGCGCTGGTATGGATACAGCGCTTTATGACCGGGGCCTTATCAGGATCCAGCTCAATTCCGCGTTCTGCTAGCTCGCTCTCGATGATGCTGAAACTTCTCTTCTCTATCTCACCTGGGAGCACATATTCCCACTTATGATCCATATTTCATGCCTCTCTTTTCATCTGGCTTCCTCTTCGGATTTGTTCCGCTGCTCTTCTGTCAATTCCTGTTCAGAATCCTGTAGATCATATCCATATCCATGTTTGCCCGGATTCCGTCTGCCAGAATATCATACTGCTTCTCTTTATAACTTTTGTGGTCTATAAAAAGGCTTGTGTCCGCTTCCAGTCCTTTTCTGTGCATAAGCATGCTGACAACCGCCTGCTGCATCTCTTTGGAATCAAAAACACCATGCACATATGTTCCGCAGATATTGTCCCGGCTCAAGACTCTGCCCCTGCCTTCTGCAGTCTGCGAGCCCAGCTTCTCTTTGGTATCCGCAGCCTGCGGGCATATCTCTGCTCCCGCACCTGCATCCTGTGTCCATGTCTCTGCTCCTGCCTCTTCCCAGATTGTCCGGCCCATATGGATCTCATATCCTTCGTATGGTGTTCCGGAAATTTCTTTCCAGAAGCCTTGCAGCTGTCCTGTCACGCCAAAAACCTGTGCCCTGACCTTCTGCCCTTCAAATATTGTTCTCATTGGGAGAAGACCCATGCCCCGCATACGACCGCCTGTCTCGACAGCTTCCGGATCTGAAAGTTCCCTGCCCAGCATCTGGTAGCCGCCGCAGATTCCCATAATCGGCACACCTGCTGCGGCCAGCTTTAAGATCCGGCTTTCCAGGCCGCACTCCCGCATCCATTGCAAGTCACTCATGGTGTTTTTCGTTCCGGGAAGCAGAACCAGGTCCGGCTGTCCGAGTTCAGATTCTTTTCTGACATAATGCAAGTCCACCCCAGGTATCCGCTCCAGAGCCTGAAAGTCTGTAAAATTGGAAATGTGGGGAAGGCGGATGACCGCGATCCCGATATGAGCTTCTTCTTTTGCCCGTAATGCCGTGCCATCTCCCCCACCTGCTCCTGCACTAAGCCGCGGTGCCAGGCTGTCCTCATCTTCCAGGTCTACATGCATATAAGAAATAATGCCGGCCACTGGCACATCCGTGTATTTTTTCAGCATCTCCACACCGGGATCCAGAATCGTCCGATCTCCACGGAATTTATTGATAATCAGCCCTTTCACGCGGGCTTTTTCCTCTTCCTCCAGGAGGAGCATAGTTCCGGCAAGCTGGGCAAACACGCCGCCCCGGTCGATATCTCCAACCAGCAGAACCGGTGCATCCAGCATCTTCGCCAGACCCATGTTGACGATGTCAAAACTTTTCAGATTAATCTCTGCAGGGCTTCCGGCCCCTTCCACCACGATCACATCATATTCCGCCGCCAGACTCCGGTAAGCCTCCATGATAACCGGTCCAAGTGTCTTTTTATATTGAAAATACTCGCGCGCCGGCATATTCCCAACCACTTCGCCATTCACAATCACCTGCGACCCATTGTCAGAAGTGGGTTTTAGTAAAATAGGGTTCATCCTCACGCTCGGCAGCACGCCGGCAGCCTCCGCCTGCATGACCTGAGCCCGGCCCATCTCCAGGCCTTCTCCGGTAATGAAAGAATTGAGAGCCATATTCTGGGACTTAAAGGGGGCAGTACGCAGGCCATCCTGCTTAAAAATCCGGCAAAGTCCCGCCGTGATCAGGCTCTTGCCTGCTCCAGACATAGTCCCCTGAATCATGATCACTTTTGCCATGCCTGCTCCTCCCCTTTCAAGTCTTTTTATGGTCTGCCATGTTCCTTGGCCCGTCCCCGTTGGGACTCGATACCTCATTTCTTCTTTTTATCAAGTCTTTTTATGGTCCGCCATGGCCTTCGACCCGTCCCCGTTGGGATTCGATACCTCATTGGTTCCTTTTATCAAGTCTTTTTGTGGTTCGCCTCAGTCCTCGGCCCGTCCCCGTTGGGACTCGATACCTCATTCCTTCTTTTTATCAAGTTCTTTTGTGGTTCGCCATGGCCTTCGGCCCGTCCCCGTTGGGACTCGATACCTCATTTCTTCTTTTTATCAAGTCTTTTTGTGGTTCGCCATGGTCATATGCAGACTCACGGAGGCAGTCACTACCTCGTCATCTTCTATATGCAAGCCTGCATGTGGTACACCAAAGTCTTTTGCAGACTTCCTGCGGCAATCACTACCTCGCAATCTCTACAGCCAAGTTCATATGTGGTAATCCCCTGCAATTTCCCGCAGCGCCTGTATTAACTTGTCATTTTCTTCTGTTGTCCGCACCGCAACCCGGTAATAGCCCGGCTCCAATCCCGTATAATTTGAACAGTCTCGAATCAGTATGCCTCTGACTTCTAACATCTCTGCCAATCCTGACTCTCCCCTGAAAAAGATATAGTTGGCAGCGCTTCCGTAGACTTTTTTAATCAGCCCGGGCTGCTCTTTTATGTCTGCTGATTTTGCTTCATCAGCAAGTTTTGCTTGTTCTGCCATTCCTCTCATGCATTTCAACAGCTTCTCTTTTTCCTTCTGCAAGTAAGCCCTGCTGCTCCTGAGATATCCTTGTTCCTCCAGTGCCGCCAGGCCTGCCTTCATTGCCGGCAAAGAAACGCTCCATGGCTGGGATACATCTTTCAGCCTTGCAATCAGAGAAGTATCCCTGCAGACCAGATACCCCAGTCTCAGCCCAGGCATTGCAAATGCCTTTGTAAAAGCCCGCAAGATCACTGCCCGCTCATACTGCAGACACTGGGCCAGTACCTTTTCCTGTCTGGCCATCTCCAACTCTTCCAGAAGCGGTACAAAGCAAGCATCGATGACAAGCCAGGCTTCAAATTTCCTGCTAATCTGCACCAGTTCTTCCAGCAAATCTTCTTCCATTAAAGTACCTGTCGGATTGCCGGGCTGGCATACAAATATCACTCTTGTCTGCCTGCCGTCTTCCTCTTCCTTTGCTGCCAGATGTCGGCGGAGGATTCCCAGGTGACGGCGTTTCAGCGAGAACCCCTCATCTTCATTCAGGGGAATCAGAGAAATACTGCTGCCCTGTGCCTGCAAAGCGGCTTCGTATTCTGCAAATGCCGGCGTAAAGACGATACCTTCCTCCGTTTTCAAGGCTCTGGTCAGCAGAAATAGCAAGTCTGCCGCGCCATTTCCTGCAAATACCTGATCCACGTCAAGAGTCAGCTGACTCTTGGCACCATGCTGTTCGCCCTCTGCAAAGACCTGATTCTGCATTACATTCTCTGCCTGTGACTGCAGTTTAGCAGATTCATATTCCGCTATTTTTTCACACAAGCTTCTTGCAAAGGGCTGCGGATACAACTGAGCTGACGCCACGCCTGCCAGCGCAGCCCTCTTTACTGCCTCAGGCATTCCCAGCGGGTTGATATTCGCTGAAAAATCCAGGACCTCTTCGCGGCCTGAAATATCTCCTCCGTGCACATGGCGCATAGCAAAACCTCTCTTAGTCACACAAGATTGCATCGTTTTGAACAGTATACCACAAAAGAAAGCCTGCGTCATCTGCGTACGTGGTCCACCTCAGCCCCTGGCCCCTCCCCGCAGGGACTCGCTTACCTCATCCTTCTACTTAGCAAGTTTGTTCTGTGGTCCGCCAGGACTCTTTGCAGACTCACAGAGACAGTCCCTACCTCATCATCTTCTGTATGAAAGTCTACACGTGGTCCGCCCCAGCCTTGTGCAGACTCCTGCAGACAACGCCTACCTCCACTTTTTCCTGAGCAAGTATTCATTGTGGTAAACCCCTCCTATTTCGAAATCCGCAAAACATCTACAACATATCTACCAGCTGATTACACAAAACAAGGCCGGGAGTCTGGAAACTCCCGGCCTTGTGCCAATCTCATCTTCAATATTCTTATTTGGCAAGAAGCTCCATGATCTGGTTGCTTCTCTCGACGAACTTGGTCATTTCTTCTGCGCTGAGCGGCATATGAGCCAGGAGAGCCAGATCATAAATCTGCTGGCAGAAGAGTTCTGTGTGCTCTCCCTCCGGATTGGCCAGAACATACTGGACCAGAGCATTTTCGGTATTGAGGACCAGGGTCTGGCCTTCTCCGCCGGGCACCTGCATGTCCTTCATGCCGTACATGCGCATCATATCCTGCATACGGCGGACATCCTCAGAAAGAGTGATAACCGCACTGGTCTTGGCATCTTTGAGTTTCTCTGCCTTGACCTCAAGCTGCTCGATTCCCAGAGCCTTCTTAAAGAGGTCTGTCAGCTTGGTCTGTGCATCTTCCAGAGCCTGCTTCTCTTCCTCGCTGGTCTCTTCCTTGAAGATGTCTGCCAGATCAGCATCAATGCGGAGGAACTTGACGCCCTCATGCTCCATCTCAATCCTCTGAATGAAGGTCTGATCGATCAGGTGAGGCAGAACGACCGCATCCAGGCCCTGCTCACGGAACATGCGGATGTACTGAGACTGCTGCTGTTCATCGCTGACAAAGAATACCTGATTCTCATGCTTGTCCTTGGCAGCGTCCAGATACTCCTGCAGAGACAGATATTTGCCGTCCAGGTTCTTGTAGATGACATAATCCTTCATCTTATCGGCAAACTTCTCATCTCTGATCATACCGTATTTTACGAAAGGATTGATATCCTCCCAGTACTTTTCATAGTTCTCACGCTCGGTCTTGTACATGCCGCTGAGCTTGTCTGCCACCTTCTTGGTGATGTAGTCAGAAATCTTCTTGACAAAACCATCATTCTGCAGAGCAGAACGGGATACATTAAGCGGAAGGTCCGGGCAGTCGATTACGCCCTTGAGAAGCATGAGGAACTCGGGAATAACTTCTTTAATATTATCAGCAACGAATACCTGATTATTGTAGAGTTTGATAGTCCCTTCTACAGAATCATACTCATTGTTGATCTTCGGGAAGTAGAGGATACCCTTCAGGTTGAAGGGATAGTCCATATTCAGATGGATCCAGAACAGAGGCTCCTTGTAATCGTGGAATACCTTGATGAAGAAATCCTTGTACTCCTCCTCAGTGCAGTCATTGGGATGCTTAGCCCAGAGAGGATGGATATCATTGAGCAGCTCCGGACGGCGGTTGATCTTATAGCGCTCTTTTCTGGGAGAAACCACAAAGGTCTCCTTTTCACCGTTCTCATTTTCTCTCTCTTCTGTCTTCTCCTCGTCAACGATGGTCTCTACGATCACATCATCCTCGCGCAGATCATCCTTTTCAATGGTCTGGTACTGGGAATCACCACCCTCGCGGCTGAGGTAAATCTCTACGGGCATGAAGGCACAATATTTCTTGATAACCTCTTTGACACGGTACTCATTAGCAAACTCCAGGGACTCCTCATTCATATAAAGGGTAATCTCGGTGCCTCGCTCAGTCCTGGTTCCGGGTTCCATGCTGTAATCACTCTCGCCGTCACACTCCCAGTGAACCGGCTGTGCTCCCTCTTCGAAGGAAAGGGTATCGATGGTAACCTTCTCTGCTACCATGAAAGCAGAATAGAATCCCAGTCCGAAATGACCGATGATCTGGTCTTCACTGGTCTTATCCTTGTATTTGGAAAGGAAATCCGCAGCTCCGGAAAAAGCAACCTGCGTGATATATTCACGGACCTCATCCGCAGTCATGCCGATACCGTTATCGATAAACTTAAGCGTCTTGTCCTCGGAATTTGCTATCACCTGCACCTGCAGCTTCTCATCCTCTTCCAGCTGGTACTCTCCCATCACATCCAGCTTTTTCAGCTTCGTGATTGCGTCGCAGCCGTTTGAAATCAGCTCTCTGACAAAAATATCATGATCAGAATATAACCATTTTTTTATAATGGGGAAAAGATTTTCACTGTTAATCGACAGGCTTCCCTGTTCCTGTTTGAATTCAGCCATTGTATTCATCTCCTGTATTATTATTCCATATTTGCATTAGCAGTCACTTGTGTACTCTGCTAACAGTCATTGTAGTCTTTTCAAAGAAAAAAGTCAAGAAAAAATTAGCACTCATACAAAATGAGTGCTAATCATAATCTTTTTATTGATTTACCAGGTGACTGCGATATCAAGCTGGGTAGGATTATCATAGATGAAAGATCCTGTATCACACACAAGGCCGGTGCCAAGGCTGGTTGCGATAGTCGAACCTCTGGGTCTGATACTCAGATCTGCCGCTACCATGATGTAGGGGCCCAGCATCTTACATCCGTCAGAACGTACCCAGTAGGGATAATCAGACTCGCTGAAGCCCGCATCTCTCATAATGCTGACTACGCCGCCCATGTCAAGATTGTAATAAGTCTCCTTGCCGGAAGGTCCCTCTACAGTACCTGCCCAGGGACTGAGTACCTGTCCGGAATAGGAATAATCCGGCTCCGGCTCGGGTTCAGGTTCCGGCGCCTCTGTCTCAGGCGCTTCCGTCTCCGGTGCCTCCGTCTCAGGCTCTTCCACTACAGGTTCCTCTGTCTTCTGACTCTTAGCCGTCTCTGCCTGCCTCATCTGCTCAGCAGCTGCCTCCGCCTCTGCCTCCTGATTCCGGATCTGTTCCATAGCGCTCTCCTGCGCATCCAGCTTATCCTGCAGGCTTGAAATATCAATGTTCAGAGAATCGATGTCATCCCCTAAAGCGTCAATCTCCTCCTGACGCTGTGCCATGACAAGCTCTACATCCTCTTTCTCGCTCTTGTACTTGTTCATCTGCTCTTCCTGCAGCGTCCGCTTCTCCTCCAGGGAAGTCTTATAAGCGGAAATACGGTCGCGTGTCTTCTGCAGTCTGGTCAGAAGCAGACGGTCATACTGGTTGACCTTGGAAGCATACTCCATGCTGTTGAGCATGAGCTTGAGATCGCCTCCTCCAAGCAGAACCTCCAGATAATTGGTATCACCTGACTCATAGATTGCCTTAATCCTGGCCTTGAGCGCGTCATACTGCTCGTCTGCATCTCTCTGTGCGGCAGCAAGATCCTCCTTGGTAACAATGATCTCCTCATTGGTCTTTTTGAGTTCACCGGTGATCTTGTCCATGTTGTCAAGAATCTTGTTGGCTTTCTCTTCCAGTTCGCCCAGATACGTCTCTGCGTCATCTTTATTCTTTTTCAACTCCTCCAGTTCAGCCTGGAGCTGTGACTGCTTCTCCTGATACTCGTCGATCTGGCTCTGAGCCTCACTCTGTGTGGCTTGTGCCGGAACCGAAACGGCTAATGCCATAACCAAGACCAGAAGCATACAGACCCAATGTCTGATGTGTTTCATATTGTCTCCCTCCGGGTGTTTTTCACGCAATCCCAGTTTTTTCCATTTTCTTTTATTTCATGTTTTTTAATTGTTACATATTTATTAAAATTTGTCAAGCTTTTGGCCATTTCACTCCCACTTTGGGGGTAAAAAATGGCTGATTTTTGCTTTTTCGCCCGTCTAAAAGACCCATTTTGCGGTATAATATGATAGAAATCGACCTTTTTTGACAAAACAGGAGCCAAATATGAGAAAAAATCCTATAGCAACCCTTTATATGAATAACGGAAGTCAGATTGTAATTGAACTGCTCCCGGAGCACGCGCCGAATACAGTCTGCAGCTTTATCTTTGCCGCATCGCACGGTTACCTGGATCATCATGCTATCCAGCGAATTGTCCCCGGCAATTGGATTGACATGAGCTACAACGCCTTTGGCCGCGAAGAATGCCGTTTTCTGATTCCAAATGAGTTTGACTTGCATCCTGAGATCACGCCGCTGCCTTCTCATCCGGGCTGCGTATGTATGGGCGGCTACGGGGAGGCCGGTCTTGCTTCCTGCGAATTCTTCTTCCCGCTCCGGGATTGCCCGGACCATCTGGGCATCTATCCCGTCTTTGGCTATGTCTGGGAAGGTATGGACGAACTGTATCGATTAGAAAAAGTCCCCACCCGGCGCGTTCCCTTTCCTATTGAAGGTGTAGAAGTCAATGAACCTCTGCAGCCGGAGATTCTGGAAAAAGTCACACTGGAGCTTTTCGGAAAGACATACCCCCTTCCTGTCCGGATGGAAAAACAGGAACTTCCTCCCTGCTGGGTATAGGTATTTTGCAGAGCCTGCCCGGGTATCTGTGCAAAAAGCAGGCCTGTTGTTTGCATAAGCATTGCATTTTTATACATTTAATGTATATTTCATGCAGTAATATTGCATAAATAAAATGCGTCTGCAGATTATTATTTTTACTTGCGCAGGCGCCTGAAATGATGTATCTTTTATAAGAACATATCGAATTAATTTATACAGGAGGATTATACATGAAGAGAAATGACATCCATCGGATCATGATCATCGGTTCCGGCCCGATTATTATCGGTCAGGCTTGCGAATTCGATTATTCCGGCACTCAGGCCTGCAAGGCCCTTCGGAAACTCGGTTATGAAATCATACTTGTCAATTCCAACCCCGCAACGATCATGACTGACCCCGAAACAGCCGATGTTACTTATATTGAACCTCTCAATGTTGAGCGCCTCACGGAAGTGATTGCAAAAGAACGTCCCGATGCTCTTCTTCCCAACCTGGGCGGGCAGTCCGGACTGAATCTTTGTTCCGAACTTGCACAGGCCGGCGTGCTTGACAAATACGGTGTTAAGGTCATCGGCGTTCAGGTGGATGCCATCGAGCGCGGTGAGGATCGTATCGAATTTAAAAATACCATGGACGAGCTGGGGATCGAGATGGCCCGCAGCCAGGTTGCCTATTCCGTTGAAGAAGCCGTGGAGATTGCTGACAGACTGGGATATCCCGTTGTACTGCGTCCGGCTTACACGATGGGTGGTGCCGGCGGCGGGCTTGTTTATAATGTAGACGAGCTGCGCACCGTCTGTGCCCGCGGTCTGCAGGCTTCTCTGGTCCACCAAGTCCTTGTTGAGGAGAGCGTGATCGGCTGGGAAGAGCTGGAGCTTGAGGTTGTCCGCGATTCCAGCGGCAAGATGATCACTGTCTGCTTCATTGAAAATATCGACCCCATGGGCGTTCACACCGGCGATTCCTACTGCGCGGCTCCCATGCTGACCATTTCTCAGGAGGTCCAGGACCGTCTGCAGGAACAGGCCTACAAAGTCGTGGACAAGGTACAGGTCATCGGCGGCTGCAACTGCCAGTTTGCCCATGATCCCAAGAGCGGCCGTATCATCATCATTGAGATCAACCCCAGAACCTCCCGTTCCAGCGCCCTGGCTTCCAAAGCGACCGGATTCCCGATTGCGCTGGTATCCGCTATGCTGGCCTGCGGCCTGAATCTTTCCGATATTGAATGCGGCAAATACGGCACCCTGGATAAATATGTTCCAGATGGCGATTATGTTGTAATCAAATTTGCCCGCTGGGCATTTGAGAAGTTCAAAGGAGCCAGCGACCATCTGGGCACACAGATGCGCGCGGTCGGTGAAGTTATGTCCATCGGCAAAAACTATAAAGAAGCTTTCCAGAAGGCCATCCGTTCCCTGGAGAAAGGCCGCTACGGTCTCGGCTTTGCTAAGAATTTCCATGAGATGACGCTGGATGAACTTCTGCAGGAGCTGGTTTATCCGACCAGCGAGCGTCAGTTTGTTATGTACGAAGCCCTGCGCAAAGGCGCCAGCATCGAGCAGCTGTATGAACTGACCAAGATCAAGCATTACTTCATCGAGCAGATGAAAGAGCTGGTTGACGAGGAAGAAGCCATCATCGCTTCCTGCCAGGGCAAGGTACCGGATGACGCTCAGCTGACCCAGGCTAAGAAGGACGGATTCTCTGACAAATATCTGAGCCAGATCTGCGGTGTTTCTGAAGAAAGCATCCGCGATGCCCGCGAAAAGATCGGCGTGACCGAGCAGTGGGAAGGCGTGCATGTATCCGGAACCCAGGATTCCGCCTACTACTATTCCAGCTACAATCTGCCCGAGGACCGCAATCCCGTTACCACCGAAAAGCCTAAGATCATGATTCTGGGCGGCGGTCCCAACCGAATCGGTCAGGGTATCGAATTTGACTACTGCTGCGTACATGCCTCCTTTGCCCTCAAGAAGCTGGGCTTTGAGACGGTTATCGTTAACTGCAACCCCGAGACTGTTTCCACCGACTATGACACTTCCGATAAGCTCTATTTCGAGCCTCTGACCCTGGAAGATGTTCTGGCCATTTATCATAAGGAAAAACCGGTCGGCGTGATTGCCCAGTTCGGCGGACAGACCCCGCTCAACCTGGCAGCTGACCTCAAGAAATACGGTGTAAACATTCTCGGAACCACTCCTGAAACCATTGACATGGCTGAGGACCGTGACCTCTTCCGCAGCATGATGGATAAACTCGGCATTCCTATGCCGGAAGCAGGCATGGCTGTTACCGTTGACGAAGCCAAAGCCATCGCAGGACAGATCGGTTATCCGGTCATGGTTCGTCCTTCCTATGTACTGGGCGGCCGCGGCATGGAAGTCGTTCATGACGACGAGCAGATGGAAAACTACATGGCAGCCGCCATCGGCGTTACCCCTGACCGTCCGATCCTGATCGACCGCTTCCTGCACAATGCTACAGAATGCGAAGCAGATGCCATCAGCGACGGCACTAATGTTTACGTCCCTGCTGTTATGGAGCACATCGAGCTGGCAGGCGTGCACTCCGGAGACTCCGCATGTATCCTTCCTTCCCGCCATCTGAGTGAGGAGCAGGTAGCTACCATCAAGGATTATACCAAGCGGATTGCCCAGGAAATGAACGTTGTCGGCCTCATGAATATGCAATACGCTATCGAGGACGGCGTGGTATACGTGCTTGAGGCCAATCCCAGAGCCTCCCGTACCGTACCGCTCGTTTCCAAGGTCTGCAATATCAACATGGTACAGATTGCAACAGAGATCATGTCCGCGCCTCTGACCGGAAGACCTTCTCCTGTACCGGAGCTCAAGGACAAGAACATTCCTTACTATGGTGTTAAGGAAGCTGTCTTCCCCTTCAATATGTTCCAGGAAGTCGATCCCATCCTTGGACCTGAGATGCGCTCTACCGGTGAAGTACTCGGTCTCTCCGAGCACTGGGGCCGCGCCTTCTATCTGGCCCAGGAAGCAACCAAGACCGAGATCCCGCGTCACGGCACTGTACTGATCTCCGTTTCCGACCGTGACAAACCGGAACTTCTGGCAGTTGCAAAGAGCTTCATCGAAGACGGATTCAAGATCCTGGCCACCGGCGGCACCTACGACATGATTGTAGCCGCAGGCCTGCCTGCAGAACGGATCAAGAAGATCAACGAAGGCCGTCCCAATATCGTGGACGCCATCACCAACAAGCAGATCGACCTGATCATCAACACACCGGTCGGCAAGAAGGGAACCGTAGATGACTCCTACATCCGTAAGAACGCCATCAAACACCGCATCCCTTACATCACCACCATGGCAGCCGCCAAAGCAACCGCCTCCGGCATCAAATCCGAAAATATGGACGACGCCCCCGGCGTAATGAGCCTGCAGGAATTCCACGCGCTCATCCAGTAGGGAGACAGGGGACGGTTCTCTGTCTCCCTACTGGAGACAGAGCGTTTCTCTATCCTAAAGCAAGATAAAAACCCCCGAATGAATGCCCACAAAGCATCCATTCGGGGGTTTTGCTGTGTTTTCTCTTGTCAGCAGGACTTGCTACCTCACCGACTTTGCATAGCAAGTCAGGTTGTGGTAGCAAGCTTGCTTTCGCCTGTCCCCGCAGGGTC
>CAMHFW010000038.1 GCA_946184675.1 uncultured Clostridia bacterium | reverse complement strand
TTGCCGGAGCACCTGCAATAGGCGGCGGAGCGATGACGAGGAGGCAAGTCCTGTTGCCGGGCATTTCCCGTGTCGCAAGCGCATACATTAAAAGCGTTGAAAAAACCACCTTTCTGTGCTACAATATAGTATCAATGAAAATGTTTGGTTTTGGCATCTTTTAGGAGGGACTATCTTTGTTTAACCATCGATTTTCGCATTATCTGGTATGCGGTCTTTCTGCCTCTCTGATCATGCCTGGCCTGACTGCCGCTGCAGCGGAGACGGAAGGGATGACGGCGCCGGGTGGCAGCTGGTTTTTGGCTGATATGAGCCAGACGGAGTCTGAACCTTCTATGACGGAGACGGATCCTTACGCAGCGTCAGAGATTATAACGGAGCCCGAATCTTCGGCAGAGACGGAAAGATACACAGAGACAGAGGCCTATGTGGATACAGAGACACAGGTGCCTGAGTCAGAGCCGCAGGGGACTTCAGATGCAGATATAACAGAGTCTGAGAGCAGGGAGACAGATCCGTCTCCGACAGAGACAGAAAAGAAAAGCACAGAGACAAAGGAATCAGAAAAAGAGACCAAAGATACCGAGGGAACCGATGAAGACGACAGTAAAGAGGATACCGTAATCGAACAGGGGACCGTCGATTTTGTCAGATCGACGACCAAAGTGCCTGTGGAGGGTATCCCCGGGGCTCTTACCCAGGAGATGATTTCTGCCGTTCTTTACTGTCAGGATGAGACTGGATTTCCGGCTTCACTGGCACTGGCTCAGCTGATCGCAGAGTCGGTTTCAGCGGGGGACACCGGATCTTTGACAGGTCAGGCCTACCGGACCCATGATCTGTTTGGCCTTTCTGACACTTACAATACGGATTCTGAGTCTGTGTTTGCTTTCTTTGATTATCTGGAAAGCCATGACAGGGATCTTCTGGAAGAAGAGGACGATCTGGACCTTCAGGTCAGTCATTTTGCCCGGAGGTGGACATCTGACAGCGGTTACGGTCAGAGACTGATTGATATCATTGACCGCTATCAGCTTTACCGGCTGGATCAGATTACGCTGGAAGACTTTGAGAGCTTTCTGCCTACCTATGTCAATCCCTGTCCGGGGACTGTAATCTCCAGTACCTTTGGCTACAGAGAGCTCTTTCACAGTATGCATGAGGGCATTGACCTGGCAACAGGCGGCCGCCATATTGCAACCTACGCAGCCAGGGGCGGCGTGGTTATTGCGGCAGGTGATTACGGGCTTGCAGGCAACATGATCTCCATCCGCCATTCGGACGGTACGGTGACGGATTATATGCATCATTATAAGATGTTTGTCAGCGTTGGGGATTATGTGTTCAAGGGACAGCAGATTGGTCTTGCCGGTTCGACCGGCAGGTCAACAGGCATACATCTGCATTTTCAGGTCAATATCGGAGGGGCTGCGGTCAATCCGGCCCCCTATCTGAAGGATGATTCCTCCGGAAAAGTGATTCCGCTGGGAGAGGGACGGCAGAAGAAAAAGAGGATCTATAACGTGTCCAGGGAAGTAATCGGACGTGTCATGAACGGGGGGACACCTTCCAAACGTGAACAGGCAATCCCGAAAGTGACAAAGAGCAATCTGCCGCATGAAAACAGCAAAGAGGTAGAGTCAGCGCTGAAAGAGGCAGAGCAGACGGATCCGGAGCAGAGGACTGCATTGTCAGAGGCTGTACTGGGAAGTCTGATGAACAGCGGTGTACCGCCCAAGCATGAGATGGAGGTTTCGCGCCTTTCCAGGTACGGTTTTACAGGGACTGCCCAAACAGATCTTACAAGTTTACATGATTGATAAAATGGCTGTCTGCAGACAGCCATTTGCCTTAACTTATGAAAGGATAAGTGAAATGAGAATCGGTACGGGATATGATGTACACCGCCTGACGGAAAACAGAAAACTGATCATCGGCGGCGTGGAGATCCCTTTTGAGAAAGGACTTCTGGGACATTCGGATGCGGATGTCCTGGTTCACGCGATCATGGACGCCCTTCTGGGGGCGGCCTGCATGGGGGATATCGGGCAGCACTTTCCCGATACTGACCCGGCCTACAGCGGAGCGGACAGCATCGTGCTTCTGCAGCATGTCAGAAAGCTTCTGGATGAGGCCGGCTACCGGGTCGGCAATATTGACGCGGTGATCATTGCCCAGAGGCCTAAGATGGCGCCGCATATTCCGCAGATGAGGGCTAATATTGCCCGGGCTCTGCAAATCGATGTTTCTGATATCAATATCAAGGCGACGACAGAAGAGCACCTTGGATTTACGGGAGAAGGTCTTGGTATTTCCTCGCAGGCGGTATGTCTTCTTCAGGAGGTATGATCATTTATGGATAAATACGAACTCCGGGAATTGCACAAGGAAGATTTTGAACGCATCCTTCCCCTGTTTAAGCAGCGTTATACAGGAGCAGTAGAGAGCATTCTGACCAGTTATTACATGTGGAAGAATTTTTACAGGACCAGCTATCTGCTGTTTGATGATGCTCTGATCTGGCTGCTGGAGGTTGACGGTGAGATCGGCACCCAGGCCCCTGTATGCAGTAAGGACAAGCTGCAGCATTATTTCCTGCAAGCCCAGGAGTATTTCAATGATGTCCTGGGACAGAAAATGACTCTGTATCTGTGTGACGGCGAGGCAGTGAAGCTTCTGGATCTGGACCCGGACAAGTATGAAGTGATTCCGGACAGAAGGTATTTTGATTATATTTATGACGCTCAGAAGATCATGACTTACAGCGGCAAGGCTTATCATAAAAAGAAGAACCATGTGAATGCTTTCCTCAAGGAGTACGCAGACAGGTACGAATACCGGAGCATGCACTGCGTTTCGCATTATTATGAGATCATGGAGTTCCTTTATAAGTGGGAAGAACTGCGCGGGATCGAGGATGAGTACGACCGTGTCAATGCCGAGCTACGGGGGATCGATTATCTGATCAGCAACTGCAATTATATCAACTTCAGGATGGGCGGCATCTATATAGACGGAGAGCTGCAGGCCTTTACCCTGGGCGTATATGCCAAGGCGGAGAAGATGGCCTATATCCATGTGGAGAAGGCCAATCCCAATATCCGCGGCCTCTATCCCTTTATTTTCCAGCAGTTCCTTCTGCACGAGTGTCCCGATGCCCTTTATGTGAACCGGGAAGATGATATGGGGCTGGAAGGGCTTCGAAAGTCCAAGATGTCCTACAATCCGATCCGTCTGGTGGAAAAGTATGAGATCAGACAGCTGTAAGGAGAGAGGAATCCGCCTTGCCCGGGTGGATGACAGGCCGCAGCTGGAGAATCTGTGGAAGCGGTGTTTCGGGGATACGGATGCCTTTACCAGGTATTATTTTGACTGGTATTTTCCGCATAACCGGGTTCTGCTCTGTGAAGAAGAGGGAAGGATCCTGGGTCAGCTTCATGAAAATGAATATGATTTCAGCTTGTATGGGCAGCAGGCCAGGCTTCCCTATATTGTCGGTGTCAGCACGGAGGCCGAAGTCCGGGGGCAGGGGATCATGTCCAGCCTCCTGACCTGGAGCCTCAGAGATGCGGCGGAAAGAAAACTGCCTTTTGTCTATCTGATGCCGGCGGATGAAGCCATCTATAAGCCATTTGGATTTGCCTATATATATGCTCAGGATATATGGAAAAGAAAAGCTTCTTGTCCCGGGGACCCGGGAGCGGAGGCGCTTCGGACCGGACAGGCTTCATTTGCAGGAATCACTGCTAGAAAGCCGTCTTTTGATACGGCTTATGCGGCGGCAGCTGCGATTGGAAACGGTATTCTGGAAGACTGCTGCGACATCTTTACACAGAGAGATGTATGGTATCTGAAGAGGCTGGCAGCAGAGAATCAGGCGGACGGCGGAGATTTCATGCTTTTGTATGCAGAAGACGGACCGGCCGGTTATGTATCTTTTTCAATCGAAGAAGAGGCGGAGGTCAGAGAACTTGCCTTTTTGCCGGAGTATGAGAAATGCGTCTGCAGCTGGTTCCTGGAGGCCTTTGCGGACAAAGATGTCCTGCTTTTGCCCATGCCGGACACAAGTACTTTCTCAGATGTGCAGAAGCACCCGGTGATTATGGGGCGGATTGCCCATCTGCCTGCCTTTTTATCTATGCTGAAGCCGGAGGAGGATGTTTCCCTGGTGATAGAGCTGACAGATGATATCATTGCAGAGAACAGCGGCTGCTGGCGCTGGACATGCAAAGATGGCGTATGCAGGGCGGAGCGGGCTGGAGAGAATGAAAAGCCGGATCTGTGTCTAGGCGCGGCAGACCTGCTGCAGATGGCGATGGGATATACAGAGCCGGCAGCACCGTTTCCAAAGATAAAATGCCGGATCATGATCAATGAGATCGTATAAGGAAAAGATTGCATCTGCGGATATCTTCGTAGTATAATAGCAAAGAATTGCAAAAAATCATTTTATAAATAGAACCGAGGATTAAAGTTTATGAAGATTTTTAACACACTGACCAGGCAGAAGGATGAGTTTGTACCGATTGAGGAAGGCAAGGTCGGCATGTATGTATGCGGTCCTACCGTATACAATTTCATGCATATCGGCAATGCCAGACCTATGATCGTATTTGACACCCTGCGCAGATATTTTGAGTATAAGGGCTATAAGGTGACCTATGTCAGCAACTATACAGATGTAGATGACAAGATCATCAAGAAGGCCAATGAAGAGGGCGTGGACGCTTCCGTGATCTCTGAGCGTTATATTAAGGAAGCGGAGAAAGATATGGACATGCTCAATATCAGCAAGGACATCATCCATCCCCGCGCTACGCAGGAAATTGACGGCATGATCGAGATGATTTCTTCTCTGATCGAGAAGGGACATGCCTATGCTGTGGATGGCACGGTTTATTTCCGCACCAGATCTTTTGACGGCTACGGCAAGCTGTCCAAGAAGAATATTGATGACCTGGAGGCAGGTCACCGCGATATCAAGGTCAGCGGAGAAGAGGGCAAGGAAGATCCGCTGGATTTCGTTCTCTGGAAGCCCAAAAAGGAAGGCGAGCCTGCCTGGCCGTCTCCCTGGGGTGAAGGAAGACCCGGCTGGCATATCGAGTGCTCTGTCATGTCCAGAAAGTATCTGGGCGAGGAAATCGATATCCATGCCGGCGGCGAGGACCTGATCTTCCCTCATCATGAGAACGAGATCGCCCAGTCTGAATCTGCCAACGGCAAGCCTTTTGCCCACTACTGGATGCACAATGGCTTCCTCAATATCGATAATGTCAAAATGTCCAAGTCTCTGGGCAATTTCTTCACCATCCGTGAAGTGTCTGAGAAATACGACCTGCAGGTGCTTCGTTTCTTTATGCTCAGCGCCCATTACCGCAGTCCGCTCAATTTCAGCGCGCCTCTGATGGAGGCAGCAGCCAATGGCCTGGAGAGAATACTGACAGCAATTGACCGTCTTGCCACACTGCGTGTGACAGGTCCGGCTGAGATTACAGCAGAGGAAGAGCAGTATGTGGAAGAAGTCAAGGCTCTCGTAAAGAAATACGAAGACGCCATGGAAGATGATTTCAATACCGCTGACGCTGTTTCCGCTGTATTTGAGATCGTCAAATCCGCCAATATCAATGTAACAGCGGATTCTTCGCAGGCGCTGCGCGATTATTATCTGGATGAGCTCAAGACTCTCTGCGGCGTGCTCGGCATCAAGACAGAGAAAAAAGAAGAGCTTCTGGATGAAGATATTATGCTTCTGATCCAGCAGAGACAGGATGCTCGCAAGGCGAAGAACTTTGCTTTGGCAGACCAGATCCGCGACCAGCTGCTGGCACAGGGAATCGTGCTCAAGGACACCAGGGAAGGCGTAAAATGGAGCAGAAAGTAGACTGGGATCTGGAGCAGTTCAACAAGCTGTTCGGACTCAGAAAACAGGATATACACACTTATTCACCGCTGACCCTGGCTTACCTGGGGGATGCGGTGTATGAGCTGCTGATCCGTTATTATTATGTAGAAAAAGGGAATGCGCCGGCCCATGATCTTCATGTGCGCTCCAGCAAAGCGGTAAACGCGGCGGCCCAGTCCGATCTGATCCGTCAGATCGAGGAAAAGCTGACAGAGGAAGAACTTGCGGTCTACAAGCGGGGCCGCAATGCCAGGTCCTATACCAAGGCCAAGAATGCCACGACCTCGGATTACCGGCGGGCGACAGGCTTTGAAGCTCTGGTCGGCTGGCTTTTTCTGCAGGAGAGATGGGAGAGACTGGTCACGCTGCTGCATGACGGCCTCGGAGAACTCGGATATTTGTAAAGCAAGACAAAAAGCAGGAGATTGACATGGAAGAGATACAGCAGAAGATAGAGGGACGCAATCCGGTCATTGAGGCTTTCCGGTCCGGGAGAACCATTGATAAGGTATTTATTCTGGACGGATGCCAGGACGGTCCCATCAGGACCATCGTGCGGGAGGCCCGCAAGCAGAAAAGCATCATCAGCTTCGTGACGAAGGAGAGGCTGGACCAGCTGTCGGAGACCCACCGCCACCAGGGCGTAATTGCCATGTGTGCGGTCTATTCCTATGCTGAGGTGGATGACATTCTGGAAAAAGCCCGCAGCAAGGGTGAGGATCCTTTTATCATCCTGCTTGACGGGATCGAAGACCCGCACAATCTAGGCGCCATTATCAGAACTGCCAATCTGGCAGGTGCCCACGGAGTCATCATACCCAAACACAGGGCAGCAGGCCTGACGGCAGTGGTTGCAAGAGCCTCCGCAGGGGCGCTCAACTATACGCCGGTTGCCAAGGTGACAAATCTGGCGGCGACCATCGAGGACCTGAAAAAGCAGGGACTCTGGTTTGTCTGCGCCGATATGGGCGGGGAGGTCATGTACAGGCAGAATCTGACCGGTCCCATCGGCCTGGTGATCGGCAACGAAGGAGACGGCGTCAGCCGGATGATCCGGGAGAAGTGCGATCTGACAGCTTCCATTCCCATGCGGGGCGATATCGATTCTCTCAATGCGTCCGTAGCCGCCGGTGTACTGGCATTTGAGATCGTACGGCAGAGGATGGCCCGGGAGAAATAATCCCGGGCGAACATGTGCCGAAAAAAAGCAGAAAAGTAAAAAGAAACATTTGCTTGACATGCCATTGCTAACATGATATATTATTTCACGGATCAAATTTCATGATCTGCGCTGATGTGGCTCAGGGGTAGAGCACATCCTTGGTAAGGATGGGGTCGCGGGTTCAATTCCCGCCATCAGCTTCCATATAAAGATCTCGCAGTTCCTGGAAAGGGACCGCGAGATTTCATTTTATATATCAGATTAGGAGATGATTTCCATCTGATATATCAATCTGCGAGGATGCGCATGCGTCGCAGAGTAAAATAGATAGATTGTTTTGGAGGATTTCTTATGGAAAAAGAGCCTGTAAATGTTCCCGGGACAGAGACAGTTTCCAGAAATTTTATTGAGATGGCGATTGACCAGGATATTAAGGAAGGAAAGACCAGCCAGGTCTGCACCAGATTCCCGCCTGAGCCCAACGGCTACCTGCACATCGGCCATGCCAAATCGATTCTTCTCAACTATGGCCTTGCTCAGGAATACGGCGGAAAGTTCTTCCTCCGTTTTGATGATACCAATCCCACAAAAGAGAAGACAGAGTATGTCGAGTCCATCGTGAAGGATGTGGAGTGGCTTGGTGCTGCCTATGAAGGTGAGGTCCGTTTCGCATCCAATTATTTTGATCAGATGTATGAGGCTGCTGTCAAGCTGATTAAGAAAGGCAAGGCCTTTGTCTGTGATCTGACAGCAGAGCAGATCCGTGAGTACCGCGGTACGCTCAAGGAGCCGGGCAAAAACAGTCCCTGGCGTGACCGCAGTGTGGAGGAGAACCTCAGACTGTTTGAGGAGATGAAGGACGGCAAGTACGCAGATGGTGAAAAGACCCTGCGCGCCAAGATCGATATGTCTTCTCCTAATATTAATATGAGAGATCCGGTCATCTACAGAGTGGCAAGGATGACCCATCACAATACAGGCGACAAGTGGTGCATTTATCCGATGTATGATTTTGCTCATCCGATCGAGGATGCCATTGAGGGCATCAGCCACTCCATCTGCACCCTGGAGTTTGAGGACCACCGTCCTCTCTACGACTGGGTAGTCAAGGAGCTGGAGTATGAGAATCCGCCCAGACAGATCGAGTTTGCCAAGCTTTATCTGACTAACGTAGTAACCGGCAAGCGATACATCAAGAAGCTGGTAGAGCAGGGAATCGTAGACGGATGGGACGACCCCAGACTGGTGACGATCGCGGCTCTGCGCAGACGCGGCTATACACCGGAAGCCATTCGCAGATTTATGGAGCTGGTCGGTGTTTCCAAGGGCAACAGTTCCGTAGACTACGCGATGCTTGACTATTGTGCAAGAGAGGATCTCAAGCTCAAGAAGTCCCGTATGATGGCAGTTCTTCATCCTTTGAAGCTGATCATTGACAACTATCCAGAAGGGCAGGTTGAGTACCTGGATGTACCCAACAATCTGGAAAATGAAGAGCTCGGTTCCAGAAAGGTTCCTTTCGGCCGTGAGCTTTATATCGAGCAGGAAGACTTCATGGAGAATCCTCCCAAGAAGTATTTCCGTCTCTTCCCGGGCAATGAAGTGCGTCTGATGAGCGCTTATTTTGTAACATGCACCGATATCGTCAAGGACGAAGAGGGCAATGTTACGGAAGTTCACTGCACCTATGATCCCGAGACCAAGAGCGGTTCCGGCTTTACCGGAAGAAAGGTCAAGGGCACTATTCACTGGGTATACGCACCGACAGCTGTCTCTGCAGCGGTTCGTCTCTATGAGAACCTGGTAGATGAGTCCAAGGGCGTTTATAATGAGGACGGCAGTGTCAACATCAACCCCAATTCATTGACGGTGATCGAGGATGCCAAGCTGGAGCCTGATCTTGGCAAGGCGGAAAGCGGAGACAGCTTCCAGTTTGTCAGAAACGGATTCTTCTGTGTGGACAGCAAGGACTCACAGCCCGGCGCACCTGTTTTTAACAGGATTGTTCCCCTGAAGAGCTCTTTCAAACTTAAATAAGAGAAAACAAGAGAAAATAAGAGAAAACAAGAGAAACAGGGAGAAAAAGCATGGAAAACTGCTAATTCTCCCTGTTTTTGCTTGATTTGAAAACTTGCAGAAGAAAATAAAATTGAGTAATATATGTTTCAGTGATTAGCACTCAAATGAGGTGAGTGCTACCAAAAGTAAAAAAATAATCCAGGAGGATGTTATTCATGAAGTTCAGACCTTTATTTGACACTGTTATTCTGAAGAAAGTAGAAGTTGAAGAGAAGCCTGCAAGCGCCATCATTCTTTCCGGCGACAACAAGGAAAAGACTGAGCTGGGCGAGGTTATCGCTGTCGGCAGCGGTGATACCAGAGACGGAAAGACTGTTAAGATGCAGCTGAAAGTCGGCGACAGAGTTGTTTATTCCAAGTACAGAGGCGAGGAAAAGAAGATCGACGGCGAAGATTACATCTTCATTAGCCAGTTTGAGATCCTTGCAGTAGAAGAGAATTAATCTAATTATTGATATATATTTCAGGAGGTTATGATAATGGCAAAAGAGATTAAGTACGGAGCAGAGGCAAGAAAGGCTCTTGAAGCTGGTGTTAATCAGCTTGCTGATACAGTTAAAGTTACACTTGGACCTAAGGGAAGAAACGTTGTTCTGGACAAGACCTACGGCGCACCGCTGATCACAAACGACGGCGTTACCATTGCTAAGGACATCGAGCTTGAAGATCCCTTTGAGAACATGGGCGCACAGATCGTAAAGGAAGTTGCGACCAAGACCAATGATGTAGCAGGCGACGGTACCACAACAGCTACTGTTCTGGCACAGGCTATGATCAATGAAGGTATGAAGAACCTGGCAGCAGGCGCTAACCCGATCATCCTCAGAAAGGGTATGCAGAAGGCTACTAACGCTGCTGTAGAGGCTATCAAAGAGATGAGTTCCACCCTGACCGGCAGAGATCAGATCGCTAAGGTTGCAGCAATCTCCGCAGGCGACGAGGCTGTTGGCGAGATGGTTGCTACCGCTATGGAGAAGGTTAATAACAATGGTATCATCACCATCGAGGAGTCCAAGACCATGGAGACCTACCTGGAGCAGGTAGAAGGTATGGAGTTTGACAGAGGATTCCTTTCCGCATATATGTGCACAAACCTTGACAAGATGGTTGCAGAGCTGGATGATCCTTTCATCCTGATTACAGATAAGAAGCTCTCCAACAACGCTCACATCAACGAGCTCATGCCTGTTCTGGAGCAGGTTGTACAGCGCGGCGCTAAGCTCCTGATCATCGCTGAGGATGTAGAAGGCGAGGCTCTTACCACTCTGGTACTCAATAACCTGAGAGGAACCTTCAAGGTTGTTGCTGTTAAGGCTCCCGGCTATGGCGACAGAAGAAAAGAGATGCTCCAGGATATCGCTATTCTGACAGGCGGTACCGTGATCACCTCTGAGCTTGGCTATGAGTTCAAGGATGCCAACATCGGTATGCTTGGTCATGCAAAGTCTGTAAAGGTCAGCAAGGACAGCACCATCATCGTTGACGGTGCCGGCGACAAGGATGCCATCGAGAGCAGAATCAGCCAGATCAACGGCCAGTATGAGCAGAGCTCCAGCGAGTACGACAAAGAGAAGCTGCAGGAGAGAGCTGCTAAGCTGCAGGGCGGCGTAGCTGTTATCCATGTAGGCGCTCCTACCGAGACTGAGATGAAAGAGAAGAAGCTCCGTATGGAAGATGCTCTCGCAGCTACCAGAGCAGCTGTTGAGGAAGGCGTTATCTGCGGCGGCGGTTCCGCATACATCCACGCTTCCAAGAAGGTTGCAGAAGTTGCTGCAGAACTTGAGGGAGATGAGAGAACAGGTGCCAATGTTGTTCTGGCAGCCCTGGAAGCTCCTCTTCGCCAGATCGCTATCAACGCAGGTCAGGAAGGCGCTGTTATCGTTAACACCGTACGCGGCAAGAAGGTTGGCGTTGGCTATGACGCTCTGAAAGAGACCTATGTAAACATGGTTAAGGCAGGCATCATCGATCCTGCTAAGGTTACAAGAAGTGCCCTTCAGAATGCAACCAGTATCGCATCCACACTGCTTACCACAGAGTCTGTTGTAGCAGAGATCAAGAAGGATGTTCCGATGCCGGCTATGCCTCAGGGCGGAATGATGTAAATATAATTTGAGTATTTTTTCGGGGACAGAGATCAAAACTCTGTCCCCTTTTTCTTTTTCATGTTGACTTTTGAGATTTCATTTGTTACACTTGTAAAAATCATCTGAAGACAACAAAAAAATAAGTGAAAACGGGAGGAAAGCATGAGCAGAATTATCGGAGAAGGCATTACATTTGATGACGTTTTACTGGCCCCGGCATATTCCGAAGTTACTCCGAATATGGTCGACATCACAACAAGACTCACCAATAAGATCAAGTTAAATGTTCCCTTAATGAGCGCCGGTATGGATACTGTTACAGAGCATCGCATGGCGATCGCTATGGCAAGACAGGGCGGTATCGGAATCATTCACAAAAACATGTCGATTCAGGCACAGGCAGAAGAGGTAGATAAGGTAAAGCGTTCGGAGAATGGTGTCATCACAGATCCCTTCTATCTTTCCCCTGACAATACACTCGAAGACGCAGACAGACTGATGGCCAAGTTCCGGATTTCCGGCGTACCGATCACTGTCGGACACAGACTGGTCGGCATCCTGACCAACCGCGATCTGAAGTTCGAGGAGGATTATTCCCGCAAGATCAGCGAGTGCATGACTTCCGAAGGACTGGTTACAGCCAAAGAGGGCGTTACCCTTGAGGAAGCTAAGAAGATCCTGGGCAAGGCCCGCAAGGAGAAGCTTCCTATCGTAGATGAGAATTTCAATCTCAAAGGCCTGATTACCATCAAGGATATTGAGAAGACCATCAAGTATCCTCTTTCTGCCAAGGATGACCAGGGCCGTCTTCTTTGCGGAGCCGGCGTAGGCGTTACACATGACATCCTGGACCGTGTGGATGCTCTGGTAGCTTCCAAGGTTGACGTTATCGTTATTGATACCGCTCACGGTCATTCTGCAAATGTACTTAAGACCGTCCGGATGGTAAAGGATGCATATCCGGATCTGCAGGTTATTGCCGGCAATGTTGCTACTTATGAGGCGACAGAGGCTCTGATCAAGGCCGGTGTAGACTGCGTCAAGGTTGGTATCGGACCCGGTTCCATCTGTACTACCCGTGTAGTCGCAGGTATCGGCGTTCCGCAGATTTCCGCAATTATGGATGCTTATGAAGCAGCCAAAAAGTATAATATTCCCATTATCGCCGATGGCGGTATCAAGTATTCCGGCGATGTGACCAAGGCCATCGCGGCAGGTGCCAATGTCTGCATGATGGGCAGCATGTTCGCAGGCTGTGATGAGGCTCCCGGTGATTTCGAGCTCTTCCAGGGAAGAAAGTATAAGGTATACCGCGGCATGGGCTCCATCGCGGCTATGGAGCAGGGCAGCAAGGACAGATACTTCCAGGAGGATGCCAAGAAGCTGGTTCCCGAGGGTGTAGAAGGCCGAGTTGCATACAAGGGACTGGTAGAGGATACCGTATTCCAGCTGATCGGCGGTCTCCGTGCAGGCATGGGCTACTGCGGATGCCCGACCATTGAGGATCTGAAGGAGAAAGGACAGTTTATCAAGATCTCCGCTGCATCCCTCAAGGAGAGCCATCCTCACGATATCCATATCACCAAGGAAGCACCCAACTACAGCGTAGATGTATAAAAACGTATGATAGATATGATTTTACAGCTGCAGCAGTGTCATTTGACATTGCTGCAGTTCTTTTTTATAATGGTTTTCAAGTGAAAACAGGAAAGAAGGAAACAGGTATGTCAAATACTTTTTTTGCTGCGGTCTCCCGCATGAAATATATCGAACGATGGGCTCTGATGCGCAATTCCAGGCCCGAAAACCTGAGTGAACATTCCCTGGAAGTGGCTATGATCGCCCACGCCCTCTGCGTCATCGGCAATGTCCGCTTCGGGCGTCGCCTGAACGCAGAAAAGGCAGCCCTGATCGGTATCTATCATGATGCCTCCGAGATCATCACAGGCGATATGCCAACCCCCGTCAAGTACTTCAACAGCGACATCCGTCAGGCCTACAAAGAAATCGAAGGAATGGCAGAACACAAGCTCCTGGAGCGCCTTCCGGCAGACATCCGGCCAGCTTATGAAGCCATTTTCGACGGAGACGGAAGCGAAGAAGACCAGTATCTGAGGAAACTTGTCAAAGCAGCAGACAAGCTGTCAGCATTGATCAAATGCATCGAAGAAGAACGGGCCGGAAATAAGGA
>CAMHFW010000037.1 GCA_946184675.1 uncultured Clostridia bacterium | reverse complement strand
TCTCTTTCTTTATATACACAGCAGCGGTAGAGGGGAATTGTTCCCGGAATGATCTTCTCGGGAATAAATTCGGCTTTCTCGTTCAGAGTACCTTCATAAGCAAGGCGGGCGACTTCCGTCTGGATCTTTCGTTTCATCTCTACTAAACTTGCGTCTGCATTCATCATAATATGGCTCCTTTCACCCTATCCCTTCTCTTGTCTGTATCTTAACAAAGTTTTTGTAATCAGTACAGTGATTTTGACGGATTTTTCTCGTTCAAAATAAGGTACAATAGTTATTTTAACATAGTTATATATAGCTAACAAGCGGAGTTGTATGACGGTTTTTTTAAATGATAAAAATTGTGTTAAAAAATAAACACGAGAGGCTCCCTCTTAGCTTGACGATATCGTTAAATTATATTAAAATAAACGTGAGAATGACTAGCTGTCAATAGTCATTTTTGTTGATACGGTCATATATAGAAAGGAGACATTATCATGGCAAAAGTTATGAAAACGATGGATGGTAATACTGCGGTTGCCTGGACTTCGTATGCATTTACAGAAGTAGCTGGCATCTTCCCTATTACTCCTTCATCACCCATGGCCGAGGTTACCGATGAGTGGGCAGCCAACGGCAGAAAGAACATCTTTGGTCAGACTGTCAAAGTTGTTGAGATGGAGTCCGAGGGCGGTGCTTCCGGTACAGTTCACGGCTCCCTTCAGGCAGGCGCTCTGACAACTACTTATACAGCTTCCCAGGGTCTGCTCCTCATGATCCCGAACATGTATAAGATCGCTGGTGAGCTTCTTCCCTGCGTATTCCATGTAAGCGCACGTGCTCTTGCATACCACGCACTGAACATCTTTGGAGATCACTCCGATGTTATGGCAGTTCGTCAGACTGGTTTCGCTATGCTTTGCTCCAACTCCGTTCAGGAGGCTATGGATCTCTCTGCAGTAGCTCACCTTTCCACAATCAAGAGCAGAGTTCCCTTCGTTCATTTCTTCGATGGTTTCAGAACTTCTCATGAGATTCAGAAGGTTGAGTGCACAGACTACGATGAGCTGGCTAAGCTCGTTGATTTCGACGCTATCGCTGATTTCAGAGCACGTGCTCTTAACCCGGAGCATCCTGTAATCAGAGGTACAGCTCAGAATGCTGATATCTACTTCCAGGGCCGTGAGGCTTCCAACAAGTTCTACGATGCTCTTCCTGCAATCGTAGAGGATTACATGGCTAAGGTTAGCGAGATGACCGGCCGTGATTACAAGCTCTTCAATTACTATGGCGCTCCGGATGCTGAGAACATTATCATCGCTATGGGCTCCATCTGCGAGGCAGCTGAGGAAGTTATCGATTACCTCACCGCTAAGGGCGAGAAGATCGGTATCGTAAAGGTTCATCTGTACAGACCGTTCTGCGCAGACAAGCTCTTCGAGACTATCCCTGCAACTGTTAAGAGAATCGCTGTTATGGACAGAGTAAAAGAGGTTACCGCTTACGGCGAGCCGCTTTACACTGATGTCTGTGCTGCTTCCTACCAGGCAGGCAAGTCCTATGAGATCTATGGCGGACGTTACGGCCTTGGTTCCAAGGACGTTACACCTGGTTCCATCATGTCTATCTATGAGAACCTCAAGGCAGAGAAGCCTATGAACAACTTCTCCGTTGGTATCGTTGATGACGTGACCCACCTGTCCCTGCCGATCCATCCCGAGGTTAACGTAGCTCCCGCTGGTTCCGTTAACTGCATCTTCTGGGGTCTTGGTTCCGACGGTACCGTTGGTGCTAACAAGAACTCCATCAAGATCATTGGTGACCACACCGACAAGTATGCTCAGGCATATTTCTTCTATGATTCCAAGAAGTCCGGCGGTCTGACCCAGTCTCACCTCCGTTTCGGCGACACTCCGATTAAGTCCACATACCTGATCAGAAACGCTGACTTCATCGCATGCCACAACCAGGCATACATCCATATGTACAAGAACATCGTTCGCGACCTCAAGGAAGGCGGCACATTCCTGTTCAATACAGTATGGTCTCCTGAGGAGCTCGAGGCTAACCTCCCTGCATACGTTAAGAGAGGTCTTGCTCAGAAGCATGCTCACTTCTATATCATCAATGCGAACGCAGTTGACCAGGAGCTCGGTCTGAACGGCAAGACCAATGCAGTCCTTCAGGCAGCATTCTTCAAGCTTGCTAACATCATCCCGATCGACACAGCTGTTAAGTACATGAAGGATATGATCGTTAAGTCCTACGGCAAGAAGGGCGAGGCTGTTGTTAACAAGAACTTCGCAGCTGTAGACGCAGGTCTTGACAGTGTAGTTAAGGTTGAGATCCCTGAGAGCTGGGCTAATTGTCCTGATGATGTTGTAGAGCATCACAACATTCCTGATTTCATCAAGAACGTTGTTATGCCGATCAACGGCCAGGATGGCGACGCTCTTCCTGTTTCCACCTTCGACGGTATTGAAGACGGTACATTCCCTCTTGGAACCGCTGCATATGAGAAGCGCGGCGTAGCTGCTATGGTTCCTGTATGGGATGCTGAGAAGTGTATCCAGTGTAACCAGTGCGCATATGTTTGCCCTCACGCTACCATCAGACCTGTTCTGCTTACTGATGAAGAAGCAGCTGCAGCTCCTGAAGGATTCGGCGCTGTTCCCGGCAAGGCTCAGCTGAAGGATAAGTTCCAGTTCAAGATGCAGATTTCTCCTCTTGACTGTCTGGGATGCGGAAGCTGCGCAAATGTTTGCCCGGTTAAGGCTCTTGAGATGGTTCCTCTTGGAAGCCAGATGGAGCAGGCTCCGAATTGGGAGTATGCTATGAGCCTGCCTGAGAAGGCTAACCCGCTTGACAAGTACACCGTAAAGGGTTCTCAGTTCGAGAAGCCGCTCCTTGAGTTCTCCGGCGCTTGCGCAGGCTGCGGTGAGACTCCTTACATCAAGCTCGTTACACAGCTCTTCGGTGACAGAATGTATGTAGCAAATGCTACCGGATGTACTTCCATCTGGGGCGCATCTGCACCTTCCATGCCTTACACCAAGAATGCAAAAGGCCAGGGTCCTGCATGGGCTAACTCCCTCTTCGAGGATAACGCTCAGTTCGGTCTTGGTATGCATATGGGCGAGAAGGCTCGTCGTGACACCCTTGCTTCCAAGATCAAAGGTCTGGTAGATCTGGGCGTTCTGGCTGACGAGGCTCAGGCATGGCTTGACACTATGAACGAAGGCGACGCTTCCAAGCCGACATCTGCAGCTCTCCTTGCAGCAGCTAAGGCTTACAATGGCGACAACGCTGAGGCAAAGGCTATCTGTGACGAGATCGTTACCGGATATGACCTCCTCGTTAAGAAGTCCCAGTGGATCTTCGGTGGTGACGGCTGGGCATACGATATCGGTTACGGCGGACTCGATCATGTACTCGCTTCCAACGAGGACATCAACGTATTCGTAGTAGATACCGAGGTATATTCCAACACAGGCGGACAGGCTTCCAAGTCCACACCTGTTGGTGCTGTTGCTAAGTTCGCAGCTTCCGGTAAGAAGACCAAGAAGAAAGACCTTGGTATGATGGCTGCTTCCTATGGTTATGTATACGTAGCACAGGTTGCTATGGGCGCTGACCAGAACCAGTTCATCAAGGCTCTGAGAGAGGCTGAGGCTTATCATGGTCCTTCCCTTATCATCGCATACGCTCCTTGTATCAACCATGGTCCTAAGGGCGGCATGAAGGGTGCTCAGACCAGAATTAAGAAGGCTGTTGAGTGCGGATACTGGCAGTGCTGGAGATTCAACCCTGACCTTGCTAAGGAAGGTAAGAATCCGTTCATCCTTGATACTAAGAAAGCTCCGAACTGGGATCTGTTCAGAGACTTCATCATGGATGAGGTTCGTTTCTCCTCCCTGCTCAGAGGATTCCCTGAGACAGCAGAAGACCTCTATGCTAAGACCCAGGCTGACGCCAAGGCTAGATATGAGGGTTATGTAACAAAGGCAGCTGAATAATCTGAACTAGATTCATGATTTTTGCCAATGAATTCAGGGCTCCCGGTGCCAGTCACCGGGAGCCTTTTTTATGCGGAGCATTTTAAGAACCTGCCGGCATGGCGTAGCCAGCAGTCTGCGAAGACTGTGAAAGTGAATATAATGCGCTGCATTTTGCCAGCTGCCGTGGGGACGAGCGGTGGAAAAACATGCTTCCTAAAAACCCACCGCCCGAAAAAGGAAAAAAGGCGGTGGGAAAAGAGAGTATAAGAAATTCCACCGTCTCGGGCAGAATGCCGTCCGTCGAGATTGCAGAAGGCAGAATGCCGTCCGGTGTGATTACAGAAAATGCCTCTGACAAGATAAAAATGCTGACATTGTTCTGTTTCGCCTATATAATGATATATGAGAAGTTACTATGATTTGAGTGGAACGGAGAAGGAAGTCACCAGATGAAGATAACAGTTGTTGCAGTTGGGAAGATCAAAGAAAAGTTTTATACGCAGGCAATCGAGGAGTATACCAAACGCCTGTCCAGATATTGCAAGCTGCAGATTGTCCAGGTGCAGGATGAAAAGACGCCGGATGAAGCCAGCGAGCGCGAGGAGACCCAGATCAAGGACCGTGAGGGGGACAAAATACTGCGTGCCCTGCCGGAGGATGCCTATGTGATCGCCCTGGCAATTAACGGAAAGACTTACGATTCTCCAGGCCTTGCGCGCCATATGGAGCAGCTCATGACAGGCGGGAGAAGCCATATCGCTTTTGTCATTGGCGGATCTCTGGGACTGTCTGACCAGGTTCTAAGCCGTGCGGATGAAAAACTCAGCTTTTCCGCTTTGACTTTTCCGCACCAGCTAATGAGGGTGATCCTGCTGGAACAAGTTTACCGAAGCTTTCGGATTATCAACCACGAACCCTATCATAAATAAATAGAAATAATAGCTGATTGCATGGGCTGGGGAAAAGGAATCACAAAGGGGTATTCTGACGGTACATAAGGGGTTCGGGAACTCTGATTTTTACAAAGAATAGAACTTTGCTTTGAGGAGCATCTGGGTTATAATGTTTATGGCACAGATGCTCCTTTTTTACCTTAATACAGGGAAGAGGGGATTAGATAGAGGGAGAGGCTGGAAGGCTCTGCTGCCTTTATTAACAAAAGACATCAGGGGAAGTAGAAAAATGAGACAAAAAGAAGAAAATCAGCTGCAGAGAGTCAGCTTTCGGAAACTAGTAGTTCAGGCATTACCGGAAATGTGGAGTTTTCAGTTTCTGGTCCTGATCATTCTTGCCTTTCCGACCACTTTGCTGATCAGATTTATCAACACAGTAGCCGGAGCGGGCGGAGGCGTTATCACAACAGCAAATCTGCGGGCTTTTCTGTTTAGCTGGAAAGCGCCTGTTATTCTGGCCCTGGGTTTTCTTCTGGTGCTTGTCTATGTTGTTATGGAAATCTTCGCTGAGATTCATATGTGCGACGATATCTTAAACGGCCGCAAAGTCAGCATATTGCAGGAAATCAAAAAAGGGATTCGGTCGCTTCGCCTCTTCTTTAATCCGACCGGCATTCTGGTGCTGATCTACATTTTCATTGCCGTACCCCTCTGCGGCGTCGGTTTTTCCATCAGCCTGACAGAACATTTTTATATTCCCAATTTTATTATGGATGTAATCTGGGCAAAGCCCCTTTATACAATCGGATACCTGGCAGGAATTCTGCTTCTGGCCTGGTTTGGCTATCGGTCCGTGTTTGTCCTTCATGAAGTCCTGATTGACGGAAAAAGTCCAAAGGAAGGGAGAAAGGCTTCTGTCGCTATCATAAAGGCGCATAAGAAAGAAATCATATTCAGTATTATTAAGTTTGGCCTGGTTGTGTCACTGATCTATCTGGCTGCCTTTATACTTTTGCGCTCTCTTCCGGGAATATGGCTGGAAAGCCTGGGGAAAGATGTTCCCAAAGTCCCCGTGTCAGATCTCTTTTTGGAAGAAGGATTTGAAGATGCGGCTATGATGATCGTTTACCGCATCATGTGCGCATTTACAGTTCTGATGGGGGCGTACCTGGTTTCTATTATTATGCTTCTGTGCAGCGCCTATTTTATCCTGAAGACTGGCTGGAGAGACCTAAAAAGGCCCTCTACCGCAGAAGAGTCATGGGCATGATTGGTGTAACCGCTTTTGTGGCTCTGCTGTCTGTCGCCGCCGGACTTCAGTTCGAGCAGGTTTTCTTAAGAGAGGAACCGGTTAAAATCATAGCCCACCGGGCAGGAGGAAGTCTTGCTTCGGAGAATTCGCTGGAAGGCCTGGAGGTGGCCATTGAACATGGCTGCTATGCCAGTGAGATCGACATTCACAGGACAAAGGATGGTTATTATGTGATTAATCATGATGATACCTTCCAACGTCTGACAGGAGTGGCAAAAGCACCGCAGGATATGACATTAGAGGAAATCCGGCAGCTGAGGATCAAAGATACCACAGGCAGCGGAGCCCTGCTTCCGGTTGTGACTCTGGAAGAAATGCTGGATGTGATTAAGGGCAAAGAAAAGCTCTTTATTGAAATGAAAGGAGCTACCGCAGACGAGCAGATGGTCGACGATGTTGTCCGTATGGTTCGAGAAAAAGGATGCGAAGAGGACGCTGTGCTTATTTCCCTCCAATACAAGGTGATTGATTACGCAGAAACAAAGTATCCGGAGTTTGAAACAGGAACCTTGTTCTTTGCGGGCATAGGAGATGTCACCAGACTCAACTGCGACCTTTTGATCATGGAAGAGGAATTTGCTTCGGACGAACGTATTCTGCAGGTGCATAATGCGGGCAAACAGGCAATCGTCTGGACAGTCAACCATGAAGCAGGCATGTATCGTTTCCTTGACAGCCAGGTTGATGGTGTGATCACAGACGAAATCGAACTGGCAGAAAAAGTACAAAAGAGGCTTGATGAAAGAACTGATCTGAAAATCATGCAGGATAAAATATCTGGCATATACTGATGGAAGAGACCATTTCTTCTGTAAGATACTCTATTGATTTACAGGGCATCTGTGTTATACTATGTATAGCACAGATGCTTTTTTTACTTATGATAACAGGAGGGTGAGTTTATGATCCTCGAAATAGACTTTAACAGCGATGAAGCACTCTATATGCAGCTGCGCAATCAGATCATCATTGGAATCGCCATGTCACAGCTGAGCGTGGGAGACTCCCTGCCGTCGGTGCGGCAGCTGGCTGACCGGATCGGCATCAACATGCACACGGTCAATAAGGCTTATACTGTGCTGCGGCAGGAAGGCTATGTCAAGCTTGACAGACGCAAAGGGGCAGTGATCGCTATAGACTGCGACCGGATGCAGTCCAGGCAAAAGCTTATGGAGGACCTGCAGGTGATCCTGGCAGGTGCCATCTGCAAGGGTATCCGGCGGGATGAAGTTCACGAACTGATCGATTATATTTATGATTATTACAGCAGGCCGGCGGACGAGCCGGAAGGTGAATCATTATGATTTGTGATGAGTGCAGGGAAAGAGAAGCCGTTCTCTCTATTATTGAGATTATAAACGGTGAGAGCAGAGAGACCCATCTCTGCGGAGAATGCGCTTCCAAGCGGGGAGGACCCCTTCAGAATCTGGCAGGCGGTTCCTTTTTATCAAAACTGTTTGAGAGCGTGATGAATTTCGCAGGAGGCGAGGGGACGCCCGTTGACCGGGCAAAAACCAATGTCCGCTGCCTGGTATGCGGGCAGACTTATGAAGATTTTCTGCAGGACGGCAAGTTTGGCTGCCCTTCCTGTTACAGAACCTTCCATTTCCTTCTGGATGGCTATCTGAAAAAGATTCAGGGCGGTCTGCGCCATTCGGGAAAATTGCCCCGGTTCAGCGGGGAGACGGTAGAGATTCCGGATTTGGAGGAAGAAACCTTTGACCCGGGAGAAACTGTGAAAAATGATAACGAAGTCAGGATTACAGTGGATCCGGAGGCGGCCCGGGAAGAACTGCGCGGAGCACTGAAAAGAGCAGTCGAGCGGGAGGATTATGAGCAGGCAGCCAGAATCCGCGATCTGCTTAAGGGAAAGAAGGAGGAGGAACCGCATGCTTAGCTGGTATGAACAGGAAGCCTGCGATCCCGGCGTCATCGTGGGCGGCCAGGTCTGCCTGGTCAGAAATGTTGACGGATTTTCTTTCGCGGGCAAGATGACCGGGGACCAGAGGCGCCGGCTGACGGATCTGGTCAGAAGTGCGGTGCAGGCGGAAGAAGAGCGGCTGCAGATGCATTTTACCTATATTCCCCTGTCCGGGCAGGCCAGAAGCAACTGCGGCAGTCTGATCAGCACTCTGGCTATCCCGCCAAACATGCACGGAGAGACAGAGGAGGAAGGGCTGCTTTTGTCAGAGGATGAATCTGTCAGCATTCTGATCGGGGGGAAGGAACACCTGTGCATGCAGGTATCCTGCCCGGGACAGAGAATCCGCCTGGCCCTCAGAAAGGCAAATGAAGTGGACGATGCGATCAACCGTCATCTGCCCTATGCCTTCAGCAGTAAGTACGGCTACCTTACGGCCAGTCCTCTCTATACCGGGACAGGCCTGCAGATTTCCTATCTGCTTCATCTGCATTATCTGGAGAAGCGGAGGAAGATTGCCAAAATCGAGAAAGAATTATCTCAGTACGGCTTTTCTCTGCGCCAGCATTTCAGTGGAGAAGGGGAAGCCCCTGGCTGTATTTACAGGATCAAAAACAGGAAAACGCTGGGCCTTTCCGAAGCGGAGACTTTGTCAGCACTGGAGTTTCTGGCCCAGAGTCTGCAGCAGAGCGAGAACAATGCCTACCGGCAGAGAACTCTGGAAGAGGAAGAAAAGGATCTTGACCAGATGTACAGAGCCTATGGGCTTCTGCGTTACGCAAGAGAGCTGGACTGCGAAGAGGCCCTCAATTATCTCTCATTTCTGCGTCTGGCCGACAGGCATCAGATCTGGGGAGAAGACATCCTGACCGGCAGATTTTCTGCCATGGTCCGGATTCTGGATGCAGTACTCCTGCAGGATGCCGAAGATGCGCAGACAGAAACAGGCAAGCTGCGGGCAGACTATATTCGCAGCATTTTGCCGGCAATTGATTAAAACAGACATATCCGGAGGTAATGAATTTCCATGCAATATAAATTTACACAGCTTGCAGCCAATGTGCTTCAGTATGCCAGAGAGGCAGCAGGAGACCTGCGGCACAGCTACATCGGTACGGAGCATCTGCTGATCGGACTGCTCCGGGAGAAAAACGGGTTAGCCTGCCAGATTCTGACGGATCATGAGGTCTCGGAAAGCCGCCTGATGGGAATGATCGATAAGACGGCAGGAGAAGGAGCTGCCCCGACCAGAGAACCCGGGGATTTTACGCCCCGCTGCCTCAGAGTTTTTGATATCGCGGGCAGGACAGCAAACCGCTATGGCAGCGCGGCAATCGGCACAGAGCACCTGCTTTATGCCATTCTCCGAGAAGGAAACTGTGTCGCCTCGCAGATGCTTTCTGCTATCGGCGTCAATGTACAGCGCCTTGCGGTAGAAATCGTGCGCCAGGTCAGCGAAGATCTGCGCCAGGCAGACGCTGCTGCGCAGACGGGTCGTTCTGAGAAGAAAAAAGAGGGACTTACCATCGATAAGTACAGTCGTGACTTGACAGAAATGGCCAGAAACGGCAAATTGGATCCTGTGGTCGGCAGAAAGCGTGAGATTCAGAGAGTCATTCAGATTCTGTCCCGCAGGACCAAGAATAATCCCTGTCTGATCGGTGAACCGGGCGTAGGTAAAACAGCAATCGCAGAAGGACTTGCCCAGCTGATCGCAGCAGATGAAGTACCGGAGACCCTGCGCGGCAAAAGGCTTCTCACACTGGATCTTTCCGGTATGGTTGCGGGGTCCAAGTACCGCGGTGAATTTGAGGAGAGAATCAAAAAAATCATCAGTGAAGTCAGCACGGAAGGAGACATTCTCCTTTTTATTGATGAACTGCATACCATCATCGGGGCCGGCGGGGCAGAAGGCGCCCTGGATGCGGCAAATATCTTAAAGCCCAGCCTGGCCAGAGGTGAGCTGCAGATCCTTGGCGCGACTACCATTGATGAGTACCGCAAAAATATTGAGAAAAATGCTGCTCTGGAGAGGCGTTTTCAGCCTGTCATGATCGAAGAGCCCTCTGAGGAAGAAACGGTAGAAATCCTGAAAGGACTTAAGCCTGTTTATGAAGAGCACCATCATGTACTGATTCCGGATGAGACGGTTCAGGCTGCAGTCACCTTATCAGCCCGCTATATCAGCGACCGTTTTCTGCCGGATAAGGCCATTGACCTGGTAGATGAGGCTGCTTCCAAGGTCCGTCTTGGCAGCTTTGCGCCTTCTTCCGAAATCACTGCAATGAATCAGATGATCAGGGAATTGGAAGAGGAGAAGGAAGAGGCAATCCGCCGGGAGGCTTTTGAAGAAGCCGCCCGCATCAAAGCGCGGCAGGATCTTCTGCACGGCAAGATCATGCTGGCGCAGCAGAAGGAGCACAGAAAAGAAGAACAAAAGACAGTGACAGAGGAAGATGTGGCTGATATTGTAGCCAGCTGGACCGGAATTCCCGTGCAGAAACTGCAGGAAGAAGAATCGGCAAGACTGCGTAAACTGGAGGAGATTCTTCATCAGCGTGTAATCGGTCAGGAAGAGGCTGTCTCTGCCATTTCCAAGGCTATCCGCCGCGGAAGGGTAGGTCTCAAAGACCCCAGGAGACCCATCGGCTCATTCCTGTTCCTGGGACCGACAGGTGTGGGTAAAACGGAACTGTCGAAAGCACTTGCGGAAGCGATTTTCGGCCGTGAGGACGCCATGATCCGGGTAGATATGTCGGAATACATGGAAAAGCACAGCGTATCCAAACTGATAGGATCGCCTCCGGGATATGTAGGCTATGAGGAGGGCGGGCAGCTCAGCGAAAAGATCCGCCGCAATCCTTATTCTGTTATCCTGTTTGATGAGATTGAAAAGGCTCATCCGGATGTATTTAATATTCTGCTTCAGGTTCTGGATGACGGCCGCATCACCGATTCTCAGGGAAGAAAGGTCGATTTTAAGAATACCGTTATCATCATGACCTCTAACGCCGGCGCTTCCAGCATAGTATCCCGTGTCCGCATGGGCTTTTCTGTGGGAGACCCGGAAGCAGCAGATTATTCAGATATGAAGACCAAGGTGATGGACGCTGTCAAAAAGATCTTCAAGCCGGAGTTCCTAAACAGAATCGATGAGATTATTGTATTCCGTTCGCTGAACCAGAAGGATGTGAGTCAGATTGCCGGCCTGATGCTGGCTGAGGTGACCGGGCGGATCCATGACCAGCTGCAGATCACTGTGAAATACAAAGATCAGGTACAGGCATTTCTGGCGGAAAAAGGTTTTGACGCAAGCTACGGGGCAAGGCCTCTGCGCAGACTGATCCAGAATGAGATTGAAGATCGTCTGGCAGAACTGTATCTGGAAGGAGCAATCGCAAACGGAGATGTCCTTCGTCTGGTCGTTTCCGGTAATGCTCTGTGCGTGCAGAAGCGAAATGGGAAAAGCTATAAGACGATAAAGACACTGGATGATAACCAGAAAAAATAAAAGCTGGAGAAAGCAGCGCATATATTGTATAATGTTATTACAGGACCGGGCGGCGCTGACCGCCCAGAAATACCTGAATTTTATAATCCGGAGGATGGACTATGGCATCAGAAGTAACGTTGATTTCTGTTTCGGAAGATTCCAGACTTGTATTTGGAGATTATACGCTGGAGGCAAAGGCAAAGCAGCCTGATTTTGCATTCTGCGGTGATATATACAAGGTAAAGACCTTCAAAGACATTACCAAACTGGAGAAGAACGAAAGATTTCTCTATGAGTCGGTTCCCGGCACAAAAGTCGAGGGCTTTGTGCAGAAAGCGGATGAAGTAGATTTTTACGTATCCGGTTATACGGACACCCAGATTACCCTGGAGCTGGCGGAGAAGACAGAGTATGAAGTCCTGATCGATGATGTAAGCGCAGGTACTTATACCACCAATATCGGCGGCAAGCTCAGCCTGAGTGTAGAGCTCGGACAAGCTCAGAAGCATATCCGCATCGTCAGGAAATAATAGACAGGCGGATTCCGGACATGTACAAAAGATGCAGTTTTCGGACTGCATCTTTCTTTTCTGAAAAGGAGCTAGAAAGACATGGCAAAGGCAAAGAATATATTTTTCTGTCAGAACTGCGGGTATGAGTCGTCCAAATGGCTTGGGCAGTGTCCCGGCTGCAGAGAGTGGAATACATTCGTGGAAGAGGCAGCCCCGAAAAAGACTCCCGGCGGAGGGAAGACGGGGATCGGCCGGGCTGAACCGGTCAGGCTGACAGAGGTATCTGCAGACCGGGAGGAGCGGATCCCGGCAGGTCTTGCGGAACTGGACCGCGTTCTGGGCGGAGGAATCGTGCGAGGCTCTCTGGTCCTGGTAGGCGGCGATCCGGGAATCGGCAAATCGACCATTCTCCTGCAGGTATGCAAGAGCCTGACAGAACGTTCAGTTAAGACAGTATATGTGTCAGGGGAGGAGTCTTTGCAGCAGATCCGGATGCGGGCAGACCGTCTGGGCACCTTTGCAGGCAACCTCTATCTGCTCTGTGAGACGGATCTGGAGACAATAGAGGAGACACTTCTGCGCATGAAGCCGGAGGTAGTCGTGATTGATTCTATTCAGACCATGTTCCGACCGGAGGTCAGTTCTGCACCGGGAAGTGTCAGCCAGGTCAGAGAAGCGACAGCCCTGCTCATGCAGCTGGCCAAAAGAGAGGGCATTGCCATATTTATTGTCGGTCATGTGACCAAGGAAGGCGTTGTAGCAGGCCCCAGAGTTCTGGAACATATGGTAGATACTGTTCTCTATTTTGAGGGAGACCGGCACGCTTCCTACAGGGTTCTAAGGGCCGTTAAAAACCGATTTGGCTCAACCAACGAAATCGGTGTATTTGAGATGCGCAGCGATGGACTGGCAGAGGTGGAGAATCCCTCTGAATACATGCTGGGCGGCAGACCCGAGGGCAGCTCAGGGTCAGTGGTATCCTGCGCCGTAGAGGGAACCAGGCCTATCATGATCGAAGTGCAGGCTCTGGTCTGCAAGACGGGATTTCAGATCCCGCGCAGAACAGCAGCAGGACTGGATTATAACCGGGTCAACCTGCTGATTGCGGTTCTGGAGAAAAAATTGGGCCTCAAGCTTGGCACATGCGATGCCTATATCAATCTGGCAGGCGGAATGCGGCTGAATGAGCCGTCCATGGACCTGGCTGTAACAGCAGCCATCATCTCCAGCTATACCAACAAACCCATTCCGGAAGATACGCTGATCTTCGGAGAGGTGGGGTTGACCGGCGAAGTGCGGTCGGTTACGCATGCAGAAAATCGTGTCCGGGAAGGGGCCAGGCTTGGATTTAAAAAATGCATGCTCCCGGAAACACATGTAAAAAGTATCAAACAGGTGGAAGAAATTGAACTGATTCCGATCCGGAATGTATATGACTTGTATCAGAAAATCTAAAGAACATCAATATCTTGTGGGAGAAAAACAGACGATAAAAAAATATAAAAATAAATCAAAAAAACGCTTGACACTAAAAACGAAGAGTGATATATTAAGTGAGCTGTCGCAAGACAGCAGCTCTTTGAAAACTGAATAACAAAACAATCCCGAAGTTCTTTGAAAAGAATTTCTAAACGAACAAAACCAAGTAATTAACGGGAAAAGATAACAGCTAGCTGTTGGTCTTGACCATTCAAACATGAGAGTTTGATCCTGGCTCAGGATGAACGCTGGCGGCGTGCCTAACACATGCAAGTCGAACGGGGTGTTACTTCTTCGGATGGAACACTTAGTGGCGGACGGGTGAGTAACGCGTGGGTAACCTGCCTCATACAGGGGGATAGCAGTTGGAAACGACTGATAATACCGCATAAGCGCACAGTATCGCATGGTACAGTGTGAAAAACTCCGGTGGTATGAGATGGACCCGCGTCTGATTAGCTTGTTGGCGGGGTAACGGCCCACCAAGGCGACGATCAGTAGCCGGCCTGAGAGGGTGAACGGCCACATTGGGACTGAGACACGGCCCAAACTCCTACGGGAGGCAGCAGTGGGGAATATTGCACAATGGGGGAAACCCTGATGCAGCGACGCCGCGTGAAGGATGAAGTATTTCGGTATGTAAACTTCTATCAGCAGGGAAGATGATGACGGTACCTGACTAAGAAG
>CAMHFW010000036.1 GCA_946184675.1 uncultured Clostridia bacterium | reverse complement strand
CGATCTCATCAGCTGCCGCCTGTTCCGCTGCTGTCTCTGCGATCTCATCAGCTGCCGCCTGTTCAACTGCTGTCTCTGCGATCTCATCAGCTGCCGCCTGTTCCGCCGCTGTCTCTGTAGTCTTATCAGCTGCTGCCCCGGCGGCTTCGTCTGCCGCCTGCGTCTGCTGGTCTGCAGCTGCCTCAGAAACCATGGTTTCTTCCATATCCGTTATTTCTCTGGATGCCTCGGCGTTTCTCTCCTTTTTGGAGATATACAGATACAAGAAGAGAAGCAGTATGATGGCAATCACACATACTACAATAATAGCGATGGAAGTCGCACTGAATTCAAACATAAATAGTTCCTCCTTCTCTTCCTGCTTCCTGATTTTAGAAAAAGGGATCAAATAGCTGGCCTCTTTCTGACAGAAGCACATTGTAACTCACCGTATATCATATCATATAATCTCTACATCTGCACACCTTTCTTTGCTTTTAACAGGAAGTGCAATTGTCTTTTTTAAGGTACGCTCCCCGTTTCCTTGTCATGTGTTAATGAGTCTGCAACGGTCTGACCTTTCCTGCAGAAAATATATTTCTGATGCAAGAATTCTCTTATATTTTCTGCTTTTGTGGTACAATGAAGGAAATCAGGTTTAGAGGAGGATAATGTCTATGATTTCCTGGAAAAATTTTGATGAACTTTCTTCTTATAAAAAGCTGGAGGCGCTGAAAGGCGCAGCTGATATCAAGACAGCCCTGGCCGGGGAGGCCGGCGGCGACCGCGTTGCCGCTTACTGCGCGCCGATGGCTGCAGGACTTGTTTTTAACTATGCGGCCCGCCCGGTCAATGATGAGATTCTGGCGGTTCTTGGCGAGCTGGCCGGGGAGGCCCAGCTGACGGAGAAGTTTGCCGCTCTTTACAATGGTGAGGTGATCAATACCGGAGAGAAGCGTCTGGTGCTCCACCACCTGACCCGCGGCCAGCTGGGGGATGATGTCATCGCGGATGGCGTCAATAAGAGAGACTTTTATCTGACCCAGCAGAAAAGGATTGCTGCGTTTGTTGAAAAAGTTTACAGTGGTGAGATTGCCAATGAGGCTGGCGAGAAGTTTACCACGGTCGTACAGATCGGCATCGGCGGCAGCGACCTGGGTCCCCGCGCTATGTATCTGGCTCTGGAAAACTGGGCCAGGAAAAATGGCTGCTTTAATATGGAAGCCCGTTTTATCAGCAATGTTGATCCGGATGACGCAAGCGGCGTTCTTTCCGGCATTGATGTAGCTCATTCTATTTTTATCCTGGTGTCCAAGTCCGGCACCACTCTGGAGACTCTGACCAATGAAAGCTTTGTAAAGGATGCCCTTAAGAATGCAGATCTGAATCCGGCCAGACATATGATTGCGGTAACCAGCGAGACTTCTCCGCTGGCTAAGAGCAGCGATTATCTGGATGCCTTCTTTATGGATGACTACATCGGCGGCCGTTATTCCTCCTGCTCCGCAGTCGGCGGCGCAGTCCTTTCCCTGGCCTTCGGCCCGGAAGTATTTGCCCGTTTCCTGAATGGCATGGCTGAGCAGGATGCGATGGCTAAGAATCCGGATCTTCTGCAGAATGCGGATATGCTGGATGCTCTGATCGGTGTGTATGAGAACAATGTTATGGAATGGCACATGACGGCTGTCCTGCCTTATTCTCAGGCACTCTCCCGCTTCCCGGCCCACCTGCAGCAGCTGGATATGGAGTCCAACGGCAAGAGCGTCAACCGTTTCGGCCAGCCGATCAGCTACAAGACCGGCCCTGTCATTTTCGGCGAGCCCGGTACCAACGGCCAGCATTCCTTCTATCAGCTGCTCCATCAGGGAACCAATATCATTCCCCTGCAGTTCATCGGCTTCCGTCACAATCAGATGGAAAATGATGTGGTGATCGAGGGCACGACCAGCCAGCAGAAGCTGAGTGCCAATGTGGCCGCCCAGATCATGGCCTTTGCCTGCGGCAAGGATGATGACAATCCCAACAAGTATTTTGCCGGCGGCAGACCTTCCAGCATCATCGTCGGCGACCGCCTGACACCCGAGGTGCTCGGTGCCCTGCTTGCGCATTACGAGAACAAGGTTATGTTCCAGGGCTTTATCTGGAATCTCAACTCCTTCGACCAGGAAGGCGTGCAGCTGGGCAAGGTGCTTGCCAAGAAGGTACTGGCACGCGACACTGACGGCGCCCTCAAGGCCTACAGCGACCTGCTGGGAATCTAAATTGTGACAGAGGGAAGGAGACAGGGGACGGTTCTCTGTCTCCTAGTAAATTGTTTTTCATGGCGGGATCTTCCGATCCCGCCATGTTTTCTTTTATCTTTCTTTCGCAGGTATCGTTTCCCTGCGCCGTGCCTGCAAAACTTGCGTTTCCTTCTCTTTCGTCTGTCTCCGCTGGCCCCCGCTTACCTGCTAAACTTGCTTTTTCCCTGTTTTCACTGATCAGCAGAATTTTCTTTTCATCTCTTCTGTTTTATTTTATAATGATATCTAACAAGGATTCATGGAGGATATTATGCCTGTTTTTGACTTTAACCGTATGCCGGAGACCGGTACCGATCCGGTCTGCACCTATGTGACTTTCCGTTCCAATGAGCCGGAGGCTTCTCCGGAGAAGCCGATTCTGGTGCTGGATAACAGCCTGCGCGAGTGGGCCCACCATTCTACCGGAAAGTTTACCAATCCCGTCAAGCGGACTTCTTTTGAGTTTGATACGCCGGATGGCGTGCAGTCTGCGGATATTCTCCGCATCGACGCCCGTTTTACCAGTCTGCTGGGATGGCTGGGCGAGAACCATATCAATGTTCGGCTTTCCGGGCGCAATGTGCCGGAGGGCTATGCTGTATACAAGATTCGCGAGATCGCTTTCGGCGGGGGCACCAAGCTTTCTTCCGAAGACGGTTTCCTGCAGTTTATGATTGAGCGGCTTTTTGCCAGCCCGGCTCCTTCCGAGGAATTGCCGGATGATGAGGCAGACGAGACGGGCGATGATATGCGCCTGACTTCCCTGCAGAGCATTACCGATTTCATGACCTGCGCGGGGCGGACGCTTCCCGACAATATTCGCCTCTGGGCCCGCCGCAACCTGGCGGTTGCGCGGTCTTCCGAGGTGTCGCCGGAGGAGCGCAGACATGCGCAGCGTGCTCTGTCGATTATGATGAATATTCAGTGGAAGAGCAATTATTTTGAGTCGATTGACCCTGTGGAGGCCAGGCGGATCCTGGACGAGGAGCTTTATGGTCTGGAGAGTGTTAAGCAGCGTATCATCGAGACCATTATCCAGATCAACCGCTCTCACACCCTGCCTTCCTATGGCCTGCTTCTGATCGGACCGGCCGGCACCGGCAAGTCCCAGATTGCCTATGCGGTTGCCCGCATCCTGCGGCTGCCCTGGACTTCTCTGGATATGAGTTCCATCAACGATCCCGAGCAGCTGACCGGCAGCTCCCGTATTTACGCCAATGCCAAGCCCGGCATTATCATGGAGGCCTTCCAGACAGCAGGCGCGTCGAATCTTGTCTTCATCATCAATGAGCTGGACAAGTCTTCTGCCGGCACAGGAAAAGGCAATCCGGCGGATGTTCTGCTGACTCTGCTGGATAACCTGGGATTTACGGACAACTATATCGAGTGCAATATCCCGACGGCAGGTGTCTATCCGATCGCGACTGCCAACGACCGTGAGGCCATCAGCGCCCCGCTCATGTCGCGTTTCGCCGTAATCGAGATCCCGGACTACACACGGGAGGAGAAGAAAGTCATTTTCTCTGAGTTCGCACTGCCCAAGGTAATCCGCCGGATCGGCCTGCGGGAGGGCGAGTGCGTTGTGACCGAAAAAGCCCTGGACGCTGTGATCGACCGTTTTGAAGGCGCCAGCGGCATCCGCGGCCTGGAGCAGGCGGCCGAGCATATCGCTGCCAACGCTTTGTATCAGATCGAAGCGGAAGGCAAGACCGGAGTGGTCTTTGACGAAGACATGATCCGGAAACTGCTGGGATAATAACCATCCATTCCTCTCACCACAGAAAGGAGAACCTGTTATGGCTGAATCTTATAATATTTGCCTGGATATCGGCGGCACCAAGACCCTGGGGGCTGTTTTTGACAGCGCCGGCAATATCGTTTACCGTCTGAAAAAGAAGACAAAATCGGCGGGAGGTTCTTCCCAGAATGTGGAAGAGCTGATCATCAGCGTTGTGGAGGAGCTGATTGCCAAGTCCGGCATTCCCAAAAAGAGCCTTCACGCGATTGCTGCCGGGGCGCCCGGCGTAATCAATCAGGAGAGCGGCATTGTCCTTTTTTCTCCTAACCTGCCCTGGCGCAATTATGATATCGTGACCCCGATCAGCAAGAAGTTCGGCGTACCTTTTTACATCGGCAATGATGTGAATGTCGGCGTGCTGGGCGAGCACCAATACGGGGCGGCTCAGGGCTGCGACTATGTGGTTGGCCTCTTCATCGGCACCGGCATGGGCGGGGGCCTGATCCTGGATGGCAAGCTTTACACCGGCCGCGATTATAAAGGCGCCGAAATCGGCCATATGGTAGTCAATCCGGACGGGCCGCTGTGCGGCTGCGGACAGCGCGGCTGCCTGGAAGCCCTTTCCAGCAAGAAGGGCATGGCCGCTTATGTCCGCGAACAGATCGCAAGAGGGCGCGAATCCCTGCTGGATCTGGAGCCGGAAGGCGGCACCTTCCGCAGCAAGTCCCTGAAAAAGGCCCTGCGCGCGCATGATGTGGTGGCTATGGAAGCTGTGGATCGTTCCTGCCACTATCTTGCCATCGCAACCGGCAGCCTGATCAACATCTTCAGCCCGGACGTGGTTGTTTTCGGCGGAGGCATCATGGAATCCATGGGTGACATCTTCCTGGAAAAGATTGCCGCCAGCGTCGGCCGCTACTGCATGCCCTCTATCGGTACCACCGTCCAGCTCAAAAAAGCCGCCCTCGGGGACGACTCCATCCTCTACGGCGCACTATCCATGATACCCTAGGAGGGAGACAGAGAACCGTCCCCTGTCTCCTCTCTCATGTTCTCATTTTCGGAACGTTTATCTCGTTTTCTATTTGTATTCTGTATTTTTATGACTAAAATAAGGATAAGACGTTTCATTCCATATAATTGATTGAAATGATTATTCCTGATTTAGGAGTGAGAACATGCGTGTATCTTTTTCTGAAAGGCTGCGGGCCCTCATTGAAGAAAGAAGAATGACACAAAAACAGCTTGCTTTTGACCTGCGGATTCCTGTGTCTACGCTTGGCGGCTATGTACAGGGAACTAGTGAACCGGATTTTGACACGCTTAAAGTAATTGCCTCCTATTTTGATGTTACAACAGATTTCCTTCTTGGTCATCCGACTGCGGATACGAAGGATAGTAAAGAGGAGGACCTGCTGCGCATCTACCGGACACTTTCTCTGGAGGACCGGAAGGTCTATCTGGAGCAGGGAAAAGCCTTTATCAGGTATAAATCTTTACACGGCCCATTATCATCATCGTAACCTGCTTCTTTAGAGAGCTGAAAAGGAAGCCTGATAAAAAAGAACTTCGGCAGTCTGTTCACATGACTGCCAGAGTTCTTTTTTTAATATTTGATGTTTAATATTTGATATCTGGTCACATTTGCCTGCTCCATATCCTTTTACTCACGCCGCAGTGCTTCGATCGGGTCCAGATTTGCTGCTTTGATGGAGGGCAGGAGTCCGAACAGGATGCCGACTCCCATGGAGAAGGCCACTGCGACAAAGATAATCGGAATACTGATAGCTGTTGGCGTTCCGCTCACCTTGGAGATGATTTTGGAAAGTATGATACCGGAGATCACGCCCAGGATTCCGCCCATACTGGTCAGTACCGCGGATTCGGTCAGGAACTGGGCTAAAATGCGGTTTTTCCTTGCGCCGATTGCTTTTTTCAGGCCAATCTCACTGGTTCTTTCCGTGACTGAAACCAGCATGATATTCATAACACCGATGCCGCCGACCAGGAGGGATACCGCTGCTACCCAGAGCAGCAGGTTATTTGTGCTGGCTGCCAGTTCCTGACGGTTCCTGGCCGTCTCCAGCAGATCCTCTGCCTTATAGGTCACCGTGGCCGCGCCGCCTGCATAAGACTCCCCGTCTGCCGGAACCCCCTCTGCAAGTCCTTCTTCCATCTCCATGGCTTCGGCCTCCATCGCTTCAGCCGCCGCTTCCTCTGCGCTGCCGCCTAATCCTTCCTCCATGTATCCTGCCACGGACTGGTTCATGATCTGGGCGACATCGCGTCCAACCCTGCTCATGTCCTCCGTCCGTCTGGCTCTTGCCACGCAGTTCTCCGGCTCATCGAACTGGAATACGATAGGCCAGTCCGCATCAGGAATCAGGACTATACCGGTATCCGCAGAAGCATAGGTCTCATAATCCTGCAGAGACTGTATGACTGGTTTGCTGGTGTTTTTCTTGCGGATCAACCCTGCTACCAGGAAGGGTTCCGACCGGATTTCCATGGTCTTTCCCACCGCGTCTCCTTCCGGGAAGAGCTGGCCGGCCGCGATTTCATCCAGCAAAAGGACTTTCAGGCGCTCCTGGTAATCGCGTTCTACAAAGGGTCTCCCCTGATAAACTTCGTAGCCGACGGTCGCCAGATAATGACTGTCAACGCCGTAGATGCTGCCGGAGGTCAGTACATTTCTTCCGTTGGCGATGCCGTCCACATAAGTCCGCTGTGTGTAAAAGGAAACATCGGTCACCCGATCCATTCCCCGGATGGCCTCCTTTTGCTCTTGCGAAACCTGACGGACGCCCTGCGGGATACCGTTCTCCATATAATACATGGAATCTCCCTGCCGGAGAGTAATATTGACATTATTGTTGCCGGCTCCGATCAGATTTTCCATGATCAGATCATTGGTTCCCTTGATGGTCGAGACGATGGCAATGATTGAAGCAATGCCGATGATCACGCCCAGCATGGTAAGAAAGGAACGCATCTTATGCGAAAAGATTCCCTGCAGAGCAAGTCGTGTATTCTCTATCATATAGGTCTCCTTCCTTCCTCTTCTGCCTATCTGTCTGCCTCATACAGTTCCATCACCGTGGCTTCCCGGCACCTCGCGCCTTCTTTGACTTTTTTCCCGTAAGGGAATGCGATCCAGTCATCACTGGTGACACCATCCAGAATCTGGCAGCCTGCGCCGCGCAGCTGACCTGTCCGGATTTCCTGCTTTGTCAGTTTCCCGTCGTCCCCGCGCTTAAAGACATATTTGCTGCTGCCTTCCTCCAGAATAAATGCCTTGTAAAGATAAAGTTCATCACTTTCCCCATACATGGCGGCGTAGGGATCTTTGCCGCTCAGCGAAATATCCAGATACTCATTGGCCCCCAGTTTTGCACTCTCATCCAGAATCCGGGCGGTAAAGGGATAGTAGGAAGCGGATGCCGCCATTCCCCCGTAGCTGTACTGGCCTGAGGTGTCCGGATAGGGAGAAATGTCTGTGATCTCGGCTTCATAGCTGGATCCTGTCTGCCAGGAAAGGACCGTGATGGAATCTCCCGGCGCGATCTCTCCCAGCAAAAGTTCGCTGAGTCCGCCTGTCACATAAAGGCCTGCCGTGCCTGCTACCTGCAGGAAAGGAGATCCGTCTCTGGGAGGGTTTTCCAGGTCGCCGGCTGTCGTTACAATGCCATCCATGGCGGCCACTTCTTTTCCGGCTTCTTTTGCCTTGCGTGCCTTTTTCAGGTTCAGATTTGCCTCCCGCTCCTGCAGATGCAGGCTGCGCAGTTTCTCTTCCTCTTCACGGATTGCGGCCTTAAGCTCGGATGCCGTATAAGATGCATTTGGCGAAATCAGCGTGCTGCTGTATGTTTTTCCGCCGGAAGTATCCGCATCTGCCGATACGACGCCCAAAGGCTGTGAAAGGCGCATACCGGTGACCGGGGCAATCGTAATCCGCCCTGTTTTTGTCTCGGTTTCAGACGCTGCTTCCGTCTCGGTCTGCCTTTCGGTTTCCGTCTCCGGCTCCGTCTCGGTCGGGATCTCCGTTTCGGTCTCGCTTTCTGTCCCGGTCTCCCTTTCGGTCTCTGCTTCCGTCCCGGGTTCCGGTATCTCCGTCGTTTCCGGCTTTTCCGTTTCCGTCTCGGTCTCTTTTTCTTTCTCCGGAACCAGTTCCGGCGTCAGCTGATAAAAATCGACCTGCAGGGGATTCTTTTCCTCCCGCAGCTGATAGGCATTTCTGCCCCAGACCTTGCCTTTGACCACATCGCCGCTGAGGGCGTCTCCCTCATGGGCTTCCAGGATAAAATAGATGGCTTTATCTTTTTCCGCGATCTTTTTTGACTTGTCCGCGGCGTACTGCTTTTCCGCCTTGTCGATCAGCATTTTGATAAAGGAAGGCTGGATCGTAACAACTGTGTCATTTCTGACCAGGAAACGGTAGGGATTGCGGCGGGATCCCAGGGGGTCTCCTGCTGCGGCTGCTTCCTTGTTTTCCTGCTCGATCAGCTCCTGCAGGGCTTCCTTTTCCTCCTTGCTGATCTTGATCTTATGCTCACTGATCAACTTGTCGATGGTCTCCGGATCATTCATGGCCATAGAATCATCCGTCATTTTCGTGACTGCCTTGAGACGGTCCAGGATCTCCTGTCTGATCTGGGCAGGGTCTTTTTCCTCCGGCTCATCCGGAAAGACATCCCCTCCGTAACCGCCCCCCTCGGAAACCGGGCTGAGATGATTTAAGGTATTCAGATTGGTTTCTGCGATCTGTATGCCCAGCTGTACCTGCTCCAGGGACAATTCCGCTTTTTCCAGGGCAAGAGCTGACTGGGTCTCATCGTAAATCAGGAGGATATCTCCTTTTTTCACTTCCTGCCCTTGCTGCACGCAGAGTTCTTTCACGGTCAGAGTGTCTGATAAATAGATGCTCTGCATGGCTTCTGAGGTCACTCTGCCGGAGGTGCTGGTGGTCTCGTCGTAAAACCAGCCCCCGTAATTGAGTTCCCCGGCCTGTACGACCATCACCTCGCCAGATCCGGTCGTTCGCATGACGGCCTGGGCAATCCCGTATACACCGCCTGCTATGAGACACAGGACCAGAATGATCGAAAGCAAACGTTTATGATTCATCTTTCTCATAATTTCCCTCTGTCAGCACGCCGTCCAGAATCGTCACCTGCCGGTCTGCGCAGGCTGCGATGGATGCATCGTGCGTAATCATCAATATGGCGACGCCTTCCCGGTTGAGCTGCCGGAAGAGCTCAATCACCTGTTTTCCGGTGGCGGAATCCAGGGCCCCTGTCGGTTCATCCGCCAGCAGAAGTCTGGGATGATTGATCATGGCTCTGGCGATCGCAACTCTCTGCTGCTGTCCGCCGGACAGCTGGGTGGGTCTGGCATCCAGCCTGTCTCCCAGGCCGACCCGGTCCAGGGCCTGCGCTGCCCTCTCTCTTCTTTCTGTCCGGGAAAGTCCGGCGTAAAGAAGGGGCAGCTCTACATTTTCTGCCGCACTCTGCCCGGAAAGGAGCTGGAAGTTCTGGAAAATGAATCCCAGCTTTTCCAGGCGAAGATCTGCCAGCTCATTTTCCGAGCACTGGCTCACATCCTGCCCGTCCAGAATCAGGGTCCCGGAGGTCGGCCTGTCCAGGCAGCCGATGATATTCATCAGGGTCGATTTTCCGGAGCCGGAAGGTCCCATAATGGCAGTAAATTCGCCTGCCTTCATCTGGAAATTGACCTGTTTCAGGACCGGTACTTCCTGCTCGCCCTGTATGTAATTTCTGCAAATATCTTTACAGATCAGTATATATTCTTCTTTTTCCCGTTCCATTAATAACTGGTCCGCCTTTCTGCTTTTTATGCTGATGACAGGATCCTGTTTCCTACATTTGCGCCGTGGGCATGCCTTCTGTCAGCTCCGGATCCGGCACTGCGACCGCATCTGTCATCTCCAGTCCTTCCGTGATCTGAACCAGATAGAGTTCGTCATCCCGCTCGCCCGGCTGTACGCTGCGTTTCTTCAGATGGCCGCTGCCGTCGTCCGCCCATACGAAAGGATTCTCCGGATCGGTCTCATCCACATAGTAAGCCGGCAGCCAGATCCCTTCCCTGCCGGAGAGGTCTTCCTGCCCGTAATCGACCTGCATATATACATGCTGGCCCATGATCAGGCCTTCGCTGTTTTCCAGCTCCACGTAGAAAGGATATTTGCTGCTGGCATTGGAGTTGTCGCCGTAATACATGCTGCTGCCGGAGTTGTCCGGATTTTCTATATCAATACGGCTGATGGTCCCCTTCCACACCTGGGATTCATCCACTCTGGAATACACCAGGACCGGGGCGCCCTCCTGAATCTGGGCAAAATTCTGTTCATTGACCGTTCCCTTGATCCTGTAGTCTCCCACCTTCATAACGGTGATAAAAGCCTGGGGTTCTCCGTTTCCGTACATGTTCTGGTTCTGCCCGGACCGGATGGACTGGACCACGCCGTCGATGCCGCTGCTGACAGTCGCATTTTTGATATTGTCCTCCAGCTTGGCGATCTCTGCCTCCTTGCTGCGGATATCCAGATCTTTCTGCTTCTGCGCCAGCTCCTGCTCCTGAATCTGTATGGTATAGGCAGCCTGTTCGGAAGAGGATGCATTTGCCTTATCCTTTGCCAGCTGATCGATGGTCTCCCCGATGCTGGTCAGCTCATTTTTCAGGCGCTCCAGATCAATCTTCGCCTGTTCCAGATCAGACTCATACTTATCCGTATCATAGGCAAAAAGAGGATCACCCTTTTTGACTTCCTGCCCTTCCCGGACAAAAAGCTCTTTGACCTCTACCTCCTGATTCTGATTGACCGACCAGGAATCCTGGGTCTCTACCACACCCGCAAAGCGGTTGACCATATCCGATCCCGCTCCCGGATTCATCAGATCCTGCACTGTCACAACAGGTATGACAGAATTGCTGCCGGACTCCGCCGCAGGGCCGCCGGACCTGCGTACAGCCGCAAAGACTGCGGCAATAATAACTATAATAGCAATGACAATAAGAATGATCATTCTTGGATTTTTGATTTTTACTTTCATAGGACACCTGCTTTTAGAAGCTTCTGATTGTTATGAAAATATTGTATCATGGCCTGCTGCTGCCTTGCAAGAAGGGGCCGGAGGGAGACAGGGGACGGTTCTCTGTCTCCCTGTCGCCTTATTTCAGAATTGCTTTGTGATATACTTTTTTACCCTTTTTGATGACTGCGCCTTCTGTCAGTTTCTCTTTCCCGACAAGTGTTTCCAGGGCTGTTACCTTTTCTCCGTCTACGGATACGCCGCCCTGCTGGATCAGTCTGCGGGCTTCGCCCTTGCTCTTTGCAAGGCCGCAGAGAACGAGCAGGTCGATGACGGGAAGTCCCTCTTCTGTTACGTCGGCTGCTGCCAGCTCGGTTGTGGGCATGTCAGCGTCATCGCCGCCTCCCATGAAGAGAGAGTGGGAAACTTTCATAGCCTTGTCGGCTTCTTCCTTGCCGTGTACCAGCTCGGTCAGATCGTATGCCAGGATCTCTTTCTTTTCATTGATCCTGCTGTCATCCCAGTGCTCCATCTCTTCGATCTCTTCCAGGCTGCGGAAGGTGAGCATGCGGATGCACTTCATAACGTCTGCGTCGGAAACATTTCTCCAGTACTGGTAGAACTCGAAGGGGCTGGTCTTATCAGGATCGAGCCATACAGCGCCGCCGACGGTCTTGCCCATCTTCTTCCCTTCGCTGTTAAGCAGGAGGGTGATGGTCATGGCGTAAGCGTCGTCACCCATCTTTCTGCGAATCAGCTCGGTACCGGCCAGCATGTTGCTCCACTGGTCGTCACCGCCGAACTGCATGTTGACGCCGTATTCCTTATGCAGATGCCAGAAATCGTATGCCTGCATGATCATGTAGTTGAACTCCAGGAAGCTGAGTCCCTTTTCCATTCTCTGCTTGTAGCACTCCGCGCGAAGCATGTTGTTGACGGAGAAATGGGCGCCGACCTCGCGAAGGAGCTCTACGTAGTTCAGGTTCAGGAGCCAGTCCGCATTGTTGACAGCGATGGCCTGGCCGTCGCTGAAATCGATAAAGCGCTCCATCTGCTTTTTGAAGCACTCGCAGTTGTGATTGATGGTCTCTGTCGTCATCATGGTGCGCATGTCGGTACGGCCGGAGGGATCTCCGATGTGGCCGGTGCCGCCGCCCAGCAGTACGACCGGTTTGTTGCCTGCCATCTGCAGACGCTTCATCAGGCACAGGGCCATGAAATGTCCGACATGCAGGGAGTCGGCTGTCGGGTCAAAACCGATATAAAACTTTGCGCCGCCCTTATTGATCAGGTCGCGGATCTCCGCTTCGTCTGTTACCTGGGCAATCAGGCCTCTTGCCTGCAGTTCCTCATATATTTGCATGTGTCTGTACCTCCGATTATGATATTTCCTTTAAATTAAGTTCAAAATAATGATAAAATCCCCTTCCCAGGGCTCTGAATAATAACTATACCACTCTTTTGTGGAAAAGAAAAGCTTTTTAGTTGGCCTTTGCCTGATAATAGCTGACGATCAGTTCTACCATTCGCTCGTAGGTCCGGATGCCTTCGGTCTGGCCGTTTGCTTTCAGGTAGGCGTCGTTGACTTGCTCGTGGACCTGGGATGCTTTTCCTTCGTATTTTTCCCAGAAGGCGTTGTTGATGTTCAGTTCTTTGCGGACTTCTTCGGGAAGCATGGCCGCGAGCTCACTGTAGGCCTGCATGTCATACTGGGCCAGCTCGTTGCCGCAGTTGATCCAGCCGAGCATGGCGCTGCTGTATTGAAATGCGATATTGTCTGACTGCCTGCAGGCCAGCCAGCCTATGAAATTGGCCTCGTCTTCGCGCATGTACCCGCACAGGTGCGACAGTTCATGGCACATGGTAAATGGAATGTTGTAGGAAGCCATCTCTGTATTGTAATTTGCCTCCACGGTAAAGGGGGAGTAGACGCCGGTCACGCTCTGCACAGACAGGATTCTGGAAATAAAAACCGGCTTGGGCTGCGGATAATCGGCCGCAAGCTGCGGGTACTGCTCTCCCAGCGCGGTCATGGCCTGCACCGCCTCCTGTTTCCATTCCTCTGCCTCTGCAAGCTCCCCGTTTTTATCTCTCTCTACCTGTCCGGAAAGTGCAATCAGCTCCTGGGTCAGGTCTGCACAAACTTTTTGCAGACTTTCTGCGTCATAACCGCTGCGAGTCAGACCGGCCTGTTCGGAAAAGGAAGTCGCCTGATAGTTCACACCGCAATTGGCTTCGTATACAAAGAAAAGTACACTGCAGGTCGCGGCCAGGGCCAGCAGCCGAAGGCCGAGCCTTTTGAAGGCTCCTTTTTTTCTTTGAAAAAGGCTGGTGACAGATACAAGCAGGAAAACGATCCAGAAGCAGATAAACAGATAAAGCAGGACCTCAACCGCAGAAAAGGGAACTTTCCCCCATGCTCTGCCCAGAGTCCGCACAATCAGCGGATAGATGTTTCCCTTGTAAAGATCTGCAAAGCCCCGTAAATACCGGGAGGCCTGCATCAGAAAGAGACCGCCGGCTAGTGCGCAGACAGCAAGAACCAGCCAGAAAAGGGCTCTTCTTTCTGATCCCTGCCTTTCTTCCAGTCTCCTCTTATTCGTCTTTCGTTTTCTGCTGCCTTTATTTGCCATGATCGTCATTGCCTTTCTGCTGCATTTTTCATCGTATACTCTGCATTCCATGATACCATGAATGGCCGGATTCTGCACGAGTCCTTTTGATGTGTCCAGGATCCGGCCCTTGCGTTTAATATTTTTGCATGGTATAATTATGGTATATTTGATGATCGTAATTATGCCATTTCGGCCTGCCAGAAAGGAGGAACTCGTATGATGACACTTGAGGATATGAGACAATTAAAACAACAGATGGGCTACTCCACGCAGGAGATTGCGGAAAAGTCCGGTATTCCCTACAGTACCCTGCAAAAGCTTTTTTCCGGTACAACTGCCACGCCGCGCCATGAAACCCTGGCGACGCTGGACCATTTTTTCTGCACAGCAGTCGGCGCTTACCGCGAGGTACAGGCCATCAAAGCGCGCAGCGGCGGGAGCTGGAGCTCTTCCAGAGTCTGTGAAGAATCGGCTGCTTACCATTGCGCAAACGAAAAGAAGCCTGGCGGCTATACCCTGGAGGATTATCTTGCTCTCCCGGATGACCAGCGGGTTGAGCTGATCGATGGGGTCTTTTATGTTATGGACAGCCCTACTGCTCCGCACCAGCTAGTCGCTGGTGAACTTCATCGTATCATTTCCAATTATATCCGGGAAAAAAAAGGAAACTGTGTTCCCTTCATCGCCCCTTATGATGTTCAGCTGGACCGGGATGACCGCACGATTGTCCAGCCGGATGTTTTTATCGTATGTGACCGGAGCAAAGTTCTCAGGAAACGCTGTTTCGGGGCACCGGATATGATTATTGAAATCCTCTCTCCGTCCACGAAGAAGAAAGATATGGTGATCAAAACGCACAAGTACCAGAATGCCGGGGTTCGTGAGTACTGGATGATTGATCTGGAACAGGAGCGGATCCTGACCTATCGCTTCGACCAGGACGAACTCCTGACCATCTACGGCTTTTCTGATTCTGTTCCTGTCGGGATCTATGATGGAGATCTGCAGATCCATTTTCAGGAAATTGCTGACTATATCAGCTGGATACAGGGGTAAGCATATCCTTTCATTCAGCGGATCAGATAATCATGGGGCTGTCGCAATAGAAGTTGCGGCACCCCTCTCTGAACGGTGAAAATCCGGCC
>CAMHFW010000035.1 GCA_946184675.1 uncultured Clostridia bacterium | reverse complement strand
GCGGATACCGGAAATATCAAATGACTGAATATCCATGATAAATGATCCTCCTGTATAATAAACTAATATTTTTACTTTCGATTATTCCATGTGCAGACCGGCCAGCAGCTGATCTGCGACCTTCTCAGCAATAAAGAATTTGTAGGCCTTTCTGGAAGGTTGCGGCGGAATGACGCAGGACCAGCTGCCGACCTGCTCTTCTGTCTCGATAGCGAAATATACATGCCCCGGCACGCTGTCTTCATTGGCCGGATCTGTGTTGCCGAAGCTGCCGGTCACACCAATCCCGATATTCGCATGATAGGCCCTGCGGCAGGCTCCTGCCATGGCCCTGGCCGTCTCTTCCGAATATACCCCATGCTGAAGGATTACTTTCTCCGGTACTCCCTGCTGCACTTTGGCTTCATTGCAGTATGTGACAAAAGCGCCTTTTACTGCAGCAGACGAACCTTCCGTATCCGTCAGAAGAGAGATAATCTGACCGGCTGTGCAGCTCTCCATCGTGGTAATCGTCCATCCTTTCTCTATGAGAAGGTTGGTGATGGCTGTATACTTTTCTCTGATTCTGTCTTCGCAAGCTTCCTTCCTCATGCCTGTCACCTCTCTCGCAGTCTATATTTCTCCCTTGAAATGGCAGATCATCTCGTTGGTCAGGCTCATGTTTTCAAAATGTTCTTCAATCTCGTCTCGCTTGATCCAGACTGCTTCGCTGAGCTCATCATCATCCATACGGATTTCTTCGTCTCCGTCTGCCTCGCAGAAATATCCCAGAAGAAGGTCGGATTCGAAGCCCCAAGGCTGGGACTTGTAATAACGGATATTTTTAACGTGAATGCCTGCCTCTTCCATGACTTCGCGGCGTACCGTATCCTCTCCTGTCTCACCGATCTCGCAAAAGCCGGCGATCAGTGCATGTCCGCCATACTCCCTGCCTTTATATCGGGTCATCAGGATCTGGTCTCCCTTTGTCACACCCACGATCACAGCAGGCATAATCTTGGGATATACCGTATTTTTGCAGGTCGGACAGCACATATTGCGCTCCTTGACGCCCGGCTGCATCAGAGAGCCGCATCTGCCGCAAAAGCGGTTGTCCCTGTACCAGCCGTAAAGCTGCCAGGCAGTCTCTACCGCAAAAGCATCTTCTCTTGGTCCGCTCTTGCGGGCCAGAAACAGAGGCTGCAGTTCATAAGCATCTCCCAGCACCTTTTCAATCTCTGCAAATACAGCCTCGCTTCCATCATGAACCAATGTATAATAGGAAGTCTCATCAATAGAGAATAGATACTGAAGTCTCAGCTTGGAAGACAGCATGGCCTGTTCCTGATGAAAGGATGCAAAAAGAGAAGCAGGCGGCAATACAATCTCTTCTCCCGCATCCACAAGCAGATAAACCTTACGGCCGGCAGCCGCAAATAAAACGATCCTGTCCTTCTCCCCGGGAGGCGTCAGCTTATAAACATTATCAAAAACAGCAGGGGCGATATCCTGAATCATGTCTCTCCTTTACTGCCAGTTATATCTCTGGCGCAGCTGGTCAACATTGTATTTAAATTCTGTTTCCAGTATGTGATCCGGATGATCATAATTACAGTCAATGGTGTCTTCGTTTACTCCGGTCTCCTGAAAAATCTCAAATGCTTTTGCCTTATCCTTCTCCATCAGAGCTGCAATATAGGCCAGCTGGTCTTCATTGGTCACAATCCAGCGGATGGTGTATACAGGCCTGTAGCCGTCTTCATCACAGGCGTCCTGCTCGCAGACCGCATTGGCTGTATAATAGGGGAAAATATCTTTCGCAGTATATGTAAAAGGCTTTTCCAGCATGACATAATGTTTTCCCTCATAGTGAAATTCACCGCAGGAAAAGGCAAGTGCTTCCATATTTGTCATAGGTTCCATACTGTATTCCTCCTACAGAAGTTTGGCAAGGTCTGCCGCATCGCCGATCTCGCGCAACAGGGTCTGCCTCTTTTTATCAAACAGGAGGGCCTGATTGTAGCGGTCATAGGCCTCGGAGCCATTGTCACGGATAAATCTGGTGCAATAGGTATTGGCATTGATCTCTGTGATGAAGATAACCATTTCCTGACTTTCCCCGAAAGCTGCCTCCATAAAGGAAAATGCGTTGGCCAGCTTGTCCTTGCCGTCTTCGATCAGAGCCAGACGGGTCTGTGTATCCCCGGCAAAATTGGCACGGATCTGCTCAAAGGCTGCAGACGCAGGGCTGATTCCCTCCTTGAGAATCTGCTGCCTGTCTGCCTCCAGAGTTCTGGTCACATGTCTCAGGCTCTTGATCTGCCCCTCCTCATACTGACCCTTTTCTTTCCCGAGCCGGATATCCTCCTCAATCTGGCCGATCTTGTCCGTGAGGACCTGACTGGCCCGGGCATCCGGCCTGCCGAGCAGGAACTTGATCTCTTTGAGCACATCAAACAGATCGTGCACATAGAGATCTGCCGCGTATGCCTGTGCGAAAGCGGAAGAGAGCCTGCTGATCAGGAGGCTGATAACGCTGAGCTTCTCATCAAAGGATGCCTTTTTGATGCGGTCGATTGAAGAAGCCTTGATCTTGCCGGCCAGAACTTCATCGACATTATAGTCTGTCTGGTATTTCTTATAAAGGTCAAAATAATTGGCGAAATCCTTGGCAATCCTGTGGTTCTGGATATACTGAATGATCAGGGATTCCTTCACCTCGATGCCCAGCATCTCATAGGTCTGGATCAGCTTGGACAAGTCTTCCCAGCCTCTGGCGGTCACGATCTCCTGCCCGTCAACAGTCGATTCAATCTGGTAGAAATTCTCCTTTTTGATATCCAGATAGGAAATGACTGCCCCGTGGATTCCTGCCTCATAGGCATAGGTCTTCCAGACACCGAAATCAGCGTCAACCACGATCTTTTTCACACGGTCCAGGGTAACGATATCAAACTCTCTGACGGACTGGTTGTATTCCGGCGGATTTCCTGCCGAAACGATGATCCATCCGTCCGGAATCCTGTGGTTGCCGAAGGTCTTTCCCTGCAGGAACTGCAGCATGGTAGGAGCCAGGGTCTCGGATACACAGTTGATCTCATCGATAAAGAGAATGCCTTCCTGCAAGCCTGTCAGCTCGATCTTGTCATAAATGGAAGCCACGATCTCACTCATGGTATATTCTGTAACAGAATACTCTTTTCCGCCATAGTTTCTTTTTTCTATGAAAGGCAATCCGATCGCACTTTGTCTGGTGTGATGGGTAATGGTGTAAGCGACCAGGCCAACCCCGCACTCACGCGCGATCTGCTGCATGATAGCCGTCTTGCCGATACCCGGGGGACCGATCAGAAGCACCGGTCTCTGGCGGATGACAGGAATCACATATTCCCCTTCTTCGTCCTTTGCCAGATATGCCCTGACAGTATTTTTGATTTCTTCCTTTGCCTGTCCGATATTCATGCGGTTTTTCCTCCCTCTGTCAGGTCATCCGGGGTCAGAATCAGCTTGATCGCCCAGGGCGGGACCTGTCTGTCATTGTAGTTTTCTTCCAGAAAAACAAAAGCTGTATCATATGACGGCCGTCTGGCCGGATATCTGCCGTAGCCATCTGTAAAATAAAGCATTCCCTTAAGTTTTTTGAACTTATGCTCTTTTACCAGGCTGTCTATGTAGGTGAAGGCAGGTCTGAAATCCGTACCTCCATGGCCGATCACCTGGAAGTTTTCCATATACTGCTTCATCTCTTCCCTGCTTGTGATCACCGTATCTGACTGCAGAGAAACATCACACTGGATGATGTGGATATTCATATGGCTGAAGAAATTTTCCCGGTCTGACAGGATCGAAAAAGTCTCTTCCAGGAAGCGCTGCACATATTCGCCGGAGCAGGACTCTGACGTATCAATCACGATGGCAAGCTCTTCTACCTTTTTCACTTCCCGGTACTCCAGCGCCTCAATCAGAGGCATGTTTCCGTACCGCTCTAATCCGTAGGTATAGTAGATGTAGTCAAAACTATCTGTGTCCAGATGCATCTCCTCGCGCAGAACCGTAAATTTTTTCAGGAATTCCCGGTAATTGTAGCGCTGGCGGGTCTCAACACGAATATAGTCATAAAGACCGGCGGCAAGTTCTGTGGCATCTCTCGAATAGGTCTCGATATTGGTCCGCATCTTTTCGCTGATCTCCTGCCACTGTTTCTCCTGCTGCTGTCTCTTCTCCTGCTCAGAGCGGTCCTGGCTGCTGTCATTCTGATCCTCGTTTTCCTGGTCCCGGTCTGGTGGATCCTGCTGATTCTGGTCACCTGACGGATTCTCCTGCCCCTTCTGTTCTCCCTCTTCCTTTGTTTTGGAATCCCAGAAAACATGGTCGTCGACAGCAAAAAACTTCTTCAATTCTTCCATTTCCAGCCAGGTAGGGGGACGTCTTTTGAATTCTTTATAGATTCCCTCTGCGGTCAGAACCCGCATGGCGCTGTGCATGCGGTCGTAGACAGCCTGCCGCTGGTCCGGAACGACCACGCTTACGCAGCGGTACTTCATATCATCTATGATCGAAGTGACTGCGATATCGCAGCTGATGTCCCAGAGTTCTTTATCCAGGTCTTCTCCGTGAAACATATGGCGGAATACGCAGTGGAGCACCATGTGCAGATAGGCGCGGTTAACCATCACGCTGTCATCCTGATAGAGCTCCAGCAGGAAGCGGGGATTAAACCGTATAGACCTGCTGTCCGTGCCGATGGTCCGCATGGACAGGTCCATTTCGTACCCCAGGCTGCTCAGAGCGATATCCAGAAATCGCATGGCTACATACAGCTCAGTCCTGGATGCGTCTAAAACAGCGCAGCCGGCCTGAATCAGTTTCTGCTTTGTTTCATTCATGCCATAACTCCCTATAGGTCAAAAGTTTCGTCTGCCATGGAGAAATGTTTATGTCTGTAATCCATGAGCAGTGCAGTGTAATCCGCCTTCTGCCCGGCTACTGCCTCATCAATCAGACGGTCAGTTTCCTGTACGCTGAGGACATCCATTCCAACCAAAAAGCGAAGTTTGTCCATGCTGTCATCACGCAGGAACTTTACCGCGGCATCCATGGCGTGTTCCCTGATATAGTCCCGATAGGTATGTCCCGCTTCCAGGCCGAGCGCATAAGGATACATGAGCCGCTCTGCGGCAACCGTGATGATCGTGTCGAAGCTGTCTCCCCGCAGAAGGACATAAAACATGCTGTCATACTTGGAATAATCGACATCCTTGCTGCCCACACAGTATCTCATGTACTTGCCGGACCCGATCTCTGTCGACTCAAACTGCTTGCACATGGATGCCACATTGGCAACGATCTCATAGGTATGTTCGGTAAAGATTACCTTAGCCGGTTCCGGGTCCCGGTCCGGATACAGGTGCATCATGGTCACATGGATTTCCTGGCTGAGGTCATCCAATATACTGCCGATACTGATATCTCTGCCTTCAATCTTGTCCTGCACGATCTCTGACAGATTCTCACAATTCTTAAAGGCTCCGAAGCCAATGGAACGGATATAAGGAGTCAGATGGATCATTTTCAGTCCGTAACAGTTATAAAAGGCATAATTGCCTATGGTCTCCAGCTGCGGAGGAAACTCGATCCTGGCCAGCTGGCGGCACTCTGCAAAAGCATGATGGTCAATCTGCTTCAGCGAAGACGGAAAAGAAATGTACTTTACCTGCTTGCCTGCAAAAGCACGCGGTTCGATCTTTACCACCGGCTCACCGCCAATTTCCCCGGGAACCGTGATCTCATCCGCGTCCTGCAGATAAGAAATAATCGTGACGCCTCCGGGGACCGGTCCGTATTCCATCTGATACTCTTCGGAAATGTGACTGTCAAAAATCATGAATCATCACCTGTTATCATATAAAGTCAAAATCCGGCACCAGCAGGCGCCATAGGGCGCCTGGCTGATACCGGAATCATAGTTTACTGTAAAAAGTCTCTGAGCTTGCGGCTTCTGGACGGATGCTTAAGCTTCCGGAGCGCTTTCGCCTCGATCTGGCGGATACGCTCTCTGGTAACATTGAACTGCTGGCCAACCTCCTCCAGAGTGCGCTGCTGGCCGTCCTTTAAGCCGAACCGCAGCTCGATGACCTTTCGTTCGCGCTCTGCCAGAGTGCTGAGCGCTGTCTCCAGCTCCTTTTTCAGCATCTCATTGGTTGCTGCCTCATCCGGTGTGAGCACGTTTTCATCCTCGATGAAATCACCGAGATTGGAATCTTCCTCCTCACCGATCGGGCTGTCCATGGAAACAGGATCTCTGGAAATCTCCAGTGCCTCTTCGACTTTCTGCTTGGTCGTTCCCAATCTGTCGGCGATCTCCTGACTGGTGGGCTCGCGGCCAAACTCCTGAAGAAGGTTTCTGTGCATCCTGAGTGTCTTGTTGATCGTCTCGACCATGTGAACAGGGACGCGGATGGTCTTGCCTTTATCCGCGATCGCGCGGGTGATGGACTGTCTAATCCACCAGGTCGCGTAAGTACTGAACTTGTACCCCTTGGAATAATCGAACTTATCCACAGCCTTCATTAGTCCCATATTGCCCTCTTCAATAAGATCCAGGAACTGAAGTCCTCTCCCGACATATTTCTTGGCAATGCTGACTACCAGCCTGAGGTTGGCTTCGACTATCTTGTTCTTTGCTTCCTCGTCTCCTTCTCTGGCCCGCTTGGAAAGATCTCTCTCCTCCTCAGGCGTCAGAAGGGCAACGCTGCCGATCTCCTTCAGGTACATGCGAACAGGATCTTCCAGGCTGACGCCTTCAAAAGCATCAACAGTATCAAGAGTCTCGACCTCTCCTTCTTCCTCTGCTGCTATAAAAGCATCATCGTCCTCCTGATCCTGATCTGTGATGTCAACGATCTCAATATCCTTGGAGGCAAGATAGTCATAGACCTCATCCATCTTCTCCTCATCCAGGTCCTGATCCTTGAAAGCATCATTGATCTCCTCGTAGTAGAGCTTGTTCTCCTGTGCCTTGGATTTCTCGACCAGATTGCTCAGAATCTGCAGAAATTGTGCTTCTTCCATCAATTTCCCTCTTTCCTAAGTGATCTGTATCATATGCGTCTTTCACATATGATACACTCCCGGCATTATAGCAAATGCCAAAAGTGCAAATTATATTATACTCAGATCTCTTTGCTTGTCAAGTGGTTTTCGAAAAAAATTTCAATTTCTTTTCGTTTTCCTGAAATCTGCCCCTGAAACATCTGCGGCGAGCCTCCGCCTTTGCCGGAAAAAGCCGTTATAAGAGCCTGTCCGGCTTCTCTGGCGCTGCCTTTTCCTCCGCCCAGAATAAACTGCCAGCCCTGCTGCTCACTGCCGGCAAATACCGCACACAGACCAGGGAAGCGCTGGCAGAGCAGATTCCAGGCTCTCCTGCTGTTCCCCTTGTCCAGATTCGGATCAAAAAGGCAGGCATTTTCCGCTTCCGGAAGCTGACGGATTGCTGACTGGATCAGTTCCATTCTGAGTCTGTTCACTTCAAAGCGAAGCTGATCACATTCCTCTTTCTGTCTTTTCACAGCCGGAAAGATTTCATCCGCTTTTGCGGATAAGAGGGCAGAGATGGCTCCGCTGCTCTCTTCTTTCTGCCTGTAATCCGCCAGAGCGCGGAAACCGCAGAGCATGTACACGCGTACGCCGCCCTTGTAGCTCTCCATCCCGGTCAGCTTGATTATCCCGATCTGGCCGGTCCGCTGCACATGCGGGGCACAGCAGGCACAGAGATCGATCCCCGGGATCTCTACGATCCGGATGTCTCCCTCGATTTCCTTTTTGCTGCGGTAAGGCATCTTTGCCAGCTCATCCGGAGCAGGCCAGCTGACGTCGACTTGCAGATCATCCGCCACTGCCTGGTTGGCCTTCCACTCGATCTCCCTCAGCTGCTCTCTCGTAAGCAGGCCATTGTAGTCCATCGTGACATATTCACTTCCGAGATGAAATCCGACATTGTCGTAACCATGCAGAGAATGGACCAGACCGGAAACGATATGCTCCCCAGTATGCTGCTGCATATCCCAGAAGCGCTTTTCCCAGTCAAAGCTGCCGGAAACCTCTTCTCCTTCGGAAAGCGGCTGCGCAAGCCGGTGCCAGATCACATGATCCTGCTCACTGACATGGAGAACCTGCTGCCCGGCAAGCCATCCGCGGTCGCAGGTCTGACCGCCCTCTTCGGGGAAAAAGGCGGTCTGATCCAAAGCGATCCGCCAGGTCCGGCCATCTGTCTGGCAGCTGACCACCCGGGCTGTAAACTCTGTGAGCCGGCTGTCTTCATCAAAGAGCCTTCTCGTTGCCTTCATTTTTTATGCCTCGTCAATGGCCTTGCCGATGTCGTGACGCATATATTTATTGGCAAATTCAATCCATTCCGTTGCCTTATAGGCGTTTTCTCTGGCCTCTTTCAGGGTCGCGCCTTTTGCAGTCACACCCAGAACACGGCCTCCGTTTGTCACGATAGCATCGCCGTCAAACTTGCTGCCGGCATGGAAGCAGTAATAGCCTTCCTCATCATGGAATTTCTCAAATCCTGTGATCGGGAATCCCTTCTCATAGGAAAGGGGATAACCGTCAGAAGCAAGAACGACGCAAACTGCTGCATTATCTTCAAACTCCAGATTCTGCTGGTCCAGTGTGCCGTCGATGCAGGCGTTGAACATCTGCACCAGGTCTGTCTTCATGCGGGGCAGGACTACCTGGGTCTCCGGATCGCCGAATCTGGCATTATACTCCAGAACCTTGGGGCCTTCCTCTGTCAGCATGAGGCCGACGAAAAGGATTCCCTTGAAGGGTCTTCCCTCTGCCTTCATGGCAGCCATGGTCGGCTTGTAGATATGCTCCATACACCAGCTGCCGATCTCCGGTGTGTAAAAAGGACTCGGGGAGAAGGTTCCCATGCCTCCCGTATTGAGACCGGTGTCTCCGTCTCCTGCCCGCTTGTGGTCCTGGGCAGAAGTCATAGGTACAATGTTCTCTCCATCGCAGAAGCAGAGCGCAGAAACCTCGCGGCCTGTCATAAAACGCTCAACGACCATCTCATTGCCGGCTGCGCCGAACTTCTTGTCCTGCATGATCTGCTTCACGCCGTCTTTGGCTTCTTCCAGGGTATTGCAGATCAGCACACCCTTGCCGAGAGCCAGTCCGTCTGCCTTGAGAACGATCGGGAAAGAAGCTGTCTCCAGGTATTTCAGTGCTTCTTCCGGATCCGTAAAATTCTTGTATTCCGCTGTGGGAATTCCGTATTTTGCCATCAGGTCCTTGGAGAAAGCCTTGGAGCCTTCGATAATGGCTGCATTTTTTCTGGGACCGAACACGCGAAGTCCGCGTGCTTCAAAAACATCAACAATACCGCCGCAGAGGGGATCATCCATGCCGATCACGGTCAGGTCGATTGCCTTTTCCTGCGCGAAATCTGCCAGTTTCTCAAACTCCATAGCGCCGATGGGCACGCACTCCGCTACAGAAGCAATGCCTGCATTGCCCGGCGCACAGTAGATCTTATCCACCATCGGGCTCTTTGCTACTTTCCAGGCGATCGCATGCTCGCGTCCGCCGCCGCCCACTATCAGAACTTTCATATGAGATCTCCTTCTATTTGCTGATGTATACTTTGCCGTCTTTGACAGTCACTTTGCCATGCGCGATCAGATCAATCGCTTTGGGCATGATCTTCCATTCCGCCTGTTCCATGATCCTTCTCTGCAGAATCTCAGGCGTATCACCTTCCTCGACCTGTACTGCCTGCTGCAGAATGATCGGGCCGGTATCTGTTCCTTCATCTACAAAATGCACCGTGGCGCCGCTCACCTTGACGCCTCTCGCCAGAGCTGCCTCATGGACCCGCAGGCCATAAAATCCTGTTCCGCAGAAAGCAGGGATCAGGGAAGGATGCACATTGATGATGCGGTTGGGAAAGGCCTTGATCAGCATTTCCGGCAGCACGACCATGAAACCGGCCAGCACGATCAGATCCACGCCTCTCTCCTTGAGGAAATCGGTCAGTGCCTGATTAAATGCAGGCCTGTCCGGATAAGATTTCGGGGAGATCACCCTGGTCTCGATTCCTGCCTTAGCTGCGCGTTCCAGGGCATAAGCGCCAGGATTATTGCTGACTACGATGTCGATGCAGGCGTCTGTGATGCGTCCGTCATGGATCGAGTCGATGATAGCCTGCAGGTTGGTTCCGCCTCCGGATACCAGTACAGCTGCCTTTAACATAATGTCACGCCCTTTTCTCCGGCCTCAGTCTTACCGATGATGTATCCTTTCTCACCGGCCTGCTCCAGCAGGGCCAGGGTCTTTTCAGCATCTTCCGGAGCAACGCCGATTACCATGCCGATACCCATATTGTAGGTATTGTACATCATCTTCTCCTCGATCTGCCCCTTCTTGGCCAACAGACGGAAAATGGCGGGTACTTCATAGCTGTCTTTGCTGATCACTGCGTGAACGCCGTCCGGCAACATACGGGGCACATTCTCATAAAAACCGCCGCCTGTGATATGGCTGCAGGCTTTGACCTTCACGCCGCCTTCACGAACGGTGCGAAGCGCTTTTACATAAATCTTTGTCGGTGCGATCAGAGCCTCGCCCAGAGTCTTTCCAAGTTCATCATAATAGGTATTCAGGGACTCTTTGCTCATCTCAAAGACCTTGCGGACCAGGGAAAAGCCGTTGCTGTGCACACCAGAGGAAGCAATACCGATCAGGGTATCGCCGGCCTTGAGATCTTTTCCTGTGATCAGGTCTTTTTTATCCACTACGCCAACTGCAAAACCGGCAAGATCATACTCATCTTCCGGATAAAAACCGGGCATCTCTGCAGTCTCGCCGCCGATGAGGGCAGCGCCGGACTGTACGCAGCCTTCTGCTACGCCGCTTACGATCTGAGCAATTTTTTCCGGATAGTTTTTGCCGCAGGCAATATAATCCAGGAAAAAGAGAGGCTCACCGCCGCAGCAGGCAATGTCATTGACACACATAGCCACGCAGTCGATGCCGACTGTATTGTGCTTGTCCAGCAGGAATGCAAGCTTCAGCTTGGTTCCTACGCCGTCTGTTCCGGAAACCAGCACGGGTTCTTCCATGTTCTTAAACTTTCCGGCATCAAAGGCTCCGGAAAAACCGCCGAGATCCGTCATCACCTCCGGGCGCATGGTTCTCTGCACGAACTGTTTCATAAGTTTCACGGACTCGTATCCGGCCTCAATATCTACACCTGCGTTTTTGTAATCCATACCTGGTCCTCCGTAATTCTTTACATTTCCTTCAGATACTGGGCATAGCCGATCTTTTCCAGCTTGTCTGCTTTGTCATTGACCTGCTGCCCCATGTTGTCAGTGTATGCCTGCAGAAGGCCTGCCAGAGCCTCATCATGCAGGGCAAGGATCTTTGCTGCAAGAATCGCTGCATTCTTGGCGCCGCCGATGGCCACGGTGGCAACCGGGATGCCTGTCGGCATCTGCACGATTGAATACAGGGAATCCACGCCGCCGAGTGCCTTTGTCTCGATCGGAACGCCTACTACGGGAAGCTGTGTCAGAGCCGCTGCCATACCCGGCAGATGGGCCGCACCGCCTGCTCCCGCGATCAGCACATCAATGCCTCTGCCTGCCGCGCCGCGCACATAAGCGATAAACTTATCCGGCGTACGGTGGGCGGACAGGATCGTCATCTCATATTCAACGCCAAGTTCCTCCAGGACTTTTGCAGCCCCGGACATTACAGACAGATCAGAATCACTGCCCATCATAATTCCTACTTTTACACTCATCTTGCTACCTCCAAATTGCCCTTTTTGTTATTCCAACGCGTCATTGAGGACTTCTGTACCGTCAAGCACAAAGCGTCCCTCACGCATGATATCCGTTTCATGTCCGTCAGCAAATACCGCCGTGATCGCCCCAATCTCCCCGTAGGGAATCGTGATGTCTGTATGCACATTAAAATATGCTTTTTCAGGATCGGTCCCGCGCAGCCGCGAGCAGCTGTTTTCACGCGCGACGATTTCCTTGCCGTCGGGGTTGTATACTTTGTGGTCCTCACTATAACTGTAGCAGGTATCGCCTACTGCAAAATGAGGGCCTGTCTTTTCCATAATCAGAATGGGCATCAGGGCCGCGATATCATACTTCCCGGCCATGGTAAAAGCCGTGGTATTGGTCCCGATCGCAAATTCTCCGATTGGCAGAGTCTCATGGCCGGCCAGAAGATTCTGCTCGATAAAAGCCTTTCCCTCAGCCGGGTCCTCAAAATTATCACAGCTGTACTCCCTGACAAAACCATCCTCAAAGCGCAGCTTCAGATTTCTGTAAAAGAGGCCGTTCAGATATACGCCTGATACATTCAGAATGCCGTTTGTCCCCTCCAGAACCGGGCTGGTAAAGACCTCGCCGACCGGGATATTCACATCCGCGCAGCAGTTCTCAAAAGCGGTCTCCTTTTCCGGATCCTGCAGCTGCCAGATATTGACATGCAGGTCTGTAACATTTCCGTCTCTTCCCGTTACCCGGACATATTCCGCGCCATCCAGAGCGTTGATCATCTTCTGCTGGATCTCCCGGTAGAGATCGTTATCCAGATTGTTGACAAGGACTGTCTCATCCATGATCGCTTCAAAATCGCTTCCGATCGATGGAACAGGCCAGGAAATGATAGAAAAGCTGATCTCTGAAGCATTGATATACTGGTTGGTAATCTGCGAGACCTGACCTGCCAGACGAACGTCCAGGGCCTGCTGCTTTTTACTCAGGATCACTCTGTCCGCACACTGCAGAGGCTCAAAAGGCTGTTCGCCGAAAATCTCCATCAAAGCCGGGCCGGCCCAGATTTCTGCCAGATCTTTATAGCGCTCATACGCCCTTCCGGTCTCTTCCGTGATCCGCTCACAGAAGCTTCCGTCCATGTAAAGTCCGCGGTCCAGCCTGTGATCATATTCATTCTGCGGATTCACAGAAATGGACTGCAGGCCGATGCGATTGGCCTTTTTATCCACATTTCTGACAGCCTCATGCATCACGATGCAATCCAGCCCCAGATCCTTAAACTGGCTGATCACTGCGCGCAGTACCCGTTCAAAACCGATATTTGCCCGCAGCTGCACGTTTTTCTTTTTGGAAAGATCGATGCGGTAGAGTGCAAAGCCTCTCACATATCCTTCTACAAAAGTGCGGGCCATCTGATCAATAAAATCCTGATCACGCCCGGCCAGATACCTGGCTATGCCTCGTTCATCCTCTGAAATATAATCTCCGTAAGCATAGAGATACCGCAGATCCTGCGGATCAGAAGCCATGATAATGTCTTTATAAAAGATCAGGGAAGGATCCAGCTGCTCACGCACCCGGCGGGGAACCGTATAGTCCGCGTAATCACTGACATACCAGTAAATGTCCTTGCGGATGCTCTCTGCAGAAGGCAGTTCTTCCTCTGTCTGAAAAGCAAAATATATTTGCAGGAAAAGTTCCAGAATCTGCGCCGTATCCTCTCTGTCTCCCCGGAATCCGAGCGGGATCAGTCCCCGCACTTCCATGCAGAGCCAGGAAAAAAGCGGTCCGTAGTCTTTGCCCAGTTTCTGTGCTGCATAGGCCGGATTGGCATAGCAGACCGAATAATGAGGCGCGTTTTCCTCATCCGGAAGCAGCTCTTCATATAATTTCCGGTTATCCTCTGCCAGTTCTTTTTCCGGAAGGGTCAGGTAAGTTCCTTCATGACGCTTCCGGCAGATTTCCTCTGTAAAAACAATAAACTGCGCCATTTTCCGGAAAAAATCTCCGAATGGCTCAGCTGCACTTGTCTCTGTGATCATCTCCCGGATGCGGTCAGTGGAAAGGCGGATCCTCTCCTCCAGCATCCGGGCAGAATCATTTTCAATGGGTATCATATTCTGTCTCCCGATAAGATCTTATACAACGCTTACAAAACAGCCGATCAGGAAAATCAGGGCATGGAGTCCTACGGCCGCGCCGCTGATATACAGGGAAGCCAGAACCATGCTGCCGTAAACTTCGGTATTTTCCTGCAGCTTTAAAGATATAAAAAGTGATACGATTGCGGCAAAAAAGCTGATATAGCCGATCGTAGGCACGAAACGTACGATTTCACCGCCGCGAACAAATGAAATAATCAGCAAAACAACCAGGCAGAGGATCGATGCCAGACCGATCCCGGATGAGATCCTCCCCAGACTGGTCCTCTTTCTGGGCGTCTTTACAAAACTAAATATATTACGAGCCATATCTGAGCCTCCTGATATAATCCAGGACCGCAAACAACAGAAATCCCAGTACTCCACCGAGTGTATTCAGGATCAAGTCATCCACATCAAAGGAACCGGTCCTTGTCAGCAGCTGTATGATCTCAATCCCAAGGCTCAGTAAAAAAGTCATCCGCAGAATGTTTTTCAGGTGCCTTTTGCGTTTGAACAAGATCGCGATAAAAAATCCGAACGGCATAAAGGCAAACACATTGCCAAACAAATTCAGCACGAAGGCCCTGATGCCGACAACATCACGATAGATATAAAATCTTGCGATCTCCCGGAAGGGGATCAGATTATAATGATAGGTATCCGAAGGGTCCGCACGTCCGTATGCCTCACTGAAGAAACAGACGTAAACAAGCACCAGAAAATACAAGATCAGCAGGATCAGGGTCCATCGCTTGATTCGGTATTTTCTAACTTTACTCATCAGCTGCGCGCACCGTACTTCTCATAATAAGCATCGATTGCAGCCTTGATCGTATCATCGATGATCACCTTTCCCTTGTAAGGTCTGTTATAAAGGTGCTCAATCACCTCTGCCATGGTAACAATTGCGGTCGTCTTAAAACCGTACTGGTCCGCAATCTCGGCCAGGGCGCTTTTCTCCCCCTGCCCGCGCTCCATGCGGTCTACACTTACTACAAGACCCAGCACCTGCGCGTCAGCCTGGGAACGGATGATAGGCATAGTCTCTGCAATCGAAGTGCCCGCTGTTGTCACATCCTCAATGATCACAACTTTGTCGCCGTCGCTGATGGGACTTCCCAGAAGGATACCCTTGTCACCGTGGTCTTTGACCTCTTTACGGTTGGAGCAGTAACGGATCTCTTTTCCATACTCCTCACTGATGGCCATGGTCGCAGCAACTGTGAGCGGGATTCCTTTGTAAGCGGGTCCGAACAGGATGTCAAAATCTGTTCCGAAAGTCTGCTCAATCGCTCTGGCATAATAATGCCCCAGCCGGCGCAGCTGCGCGCCGTCCCGGTAAAACCCTGTATTGACAAAAAAAGGAGTGCGTCTGCCGCTCTTGGTCACGAAATCTCCGAACCTGAGCACATTACAATCCACCATAAACTCTATAAACTCTTCTTTATATTTATCCATTTGAATCCTCCTGTAAAAAGGCATAAGT
>CAMHFW010000034.1 GCA_946184675.1 uncultured Clostridia bacterium | reverse complement strand
CGTAGCCGGCGAAGCCGCCGCCCAGACCGTTGCTGCGGTCGTGCATGGGCTTCATAGCCTGTGTGATCATTTCACCGGTCATCCTATTGCCGTCCCGGGAGATGACTGCTGCAATCGCGCATCCTGAGGGGATGCGAACCTGACCTTCTTTTTTCATGTTACTACTCCCTTTCTGAAAAGAAACAAAGGCGCTCACGACCGCGCAGATAGTTTCTGCACAGTCATGAACGCCTTTGCTCATTTGTATGCATTATATGCTCCCTGCGGCGCTTTGTCAAGGGGAAGTGTTAAACTATATTTTGTGAAAATTCAAAAAACAGCTTGACAATTTTTGGAAAGAGGAGTATGATTGCGGCATCAAAGGCAAAGACGTCTTTTGTTTTCGGACAGAAGGCGCCTTTGCCTTTTTTGTTTATCGGCGCATCGTCCCGGGTACCATATACGTAAAGCTCTGATGAGAGCTTGATCACAGGCAGAGCTTTACGTATATGGTACTGTGGGCGGCCAAGAGGCAAAGCTTCTCTGGCCGCCCACAGTGAGGAATGCAAAGCATTCCGAACCGGGGGATTATCTAAGAAAGAAAAGGAGAAATGAAGATGAGTACTGTATCGGATTATTTCGGAAGTCAGGTGTTTGATGACCGCGTGATGCGGGCAACCCTTTCTGCAGATGTATATGCGTCTCTTCGTCATACGATCGATGAGGGAACAGAACTGGATATCGGCGTGGCCAATGCCGTGGCGGAGGCGATGAAGAACTGGGCGGTCGGAAAAGGTGCGACACATTTTACGCACTGGTTCCAGCCGCTGACCGGTATCACTGCGGAAAAGCATGACAGTTTTATCACTCCTTCCCCGGACGGAAGCGTGATTATGGAATTTTCGGGCAAAGAGCTGATCAAGGGCGAGCCGGATGCCTCCTCCTTCCCATCCGGCGGCCTGCGGGCAACCTTCGAGGCCAGAGGCTACACCGCATGGGATCCGACTTCCTATGCATTTATTAAAGGAAAGACCCTCTGCATTCCGACGGCGTTCTGCTCTTACGGCGGACATGCTTTGGACAAGAAGACGCCCCTTCTCCGGTCCATGGAAGTGCTCAGCCAGCAGGCTCTGCGGATTCTGCGTCTGTTTGGAAATGATGATGCAAAGCGGGTGGTTTCTTCGGTTGGCCCGGAGCAGGAATATTTCCTGATTACCAGGGAAATGTACGAGCAGAGACCGGATCTGCGCTTTACCGGCCGTACTCTTTTTGGCGCCAGACCGCCCAAGGGACAGGAAATGGATGATCACTATTTTGGCGTGATCAAGCCGGGCGTTGCCGCTTTCATGGAGGATCTCAATGACGAGCTCTGGAAGCTGGGAATTCTGGCCAAGACAGAACACAATGAAGTGGCTCCGGCCCAGCATGAGCTGGCACCTATTTATACTACGACCAATGTGGCCACAGACCACAACCAGCTGACCATGGAGATCATGCAGAAGGTTGCTGCAAAGCACGGTCTGGTTTGTCTCCTGCATGAGAAGCCTTTTGCAGGGGTGAACGGAAGCGGCAAGCATAATAACTGGTCCATATCCACCGACAGCGGACAGAACCTGCTTTCTCCGGGCGACACTCCCTATGAGAATGCCCAGTTCCTCCTTTTCCTCTGTGCGGTCATCAAGGCCGTAGATGATTATCAGGATCTGCTGCGAATCGCGGTTGCCACTGCGGGCAACGACCACCGTCTGGGCGCTAACGAGGCACCGCCGGCTGTCATTTCCATTTTCCTGGGCGATGAGCTGAATGCGGTTCTGGAGGCAATCGACAGCGATACCCCTTATGCAGGAACTGAAAAGAAGATTATGAAGCTGGGCGTTGATGTACTGCCCAAATTCAGAGTAGACACAACGGACAGAAACCGCACTTCTCCCTTTGCTTTTACGGGCAACAAGTTCGAGTTCCGTATGCTGGGGTCGTCCAACAGCATTGCCTGCACCAACATTATGCTCAATGCCGCAGTAGCCGAGAGCCTGCGCATCTATGCGGACAGACTGGAGAAGGCAGAAGATTTTGAGACCGCTCTGCATGATATGATCCGCAAGACCATCAAGGATCACAAGAGGATCATTTTCAACGGCAACGGTTACGATGATGCCTGGATCAAAGAGGCTACAGAAGTGAGAGGACTTACCAACTACCGCACAACGGCAGACTGCATGCCTCACCTGCTGGATGAGAAAAATGTCGAAATGCTGACAGGACTCGGTGTATTTACCATAGATGAGCTCAAGTCCAGACGCGATATCATGCTGGAGAACTACTGCAAGAGCGTCACAATAGAGGCCAACACTATGATCAACATGGTTCACAAGCGGATTGCCCCGGCCATCACCCGCTTTACCTCAGATCTGGCCCGGCAGGCAGCAGACAAGATAGCCCTCTTCCCGGATCTGGCCTGCAGTTATGAGTCAGAACTGGTAAGAAGACTTTCCATCCTGACAGATAGCATCGCCCAGAGAACCAACAGCCTGGAAAAGGCCGTAATCGGACTTCAGCAGGCAGAAGATATCATAGAAGAGGCAGAACGGATCCGGGACACCGTCCTTCCGGCCATGAGCGAGCTTCGTATCCCCTGTGACGAAGCAGAACTTCTGACGGCCAAGAGCTACTGGCCCTTCCCGTCCTACGGAGACATATTATTCAGCGTGAAATAAACGTGGAGGGAGACAGAGAACCGTCCCCTGTCTCCCAGAGAGGATTGGATGAGATGACGATTGAGTTTTGGTTTTTGATTGGCGCGGCGCTGGTGTTCTGGATGCAGGCGGGTTTTGCTATGGTGGAGACTGGTTTTACCAGGGCGAAGAATGCGGGAAATATCATTATGAAGAATCTGATGGATTTCTGCATTGGGACACTGGTTTTTTCGGTGCTTGGCTATTCGCTGATGATGGGAGAGGATTCTTTTTTCGGATTAATCGGAAAGCCTAATCTGGATCTTTTTCTGCATTTTAAGGAATTCATCGCTTCCCCCGCGGATGGATTTACGGATGCCAGCTATTTTGTGTTTAACCTTGTTTTCTGCGCGACTACGGCGACTATTGTTTCCGGCGCTATGGCAGAGAGGACGAAGTTTTCTGCTTATTGTGTTTATTCTGGTGTGATCAGCATGCTGATCTACCCCATAGAGGCTCACTGGATCTGGGGCGGCGGCTGGCTGGCCGGGCTAGGATTTCATGATTACGCGGGATCCTGTGCCATTCACATGGTGGGCGGGATTGCTGCCCTGATCGGTGCCTGCATTCTGGGGCCCCGTATCGGAAAATATGTGAAAAATAATGACGGCAAAGTTGTGAAGGTCAATGCCATTCCCGGCCATTCCATTCCGCTGGGAGCCCTGGGCGTGTTTATTCTCTGGCTGGGCTGGTACGGCTTCAACGGAGCGGCAGCGACCACTCCGTCGGAACTGTCCTCGATTTTCCTGACCACGACCATCGCACCGGCAATTGCCACTTTGACGACTCTGGCTTACACATGGATTAAGAACGGGAAGCCCGATGTTTCCATGTGCCTGAATGCTTCTCTGGCAGGTCTGGTTGCAGTGACGGCCGGATGTGACGCCTTTGACGCAGTCGGGGCTGCAATTGTTGGTATTGTTGCCGGTATCCTGGTTGTTGTGGTGGTAGAAGTCCTTGATTTGAAGCTGCATATTGACGATCCGGTCGGTGCGGTCGGCGTCCACTGTGCAAACGGCATCTGGGGAACAATTGCGGTCGGTCTTCTGGCAAATCCGGACGCCCCTGCCGGCCTGAGCGGTCTCCTCTATACAGGTGATTTTCACCAGCTGGGACTGCAGCTGCTGGGCTTCATAACGGTTGGAGCCTGGTCTGCGGCAACGATGCTTATCTTCTTCAGCATTTTGAAAAAGATTGATTTCCTGCGGGCTGACCGCGAGGATGAGCTTCGGGGACTGGATGCCAGCGAACACGGTCTTCCCAGCGCCTATGCGGATTTTGTACCTGCAGTCAATAAATATGCGGAATTCGGCACGGGAGACCATATAGTGGCTGTGACCGGAACAACGCCGCCGGCGGAAGCCATTCCTGTGAAAAAGGAGCCTGTCTTCCCTTCAGACGGATACAAGTTTACAAAAATTGAGATTGTATTCAAAGAAGAAAAGCTCTACGCCCTCAAAGAAGCCATGTCCAAGCTGGGCATTACCGGCATGACTGTGTCCCATGTCATGGGCTACGGCATGCAGAAAGGGCACACCGAGTTTTACCGCGGCGTTGCGGTTGAGACGGACCTCAGGCCCAAGGTGCAGGTGGATATCGTGGTTTCTGCCATTCCTGTCCGGGATGTCATTGAGACAGCCAAAAAGGTGCTCTATACCGGCCACATCGGTGATGGAAAGATTTTTGTTTACGATGTCGAAAATGTCATCAAAGTTCGTACCGGTGAAGAGGGCTATGATGCCCTGCAGGATGTGGAGTAAGGCAAAATGACAAACACGGAGATCCATGAGGAATGCGGTGTTTTCGGCGTAGCTGCCGGGAGCCCGGTAAATGCGGCAGATATCTGCTACTGCGGGCTCTATGCCCTCCAGCACAGGGGGCAGGAGAGCTGCGGGATTGTTGTAAATGACGACGGCGTTTTTGTATCGCATAAGGACCTGGGGCTTGTGAGCGATGTCTTTTCCAGAGAGACTCTGGCGGCATTTCCGGCCGGATCGATGGCAGTGGCCCATACCCGCTATGGAACGACCGGGGCGGCAAACCGCAGCAACTGTCAGCCGATTGAGGTCAATCACCAGAAGGGACATATGGCCATCGCTCATAACGGAAATCTTTCCAATGCTGCGCAGCTTCGCTCGGAGCTTGAGCTTAGCGGTGCCATCTTTCATACGTCGAGTGACACGGAGACAATTGCCTATATTGTGACAAAGGAGCGGCTGATGGCTTCTTCGATCGAAGAGGCTCTGAGCCGGGCCATGAACACCCTGGAAGGAGCCTACTCTCTGGTCCTCATGTCGCCCCAGAAGCTGATCTGTGCCAGAGATCCTCATGGATTCCGGCCACTGTGCTACGGGCAGACAGATGACGGTATTTATATAGTGGCATCTGAGAGCTGCGCCATCAAGGCAGTGGGGGCCCGTTTTATCCGGGATGTGGATCCGGGAGAGATTCTTATATTCGGAAAAGATGGTGTCATTTCCCGGAGAGAACACTGTGCCAGGGAAGAAAAAAAGCTTTGTGTATTTGAGTATATCTATTTTGCCAGACCCGATTCGGTAATCGACGGAAAGTCAGTGCATGAGGCCCGCATCCGGGCGGGCCGTATCCTTTGGGAAGAACATCCCGCGGATGCGGATGTTGTGATCGGAGTGCCGGACTCCGGGCTGGACGCGGCGCTGGGATACAGCATGGCGTCCGGAATCCCCTACGGGATTGGCCTGATCAAGAACAAGTATATCGGGCGAACCTTTATCGCCCCGGATAACCGGCTGGATCAGGTCAAGATCAAGCTGTCTGTGATTGAGGAAGTGGTAAAAGGGAAACGGGTGGTTCTGATTGATGATTCCATTGTCCGCGGGACGACCAGCGGCCGGATCGTGTCTCTGCTCCGGGAGGCAGGGGCAAAAGAGATTCATATGCGTGTCTCTGCGCCGCCTTTTCTCTATCCCTGCTATTACGGAACGGATATCGATTCCCAGGAGAATCTGATCGCCTGCCATCACAGTGTCCGCGAGATTGCAGAGATGATCGGTGCAGATTCTCTGGGATATTTTCCGGTCAGCAGATTGGCAGACCTTGCCGGAAGCAGGCAGATCTGCGCTTCCTGTTTTGACGGATGCTATCCGACTACAATAGCGGCAGGTACCAGAAAAAACCGGTTCGAACAGCGTTTGTCCGAACGGATTATTTGAGGAGAAATGTAATGACGAGATTTCCGGACAGAAAAATCATACTGGAGGACGGACAGGAGTATTACGGATACGCCTTCGGCGCAATGGAAGAAAAGATCCTGGAAATTGTTTTCAATACTTCTATGGCAGGCTATCAGGAGATTCTGTCGGATCCTTCCTACACAGACCAGGCGGTTGTCATGACCTATCCTCTGATCGGCAATTACGGCATGGCAGAGGATGATTATGAGACGCAGACTCCGACGATCGGAGCGCTCATTGTTCATGAATACAACGATCAGCCTTCCAATTTCCGCTCGAAAGAAACACTGGGACAGGTCATGAAGCGGTATGGGATTTCAGGAATTTCCGGCGTGGACACGCGTAAACTGGCCCGGTCCATCCGCGACTTTGGCAGCCGCAAGGCTCTTCTGACCGGAATCGACACCTCTCTTGGGGAGGGACTGAAAAGGCTGGAAGAATACCGGCAGCCGAAGGATGCTGTGTCCAGAGTCAGCTGCCGCCAGATCCGACGGCTGGGAAGGGAAGGAGATGGCCTGCACGTTGCTGCCATTGACTGCGGCATGAAGCGGGGGATTGTCCGCTCTTTGCTGAGGCGGGGCTGCCGCGTCACCATTCTTCCCTGGGATACGCCGGCAGAGACAATCCGGGACCTGTCGCCGGATGGGCTTTTTATTTCCAATGGCCCCGGAGATCCGACGGATGTTCCGGAAACCATCCAGACAGTCCGTTCCATGATCGGGACCTGTCCCATTTTCGGAATCTGTCTGGGCCACCAGATCATCGCCCTGGCTTATGGGGCACAGACTTATAAACTCAAATTCGGGCACCGGGGAGGCAATCATCCGGTCAGAGATCTGGAAACCGGAAAAATCGAGATTACGTCGCAGAATCATTCTTATGCGGTGGATGAGTCCAGCCTGAAAAAGACGCCGCTTACAGTGACTCACCGCAACCTGCTGGACGGGACGGTAGAAGGACTTTGCTGCAGCGGTGACAGGGTTTTCAGCGTCCAGTATCACCCGGAAAGCTGTCCGGGACCCCAGGACAGTGCCTATTTATTTGACCGCTTTATAGAGATGATGAAGGAGAGCTGAAGGATATGGCAAAGAGAAAAGACATTCATAAAGTACTTGTCATAGGCTCCGGCCCCATCGTGATCGGACAGGCGGCGGAGTTTGATTACGCCGGGACCCAGGCCTGCCTGGCTCTGAAAGAGGAAGGCTATGAGGTAATCCTGTGCAATTCGAATCCGGCCACCATCATGACAGACACCTCTGTCGCTGACAAGGTCTATATGGAACCTCTGACCTTGGAGTATATTGCCAAAATCATCCGCTACGAGCGCCCGGATGCCGTTTTGCCGGGCATCGGCGGTCAGACCGGTCTCAATCTGGCCATTCAGCTTGAGAAAAAAGGAATTCTCGCGGAGTGCGGCGTGGAGCTTCTGGGAACCCGGAGCAGGTCGATCGAGCAGGCAGAAGACAGGGAAATGTTCAAAGAACTCTGCCAGTCTCTGGGGGAACCCGTTCTGCCCTCTGTGACAGTTTCCAGTGTAGAGGAAGGTCTGACAGCTGCAGAAGAGATCGGATATCCGGTTGTCCTGCGCCCAGCTTTTACACTTGGGGGCACCGGAGGCGGCTTTGCCGATGATCCGGAACAATTTGTCCCTCTGATGAAAAATGCTCTGGAACTGTCTCCGGTCTGCGAGGTCCTGGTCGAAAAGAGCGTCAAAGGCTTTAAGGAAATCGAATATGAGGTCATGCGTGACAGCAATGACACAGCTATTACCATCTGCAATATGGAAAATATGGATCCTGTGGGAATACATACGGGGGATTCGGTTGTTGTCTGCCCTTCGCAGACACTGACAAATAAGGAATACCATATGCTGCGGGACAGCGCTCTCCGGATTATCCGAGCTCTTCAGATTGAGGGAGGCTGTAATGTCCAGTTTGCTTTGGATCCCTGTTCTTTTCAGTATTATCTGATCGAGGTGAACCCACGTGTCTCCCGGTCGTCCGCACTTGCCTCCAAGGCCAGCGGCTATCCCATTGCCAGGGTATCTGCCAAGATTGGCGTGGGAATGACCCTGGATGAGATCATGATTGCCAACACGCCGGCCTCCTTTGAGCCGGCTCTGGACTATATCGTCACCAAACTGCCGCGTTTTCCTTTTGATAAATTTGCAGATGCCAGCAACACTCTCTCTACCCAGATGAAGGCGACGGGTGAGGTAATGAGTATCGGCAGGACCTGGGAAGAAAGTCTTCTCAAGGGAATCCGGTCCCTGGAGACAGGCACGCAGCATATCTATCTGGAAAAGTTTCATGAGTACAAGATGGAAGAAATCATGGAGTACATCCGGATCGGTACGGACGACCGGATTTATGCCCTTGCAGAATTATTCCGGCGCGGCTGCGGTGCGGACACGATGGCGGAGATCTCCGGGATTGACCGCTTTTTCCTGTATAAGATCCGCAATATCGTAAAAATGGAAAAGGAACTGGAAAGCCATTCGGGAAACCCGGCAGTCCTGCGCCAGGCGAAAAAACTGGGCTTTTCGGACCGGGAAATTGGTCTTTTATGGAAGAAAGAGGAAGAAGAAATTTTCCGCCTGCGAGCGGAGCAGGGGATTCTGCCGGTATATAAGATGATTGACACCTGCGCTTCGGAGTTTGACAGCTATATTCCCTATTTTTATTCCACCTATGAGGAAGAAAATGAGTCGGTAGTTTCGGACAAAAAGAAAATTGTGGTTTTGGGGTCCGGCCCTATCCGGATCGGCCAGGGCGTGGAATTTGATTATTCTACCGTGCATGCGGTGCAGACCATACAAAAGGCCGGCTTTGAGGCCATTATTATCAATAATAATCCGGAAACAGTGTCGACCGATTATACCTGCTCGGACAAGCTTTATTTTGAGCCTTTGTGCACCGAGGATGTCATGAACATCATCCAGATGGAGAAACCGGAGGGCGTAATTGCCACTTTGGGCGGGCAGACAGCCATCAATCTTGCCCAGTCGCTGGTCGACCGGGGAGTGGTCATCATCGGAACGGACTGTGAGGCCATTGATCGGGCGGAAAACAGGGATTCTTTTGAAAAACTTCTGCTGTCTCTGGATATTCCGCAGCCTGTGGGCAGAGCGGTTACCAGTGTGGAGGAAGGAATCCGGGCAGCCCGTCAGATTGGCTATCCGGTTCTTGTCCGGCCAAGTTTTGTCCTGGGAGGCCGGGCCATGCAGATCGTGGCCAAGGAGGAGTCCATGTGGGACTACCTGCGGAATGCGGTTCTGATCGATACGGACAGGCCGGTTCTTGTGGATAAATATATCCGGGGCAAAGAAGTGGAGGTGGACGCTGTTTGTGACGGGGAGCATGTTTTTGTCCCCGGAATCATGGAATTGGTAGAAAGGACCGGGGTTCACTCGGGAGACTCTATCAGCGTATATCCCTCCTACAGTCTTTCCGATGCTGTAAAGGAGACTATTTTGGATTATACGGAAAAACTGGGTCTGGGGATCGGTATCATCGGTCTATTTAATATTCAGTTTATTGTCGACAGAGAAGAACGGGTCTATGTGATTGAAGTAAATCCCCGTTCTTCCAGAACCGTGCCTTTCCTTTCAAAAGCGACCGGGTATAGTCTGGCCGACATCGGGACGCTGGCGATTCTTGGCGTTTCACTGCAGGAGCAGGGGATTCATGAGAGGTATCCGAAGGAAAAGGAGCGCTATTACGTAAAAGTACCGGCATTTTCCTTTTCCAAACTCAGAGGCATGGATGCCTATCTTTCGCCGGAAATGAAGTCAACCGGAGAGGCAATCGGGTACGATAAAAAGCTGCACAGGGCGGCCTATAAGGCTATGACAGCAGCAGGGCTGCGTCTTCGCAATTACGGGACAGTTTTGGTCAGTGTCGCAGACGAGGACAAGGAGGAAACAGTTCCTCTGATCCGGCGCTTCTACAATATGGGATTCAATATCGAGGCGACTTCCCTCACCGGCCAGGTACTGAAAGAAAACGGGATCCGGACCAGGATCCGCTTAAAACCCAGCGAGGGCAGTCAGGAGGTCCTCGATTCCATCCGTGCCGGCTATGTCAGCTATGTCATCAACACCAGAGCCATCCTGTCGGGATTGCATTACGGGGACGGCGTTGCCATCCGCCGCGCCGCGTCAGAGAACAACGTTACCATGCTGACATCCCTTGACACCGTCCGGATGCTCCTGGACGTTCTGGAAGAAATGACATTAGGCGTATCAACAATCGACGCCTAGGGAGACAGGGAGGGAGACAGAGAACCGTCCCCTGTCTCCCTTCAGGAATCAACAGATGGAGGTTATATTATATGTGCTCGATCATGGGTTACTGCAGCAGTGAAGTGGATATCGAAGCATTTAAGAAAGGATTTATGGAGACGGTCTCCAGAGGGCCGGATGCCAGCTGTATTGTGGATACGGGGAAGGGGCTTCTGGGCTTTCACCGGCTCTCGATCATGGGGCTGACATCCGCCGGGATGCAGCCTTTTGAGCGGGATGGCAGCTATGTGGTCTGCAACGGTGAACTGTATGGTTTTGAAGATCAGAGAGCGCTGTTGGAGGCGAAGGGGTATACATTCCGAAGCGGCAGCGACTGTGAGATCATACTGCCCTTGTATTTTGAGTACGGTACCGATATGTTTGCCATGCTGGACGCAGAGTTTGCCTGCATCATTTTTGACGGAGAGACCGGAGAGTTCATCGCTGCCCGTGATCCGATCGGAATCCGGCCCCTCTATTACGGGTATGACAGGGCAGGGGCTATCGTGTTTGCCAGCGAAGCTAAAAACCTGGTTGGTCTTGTCGGGAAAATCAGACCTTTCCCGCCCGGTCATTATTATAAGAATGGCACTTTTACGTGCTACTGTGATATTGCAGAAAACCGCGATATTTGCTATGATGACCTGGAAAATATCTGCATGAGTATTCATGACAAGCTGATTGCAGGTGTGAAAAAGCGGTTGGTCGCAGATGCCAAGGTCGGCTTTCTGCTTTCCGGTGGTCTGGATTCTTCCCTCGTGTGCGCGATAGCAGCCCGCGAAAGCGCGCAGCCGATTCGGACTTTTGCAATCGGGATGAGCGAGGATGCCATCGACCTGAAATATGCCAGGCAGGTGGCGGACTATATCGGAAGCGACCATACAGAAGTCTATATGACCCCGGACGAGGTTATCTCCTCGCTGGACGAGGTCATTCATCTGCTGGGAACATATGATATTACAACTATCCGGGCCAGCATGGGTATGTATCTGGTCTGCAAGGCAATCCACGAGCAGACCGACATCCGTGTCATCCTGACCGGGGAGATTTCGGATGAGCTTTTCGGCTATAAGTATACAGATTTTGCCCCCTCAGCAGAGGCTTTCCAGAAGGAAGCCCAAAAGAGAGTCAGGGAGCTGCATATGTATGACGTGCTCCGCGCGGACCGCTGCATTTCCGTCAACTCCCTGGAAGCCAGGGTGCCTTTCGGAGATCTGGACTTCGTCCGCTATGTGATGGCGCTGGATCCGGAAATGAAAATCAACCGTTACGGCAAGGGAAAATACCTGCTCCGTCATGCCTTTGAAGGACAGGGTTACCTGCCCGACTCCATCTTGTGGAGAGAAAAAGCGGCCTTTTCCGATGCGGTCGGCCACTCTATGGTGGATGATCTGAAAGAATATGCGCAGACACAATACAGCGATGAGGAATTTGAAACGCGGAGAATGCTCTATACGCACGCCAGACCCTTTACCAAAGAATCCTTGTTATATCGGGAAATCTTCGAAAAATATTATCCCGGACAGGCAGAAATGATTGTGGATTTCTGGATGCCCAACCGGGAGTGGGAAGGCTGCGACGTAGACGACCCTTCCGCGAGAGTACTATCCAACTACGGAGCAAGCGGACAGTAGGGGGGAGACAGGGGACGGTTCTCTGTCTCCCTGTTTTCAGAGGGAATGAAGTACGAAAAAACAGAAAATACAGGTTTTTCGTACTTCTAGAGGATAAGCGGGAAGGGGACAGAGAACCGTCCCCTGTCTCCTGAAGGAGGTAACAGATCAGATATGTGTGGAATTGTTGGTTTTACAGGGAAGCAGAGTGCTGCTCCTGTTCTGCTGGACGGATTAAAGAAATTGGAATACAGGGGATATGATTCTGCCGGGATTTCGGTGATGGACGGGAAGAAGATTGCTGTCAGCAAGGTGACCGGTAGGATTGCGAATCTCTGTGAGAAAACACAGGATGGAACGAATGTCAGCGGTTTTACGGGGATCGGGCATACCCGCTGGGCGACGCACGGGGCGCCAACGGAGGAAAATGCGCATCCGCACCTGAGCAATGACGGGCGTTTTGCTGTTGTCCATAACGGAATTATTGAAAATTACCTGATCCTGAGGGAGGAACTTAAGCAGGCAGGATACCATTTTGACAGTGAAACGGATACCGAGGTCATCGTTCATCTGGTGGAAATGTATTACCGGGGAGATGTTAAGGAAGCGCTGATGCGGACGGCAAATCGTCTGCAGGGGTCTTATGCTCTGGGTGTGATCTGCTCGGAACAGCCCGGGAAGATTTATGCGATGCGTGAGGCGAGCCCGCTGATTCTTGGCGTTGGCGTCGGGGAGAATTTTTTTGCTTCGGATGTGACGGCCCTGGTCAGTCACACCCGTAATGTGATCTATCTGGAGGACGGGGAATTTGCGGAACTGTCCGGAGATTCCATTCGGATTTTTGACCTTTCCGGGCAACAGATTCATAAAAAAATCACCAGGATTATGTGGGATGTTCAAGCTGCGGAAAAGGGCGGTTATGAGCATTTCATGCTGAAAGAGATTATGGAGCAGCCCGCTGCCGTGAAAGCTACGATCGCACCTCGGATTAAGGGCGGGAAAATCTGCTTTGACGAGCTTTCTGTGACGCAGGAGGATCTGAAGGGAATCAGCCAGATCATCATTACCGCCTGCGGCTCGGCATATTATGCGGGATGTGCGGGGAAGTACGCTTTAGAGCGCCTGACCCGGATCCCGGTCCAGGTAGAACTGGCCAGTGAGCTGCGCTACAGTGATCCTCTGATCGATGAACAAACTCTTTTGATTGTGATTTCCCAGTCCGGCGAGACGGCAGATACGATCGCGGCTATGCGGGAATGCAAGGCAAGAGGAGCCAAAACACTGGCTATTGTTAATGTGGTCGGGAGCACGGTGTCGACAATTGCAGACTATACTGTATATACCTGGGCCGGCCCGGAGATCGCAGTTGCGACCACCAAGGGATATACCACGCAGGTTGCTGTTTTATATATGCTGGCAATCTATGTAGCGGAAAAGCTGGGAAGAATCGGAGAAGAGACAGCAGACTATATTAAAACACTGCAGGCCCTGCCTCGCCGGATCCAGCAGGCAATTGATATGAATCCTTCCATCCCAGCATTCGCGAAAAAATATCACAAGAGCAAGGCTTTGTTCTTTATCGGCAGAAATACGGATTACGCAACAGCTCTTGAAGGCGCTCTCAAAATGAAGGAAATTTCTTACCTTCATTCCGAAGCTTATGCGGCAGGCGAACTCAAGCATGGCACTATTGCCCTGATCGAGGAGCACCAGCCCATAATCGCCCTCTGCTGCAACCCTTCCATCATGGAAAAGACCCTGAGCAACATTGTGGAGGTCAAATCCAGAGGAGCAGAAGTGCTGGCCCTCACCTTCCGCAATAATCAGAAAATCCTGTCAGTAGCAGACGATCTTCTTTTCATCCCGGAGACAGACGCTCTGTTTGCCGGCGTGATCGAGATCGTGCCCCTGCAGCTGCTGGCCTATTATGTAGCAAAAGAAAACAATTGTGATATTGACAAGCCCAAGAACCTGGCCAAGTCAGTAACAGTCGAGTAAGAGGAGGGAGACAGGGGACGGTTCTCTGTCTCCCTTGTTTTCAGGCAAAGAGAAGTCCGAAAACAAGCAGATACTGGGTTTTCGGGCTTCTAAAAGGTAAGAGCGAGGGAGACAGAGAACCGTCCCCTGTCTCCCTGGAGGATGTGTGATGACGAAGTATATTTTTGTGACCGGTGGTGTTGTTTCGGGACTCGGGAAGGGTATTACAGCTGCTTCGCTGGGGCGTTTACTTAAGGCGCGCGGCCTGAAGGTGGCGGCGCAGAAGCTGGACCCTTATATCAATGTGGATCCGGGGACCATGAGTCCTTACCAGCACGGAGAGGTCTATGTGACTGAGGATGGCGCGGAGACGGACCTGGATTTGGGCCATTATGAGCGTTTTATTGATGAGGACCTGAATAAGTTTTCCAATCTGACGACCGGTAAGGTCTACTGGAATGTGCTGAATAAAGAGCGCCGGGGGGAGTATCTGGGCTCTACGGTGCAGGTGATTCCCCATATCACCAATGAGATCAAGGAATTTGTATACAGTGTGGGCAAAAAGACCGGGGCGGATGTGGTGATCACAGAAATCGGCGGAACAATCGGTGATATTGAGTCCCAGCCTTTTATTGAAGCGGTCCGCCAGATTTCTCTGGAAGCGGGCAGCGAAAACAGTCTCTTTATCCACGTGACTCTGGTGCCCTACCTGCATGGGTCCGAGGAGCACAAGTCCAAACCTACCCAGCATTCGGTCAAGGAACTGCAGGGCATGGGCGTCAAGCCGGATATTATCGTCCTGCGCTGCGATCGCCATCTGGAAGAGTCCATTTTCCAGAAAATCGCTTTGTTCTGTAATGTTAAGCCGGATTGTGTCATTGAAAATATTACGCTTCCGGATCTTTACGAGGCGCCTCTTATGCTGGAGCAGGCTCATTTTTCTGATGTAGTTTGCAGAGAACTGGGAATCGAGGCGCCGGAGCCGGATCTGACAGAATGGACAGACATGGTAGCACGGATGAAAAAGTCCCGTTCCAACTGTGTGGAAATCGGCCTGGCAGGGAAATATGTGGGCCTGCATGACGCCTATCTGTCGGTAGCAGAAGCTCTGCATCATGCCGGCCTGGGTCACAATGTACATGTCAATATCCACTGGATCGACACGGAAACAATCTGCGAGGAAAATGTCGGAGAGAAGCTGGCCGGGCTGGACGGCATCATTGTGCCGGGCGGATTTGGAAGCCGCGGCATCGAGGGGATGATTCTGACTGCCCGGTATGCCAGAGAACATGAAATCCCTTATTTCGGAATCTGCCTGGGCATGCAGATTGCAGTCATCGAATACGCCCGCAATGTCTGCGGCATCACCGGTGCCAATTCCGGTGAATTCGATGAACAGTGCGCAGACAAGGTTATCGATTTTATGCCGGGACAGAGCGATGAGATCGACAAGGGCGGAACCCTCCGCCTCGGGGCTTATCCCTGCGTGATCAGCTCCGGAACGACCATGGAGCACTGCTACGGGTGCCTGCAGATCAGCGAACGCCATCGTCACCGCTATGAGTTTAACAATGATTATCGGGAAAGGCTGCAGAAGGCCGGGCTGACCTTAAGCGGCATCTCTCCGGATGGAATGCTGGTCGAGACGGTAGAATTATCTGACAGGCCATTCTTTGTGGGAGTTCAGTATCATCCGGAATTCAAGAGCCGGCCAAACCGGCCGCACCCGCTTTTTATGGGCTTTATCGGGGCGGCCGTACAGAAGACGCAGGCATAAGGGGGGAGACAGGGGACGGTTCTCTGTCTCCCTGTCCCCGGGAGGTATCGACGCAAAAACAGCCGGATAATCAGCAAAATGGTGTGCTACCCGTCAAGAGGACAGTGAATAATTAAAAAGTTTTGTGCCG
>CAMHFW010000033.1 GCA_946184675.1 uncultured Clostridia bacterium | reverse complement strand
CCTCTGCATTGCCCGGAGGATCCGGAGAACCGGACGGGGCGGAGCTGGCCATGCTTTCCGATCTTCTGGAAGCAGCCTACAGCGGGGACGGCGAGTTTGCCCTGGAGAAACTTTCCGGAATCCGCTATTACCTGTATAAGAAACAGATAGAAGTGATCGATTACAGCAAAGATACAGCCGGTATGTTCGACATCATGCCGGCAAAGGGGAAGGCTTCTACCATGCGGCCGGCACTGGTATACCAGGGAAGGCTGCTGCGTAAGGGCATAGCAACGGAAGGAGCAGATTAAATGGAACGGTTTTACGGTTTTGACCTGGGAGATGCCGAAAGCGCCGTATCCAGACTGCAGAAAAAAGAGCAGTCGGTCCCGGAAGTGATTCCGGTCTGCGGGGCAAAGAGCTTTATCACAGCCTATGCAAACCTGTCTTCCGGGGAACTGCAGATCGGTGAGCAGGCTTGCTACAGTGCAAATGCGATTCGGAGAAGGATCCGTTTTAAGAGCAGTTTCCTGACAGATCCGTCTGTTGCGGAGGATGTCAAGCGCTTTGCGGCAGGAGTACTTGGAGAGCTGTACGGAAGCGGCGATCTGGTACAGAATGATGACTGTTGTTTTTATATCGGCTGCCCGGCTGGATGGAGCAAAAATGCCCGGGAGCGCTACAGAGAGATTTTTGAGCGGGCAGGCTATCCCCCGGCCCGTATCGTGTCAGAGTCCAGGGCGGCTCTTGTGAGCGCCTGCCAGTCCAGACACCTGCAGGTGGGATATGACATTCTGGCAAAGCCCGTCCTGGTCGTGGATATCGGATCTTCCACGACGGATTTTGCCTATATTATGGGCGGCAAAGAGGTCGAGATGAGAACAGGGGGAGAGGTCCTTTTGGGCGGCGGCCTGATGGACGAGATCCTTCTGGAGAATTCCATCGCCTCTTCTCCGGATGGTCCCAAGCTGCGGAAAGTATTTGAGGAGAGCGAACCCTGGCGCAGCTACTGTGAGTTTGGAGCCAGACGTCTCAAGGAGAAATATTTTTCCGATGAGGAGTTCTTTAAGGACAGCGGCTGCACGGAGACCATCATGGTCCGCTATGGAAAACCGCTGAAACTGACCCTGCGGGCGGATGCTCAGGCAGCGGACAGGATGCTGCGGCAGAAGATCGCAAAGCTTGGCGGCCGCTCTTTTGAAGAGGTCTTTTTGGAGAGCCTGCGCGAGATCAGGGGAAATATCGGCGGACAGATGCCCGAGCTTCTTTTCCTGACTGGAGGCGTATCCAGACTTGGCAGAATCCGGACCTGGTGCGAGGAGGTCTTCCCGGAGGCAGTGATCATCAGCGGTGCAGAGCCGGAGTTCTCCGTATCCCGGGGCCTTGCCTGGAGCGGCAGGATTGATGATGAACTGCGGGATTTCCGCAGGGAGCTGGAGCAGCTCAAAGAGTCCAGAACCATCGAGGATATCGTGAAAAAGCATATCGACGGCCTCTATAAAGGGGTAGTAGATGCTCTGGTAGAGCCCATTATCGAGCAGGTAGCGGTTCCTATCTTTGACAGGTGGAGAGATGGCAGCATAGAGCGGCTTGCAGATGTAGACGGCATCATGGAAAAGGATATCGAAGCCTTTTTGCGTACCGATGAGGCCAAGCGCCTTCTGGCAAAACCGGTCAAGGACTGGCTGAAGCTGGTTTCAGATGAGCTGGAAGAGTATACCGTACCCATCTGTGTCAATCACCATGTCCCCTACTCGGCTCTCAGTCTCAATTCTTTCCTCTCTGCCAGTGATCTGGATATTAAGATTGAGGCGAGAAATGTTTTCGCTGTGGAAGAGATGACCTTCCTGATCGACTCCATCATTTCACTCCTCGTCGGCCTGATCTGCGGAGGAAGCGGGATGGCCCTGCTTTCAACAGGACCGGGAGGCATTGTTGCAGGAGTCATGATCTCGATCGTTGTGTTATTCCTGGGCAAGAGCAAGATGGAAGAGGCTGTACTGGCAGCCCGTATTCCGAAGTCTCTGCGCAAAATCGTGCCCAAAAACACCTTCCGAAACCGGATGGAGGGGCTCACGGCATCCATCAAGAGCAGCTTCCATGAGAATCTGGAGAAGGAGAAAAATGAGGAGATCACGGCCAAACTGGTGGATGATATTGCCACACAGATCGAAGAATGCCTGACCAAGATGGCAGAGGTCGTAGAGATTCCGCTTGGATAAGGCGCAGGAATGTATGAAAAAAGCCCGTCCCGACCGCATTCTGAAGATGCGGAAAGGACGAGCCTTTTTTTCTGAAAAGAGGAATCAGTCCTCTTTGAACTCGTAGTTGTTGCCGGGCAGAATCGCGTTGAGCAGGATGCCTGCGATGGATGCAATTGCCAGACCGGAAAGGGTGATGGTAGTGCCTGCCACAGTGAAGGAGATGCCTCCCATATCGCTGAAGTTGAAGCCCAGCGCGCAGACCAGGATTACGGCAGCGATGATCAGATTTCTGCTGTTGGTGAAATCAACCTGGTTTTCCACCACATTGCGGATACCGATTGCGGAAATCATACCGTAGAGCATCAGGGAAACGCCGCCGATGATGCCGGCCGGGATGGACCGGATGACCTCAGCAAATGCCGGGAAGAAGGACAGGATGATAGCAAACACAGCCGCAATCCGGATGACTGCCGGATCATATACGCGGCTTAAAGCAAGCACTCCTGTATTCTCACCGTAGGTCGTATTGGCAGGACCGCCGAAAACAGCAGACAGGGTCGTTGCCAGACCGTCTCCAAGCAGGGTGCGGTGGAGGCCGGGATCTGAGATATAATTGCGCTCTGTCGTAGCACTGATGGCGGAGATGTCTCCGATGTGCTCCATCATGGTTGCAATGGCGATAGGAGCGATGGTCAGAATAGCGCTGATATCAAACTTGGCAAAAGCGGAGCTCTGCAGAGGCATGGCAACAATGCCGCCAACCAGACCATTGCTGAGAGTGGAAGTAACGCCGGAGAAATCAACAGCTCCGGTAATCAGGGCTACGATATAGGAAACGATGATGCCCATCATGATCGGGATGATGCGGATCATGCCGCGTCCCCAGATATTGCAGATCACGATCACCACCAGGGCAATGACGGCCAGCAGCCAGTTCTGTGAGCAGTTGGCAATAGCACTGGGGGCCAGGATCAGTCCAATCGAGATAATGATGGGACCGGTAACGACAGGAGGGAAAAAGCGCATGACGCGTTTCGCTCCGAAAACATTGAAAAGAAGACTGACAACAACATAGAGAAGACCGGCTACGGCAACACCGCCGCAGGCGTAGGGGAGCATCTCTGTGTTGGGAGCACCGTCAATCATGGGGGCTACTGCTGCATATCCGCCGAGAAAGGCAAAAGAAGAACCCAGAAAAGCAGGTACTTTACGTTTGGTGACGAAGTGGAATAAAAGTGTGCCAAGACCTGCCATCAGCAGTGTTGTGGAAACATTGAGACCGGTCAGAAGCGGCACCAGGACCGTAGCGCCGAACATGGCGAAGGTGTGCTGCATACCGAGAAGGATCATCTTTCCGGTGCCAAGCTCGCGCGCATTATAAACGGTAAGCGGCTGTGCGTCTTTGTAACTCATAAATACCTCCCGTTGTGTTTGTTCTGTTTTCATGTCTTTATGATTGTACTTTGATTCGGGACAAATTGCAAGAGGCAAAAACGGAGCCTGCCCTTGCGGAAAAAGGAAAAAGAGGGTATACTTTACCCATCATGGCGAGAGAAGGTACGATGTAATGGGAATGCTGACAGGAAAGCACAAAGACCGGTCCTATCTGGATGACTACCAGATCAATGAAGAGGGCCAGTACGAATATCAGGGGACTTTTTACCGGTGGGAAGAACCGGAGAAGAGAAAGGGAGTCCAGCAGGGGCTCTGGCTGCGTCTGACTGCAGCGGCAGTGCTGATGCTGGCGGCAGGCTGTATTCCGGCGCCGGGAGTCAATCACGCCTTTTACCTGCTTTTGCCCTACGCAGCAGGCCTTGGCTGCTGCATCTGGAGCGCTATGGCGCTCGGCCGCATGTGCACGGAAGACGATCCTATGCGGGAACATGTCTTTCAGACCTCAGCAGACCGTCTGCCTGTGACTTTTCTGCTGGCATGCGCGGCAGCCGTCATCTGTGTGATTGCAGAGGCTGTACATCTGATCGGATTCAATACGGAAGGGTCCATCCTCTGGGGAACGGTTTTTATCATGCTGGAGGCAGTCGCAGCCTGGCTGCTGCTTACAAACCGCAGGAAAATGAGCGGACTGACATGGAAGAAAGAAGAAAAGCTATCTGAGTGATCAGATAGCTTTTTTTTCAAAGTTGTGTACCCAGTCGCTTTTGAACAGGAAGAAGGCGAAGACGATGTCGCTCAGCCCCCAGGTGAGGGGATAGGCCCAGGCAATCATCTGGAACTGGGGGATAAAGCGCAGGATCATTGTCACGTAAACGATACGGACGGCGCACCAGAAAATCAGCATGTTTGCCATAGGAACTACTGCTTTGCCGCATCCACGCATGACGCCGGCTGTGGCGTGGGCGAAGGCCAGCAGACAGTAAAAGAGGCTGGTGACTCTGGCGTAGGAGGCTCCGAGCCTGACGGACTCCGGCTCACTGACGAAGAAGGAGATGAGGGTCGGTGCCAGGAGATAAAAGAGGATGCCAATCGATTCTGCCAGAACGACTGCGGAGATAACGCCGAACCAGGCGCCTTTTTTGGCCCGCTCATACTGCTGTGCTCCCAGATTCTGGCTGATAAAGGTCGGAACGGAGAGAGACAGGCTCATGATGGGAAGGAAGACGAAGCCTTCAATTTTGGAATAAGCTCCCTGCCCCGCCATGGCAAAGGGGCCGAAGCTGTTGATATTCTTCTGAACTGTAAGATTGCCAATCGTAATGACGGCATTTTGCAGTCCTGAGGGCAGGCCCAGGGCAATGACCCGTTTCATGAGATCCGGATAGAGCTTCAGTTTGCGAAAATCCAGCCGCAGCTCTTTGGGCATCCGGAGCAAGTGACGGATGCAGAGAATGGCGCTGACGCCCTGTGAGAGCACGGTGGCCAGAGCGGCGCCGACAATCCCCCAGCGGAAGGAAGGATGGGCGACAAATAGCAGATCCAGCCCTATGTTCAGAAAAGAAGAAAATATCAGATAATAGAGCGGATGCAGACTGTCTCCGACGGCACGCATGATGGCCATGGAAACATTGTACATGATTGAGGTGCTGACGCCGGCAAAGAAAATGCCCAGATACTGCTGGGCGTAGGGCATGACGGAGTCAGGGGTCCCCAGCAGCATCAGCAGCGGTTTGTTAAGCAGAAGACCGGCTGCGGTAGAGATCACAGAAGCGATGATGCCCACCAGAAAATGGGTATGGATGGCCTTGGATAAGGTCTCCTCTTCATGGGCGCCGAAATAGCGGGAAATCAGTACGCTGCCGCCGGTGCCCAGACCGGCAAAGAAGCCGATGATCAGAAAAACGATGGTGCCTGTGCTGCTGACCGCCGCAAAAGCATCATTATTCGAAAAATTGCCGATGACCCATGCATCGGCGACATTGTAAAGCTGCTGCAGGAGCTGACCCAGAAAAAGCGGGATTGTAAAAGTAATCAGATTTCTTACGACCGGTCCCTCGGTCAGACTCTGTGAAGTGTGTCCTGACATGCGTAAGCGCATTGTCTTTCCCTCCCGGTATATAAAAGATGATAGCAGATCCGGACCGGATTCATTTTAAGTCCAGAGCACAGTGTAGCACCAAAGAAAGGAAACTGCAATTGGTTTTACATTCCTTATAAAATATGGTATGATAAATCTGGCTATATATACTATATAAGAGATAAAATGAAGGAGCGTAATTATGCATTACTACAACGGACAAAAGAACGTTATCATTTTAGACCATCCGCTGCTCAAACACAAAGTAACAATAATGCGAAAGAAACAGACAGGTACCAATGAGTTCCGCAAGATGGTCGAAGAGATTGCTGTCCTGATGGGATATGAAGCACTTAAAGACCTTCCGCTTGAAGATGTCGAGGTGGAGACACCGATTGAGAAGTGCAAGTCTCCTGTGATTGCAGGCAAGAAGCTGGCGATCGTTCCCATTCTGCGTGCAGGTCTTGGCATGGTCAACGGCATCCTGGAGCTTGTTCCGACAGCAAAGGTCGGCCATATCGGACTCTACAGAGATAAGAATACCCATGAGCCGCATGAGTATTACTGCAAGCTTCCTTCCAACATCGACCAGCGTCTGGTTATTCTGACAGACCCCATGCTTGCAACCGGCGGTTCCGGAATCGCGGCTGTAGATTTTGTTAAGAAATACGGTGGGAAGAAGATCAAATTCCTCTGCATTATCGCCGCTCCGGAAGGACTGGAGGCTCTGGCAGCAGCACACCCGGATATTGAGATCTACTGCGCTCAGGTAGACCGTTGTCTCAATGAGTCAAAGTACATCTGCCCTGGCCTTGGAGATGCAGGAGACAGAATTTTCGGCACAAAATAAATCTTTAAATTTCGACAAAGTTTGTCGAAATGTGTCGAATAGTGTCAAAAGTGGTCGGAAATTGTCGTCGTTTGGTCCTTTTTGCGAATAATTTCAATTGTACAAGATGCGAAAAATCAGTATCATACAATTGACAATAATACTCCAGAAAGGATGAGAGAATGAGCAACTTACTAGTTTTGATTGACGACAACCCTCAGATGCTCGCCCATTACGAGGATATTCTCAGAGCGGACAGGAGCATTGTAGTAGCGGGAAAGGCAACAGACGGGAGACAGGGCCTGGAGATGATCCGGAAGAATGAGCCGGACATGATTCTGCTGGATATGGTCATGCCCCGCATGGACGGACTGGGTCTTTTGAAGGCCTTGAAGGAGTTCCCGCCTGAAATCCGGCGGCCGGAGGTCATGGTGGTCTCGGCAGTCGGCCAGGAGGCCATGGTGGAACAGGCATTTGCCCTCGGTGCCAGCTTTTACATGATGAAGCCGTTCGAGGACAAAGTCCTTTTAGATCAGATTGGCCATATTTTAGGGACAGGCAGCAGGCCGTCACAGATCGTTTCCGATCTTTCACCGGTCTATCATACTTCTTTCACGATGCCGACTCTTGAGGAGGAGGTATCAGAAACACTGCTTGCACTTGGTGTTCCTGCACATATCAGGGGCTACCAGTATCTGCGAGACGCAATTATCATCGCAGTTCGAAATAAAGAAGTTATGAATATGGTGACGAAGGTTCTGTATCCTGCGGTCGCCAATATGAATAATACGACCCCGGGAAGAGTGGAACGTTCTATGAGGCACGCGGTCGAGTTATCTTGGGCCAGGGGAGATCGCGCCAGCATCTCAGAAGTATTCGGACACCCGGCCGGAGACAGGCTCGGGAAACCGACTAATAGTGAATTTATTGCGCTTATCGCGGATAGGATCAGGATCCGGGAACAGCACAGATAGCAGATCCTGCAGGGATATCCTGCGGGAGAAAGGGAGAGGCACAAGATGAAAAAGATATTATTTACAGCTTCCGAAGCAGTTCCTTTTATCAAAACAGGAGGACTGGCTGATGTTGCGGGTTCCCTTCCGAAAGCATTTCGGAAAGAGGAGTACGATGTCAGAGTGGTTCTTCCGCTCTACAGGGTGATTCCTGACAAATACAAGGAGCAGATGCAGTATCTGACCAATTATTATGTGGAGCTTTCCGGAGAATGGATCTATGCAGGTCTGTTCCAGCTGGAATATGACGGCGTGATCTTCTATTTCATTGACAATGAACATTATTTTTCCGGAGACAGGATTTATGAAGACGGTCTCTGGGATCTGGAGAAGTTTGCCTATTTCAGCAAGGCAGCTCTGCTCATGTGCGAAGTGATCGACTACCGGCCTGATATCATTCACTGTCATGACTGGCAGACAGGTCTGGTCCCTGTTTATCTGAAAAATGAGTTCTATGACTGGAACCGCTATGGTGATTTTTACCAGGGCATCAAGACCATCATGACCATCCACAATATCAAGTTCCAGGGGACCTGGAATATTGATGACATGATGCGGGTGACCGGACTGGGCGGATACCTCTTTACATCAGATAAGCTGGAGTCTTATCAGAACGGCAATTATCTGAAAGGCGGACTGGTCTACGCAGACTGGATTACTACGGTCAGCAGCTGCTATGCGGATGAGATCAAGTATCCTTTCTACGGAGAGGGGCTGGACGGCCTGATGAGGGCACGTTCCAACAATCTGTCCGGTATCGTCAATGGTATCGATTATCAGGAATGGAATCCGGAGACGGATCCTCTGATTGTGCAGAATTATTCTGTGGATAGTTTTGCAGAGCTCAAGGCCAAAAACAAGATCGCCCTTCAGGAAGAACTGGGAATGGCTGTGGATGAAAAACGCTTCATGGTAGGACTGGTTTCCCGTCTGACGGACCAGAAGGGTATGGACTTGATCGATTGTGTGATGGAAGATATCTGTTCCGACGATCTGCAGTTTGTGATTCTGGGTACGGGAGAGGCCCGCTATGAAAATATGTTCCGCTATTATGAGTGGAAGTATAAAGACCGTGTTTCTTCCAGTATCATGTATGACAATACCCGCTCCCACAGAATCTATGCTGCCTGTGACGCCTTCCTGATGCCGTCACTCTTTGAGCCTTGCGGCCTGAGCCAGCTGATGAGTCTGCGTTACGGCACAGTGCCGATCGTGCGGGAGACCGGCGGGCTGCGGGAGACCGTTATGCCCTACAATGAATACGAAAATACCGGAAACGGCTTCAGTTTTGCCAATTACAATGCTCACGAGATGCTCTATACGATCCAGTATGCGAAATATGTATATTACAATCAGCACGAGCGCTGGAATGATATCGTGCGCAGGGGCATGCAGGCGGATTATTCCTGGGAAGCTTCCGCAAGAAAGTACGAAGATCTCTACAATATGCTTCTGGGCTGGTAGAAAGATCTGCTGTTTACCAAAGATAAAGAGGGCGTCCTCCCCGTCATGTTCTGACAGAGAGGACGCTCTCTATGTTTTTTATTCCGGGTCTGCAGGCTCGCCCTTGAGCATGAGCTGGCGGATCAGAAATTCATAAATAGTGTCATACCGGTTTTTCCAGTTATCACAGATTGTTATGGCCTGCTGCTCGTCCGTGACATTCATGGTGATGCCGGAGAGAAGCTCGTCTTTGCTGCGGATGACACAGCGCACTTCAAAGCAGTCTTTGGACTTCTGATAGTAGTCAGCCGTGATCTCATTTTCATGTTTGAGTTCGTAGCTGTGTTTCAAAAGGAAATCATCAATATCTTCCCGGATGGCCGGAGAGATACGGTTTTCAAAGTAATAGAGGGTCTCTTTGCCGGATGCGGAAAGATTATAATAGGAACTGTTGCGGACCTGTTCCACCAGGATCAGTTCCGTGTCTGCCAGGTCATGCAGGGCTTCCTGCAGGCTGAAATAGTTGGTATAGCTGCGGCTCAGAAAAAACTCTGAAATCTGGGCGTTTGTGAGAGCAAAGGCTGCCCGGTCCAGCATATAGAGTATCATGAGTTTATAAAGTGTAAGAGCATCCATGCTCATAAGCGGTCTCCTCTTTCTTTTCCCTGAAAGGTGTTTCTGTCTTTGAATCTGTGGTGAATGTAGTTGAGAACTCTTTTTTTATCGGCAGTCCATTCCGGTGCGGTCAGGAGCCGCTTTGGCGGGTCGCCGGTGATTCTGTGAATGACCATCTCAGGCGGCATCTGCTCAATGCAGCTGATCAGGATATCGGTGTATTCTTCCAGGCTCAGCAAATGGAAGGGATCGGATGCATAAGATTTTTCCAGATCGGTTCCCTTCAGGACCTGCAGCATCTGAAATTTTACCCCGTCTGCCTTCAGGTCAGCCAGATAGCAGGCACTTTCCAGCATATCAGCTTCTGTCTCTCCGGGAAGCCCCAGGATCAGGTGGACTATGGTCTCAATTCCGCGGCTTTTCAAGGCGCGGACTGCTGATGCGAACACCTCATTGGGGTAGGCCCTCCGAATCAGCCGGGCAGTAGTCTCGTTGGAGGTCTGCAGTCCCAGTTCCACCCAGACCGGCTTGACCTGATTCATCTCGGCAAGCAGGTCAAGGACCGGCTCTTCCAGACAGTCCGGCCGGGTCGCGATGGAGAGAATCTCCACCTCCGGTTGAGAAATGGCTTCCGTGTAAAGGGCGCGCAGACGGTCTGCCGGTGCATAGGTAGAGGTAAAAGCCTGGAAATAGGCAATGTAGTGGTTGCCGGTCTTTTTGCCGGCCAGGAGCTTTTTCCCTGCCTGAATCTGTGAGAAGACCGATGCGGCAGGAGCCTGGGCAAACTCACCGGATCCTCCGGCGCTGCAGAAGATGCAGCCGCCCGTCCCCAGGGTCCCGTCCCGGGTCGGGCAAGTAAATCCGCCGTCTAAGGCGATTTTATATACTTTGTGTCCATAGCGGGTCTTCATCTCATAGTCCAGAGAATGGTAGGGTTTATCCAGCCACATCATTGTTTTTTCTATCTCCCGGAAAGGCGCGCCGGGGATCCGGCGCAGGTTGGTAAAAACGATTATAGTACAGATACGGCGGAAATTCAACTTAAGAAGGTATCAAAAATAATGCTTTATCTTTCATACAGAATCAGTTATACTGTGGAAAACAGGGATCTGCAATTCTTTTCTGCCGGTCGGCCATTCTGAAACATATCAGGATATTTCATTATTATAAAATAATCATCGAAATCGTCATTTCAGCATCATTCATTCAAAAACATCACAAGATCAACATAACAGGAGGCAATCATGAGTGAAAAATATCAGTCTTTGTCTGTTGCGGAGCTGCGCGCATTATTAAAGGAACGGAATGCAAAAAACATATCCGGCCTGAGAAAGGCCCAGCTTGTGCAGCTTCTTGACAGTCTGGATGCTTCGGCGGCAGGTTCTGTCCGCAAGTCGTCTGCCAGACAAGAAGACGCCGGCGCGGGGCAGACAGAGAAGGTAAGTGCGGCCCTGCAGGAGGAAACAGCAAGCCCTGCCCGCAGAGAGACAGAAAATGAAAGACAGAGAGACAATAGACAGCCGTTTAGAGGCAGAACCCGCAGCCAGGAGGGCCAGGACCGGAACAGACAGCGGTATCCGGAAAGCATGGAACGGAATCGTGAACGCGGTCAGGAGAACGCAGACCGGAACCGGGAGCGCAGCCAGGAGAATACAGACAGAAACCGGAAAACTGTGCAGCCCCGTCCGGGCGGACCTATGGCAAACGGAATCCTGGAGGTTCGTCCGGAGGGATTCGGTTTTATCCGCAGTGACAACTATCTGACTGGTGAAAATGATGTCTATGTGGCGCACGCGCAGATCCGGCGCTTCAATCTGAAAACCGGTGATTTTGTCAGCGGTGATATCCGGCCAAAAACCGAGAAGGATAAATTCAGCGCCCTTCTTTATGTGCGCGCCGTAAACGGACTTCCCCCCGAAGAGGCGGTCAGAAGATATAACTTTGAGGACATGACCCCCATTTTCCCCAACCGGAGACTCAGCCTGGAGACTAAGGATTCCCCGCTTGCCATGCGGATCATGGATCTGATTTCCCCCATCGGATGCGGGCAGAGAGGCATGATTGTTTCCCCGCCCAAGACCGGTAAGACAACCCTGATCAAGCAGGTGGCCAGAGCCCTCCACACCAATTATCCGGAAATGAATATGATCATCCTTCTGATTGATGAGCGTCCGGAGGAAGTAACGGATATCAAAGAATATATCGAAGGGGACAACGTTGAAGTCATCTATTCGACTTTCGATGAGCTTCCTGAACACCACCAGCGCGTATCTGAGATGGTGCTGGAGAGAGCCAAGAGGCTGGTAGAGCATAAGAAGGATGTAGTCATCCTCTTAGACAGCATCACCAGACTGGCCAGAGCCTGCAATCTGACCGTGCAGCCAAGCGGACGTACCCTGACAGGCGGTCTGGATCCGGCAGCCCTCTACATGCCCAAACGCTTTTTCGGTTCTGCCAGAAATATGCGGGAAGGCGGAAGCTTAACCGTGCTGGCGACGGCCCTTGTCGAGACAGGGTCCAAGATGGACGACGTCGTATTTGAGGAATTTAAAGGCACGGGCAATATGGAGCTGGTACTAGACCGCAGATTATCCGAGAGAAGAGTATTTCCGGCTATCAATATTCCCAGGTCCGGGACCCGGCGGGAGGACCTTCTCCTGGAGCCGGAGGAACTGGAAGCCATGTACAGCATCCGCAAGGCAATCGGGTCTGCCAAGTCGGAAGAGGCTACGGAACAGATTCTGGAAATGCTGCGCAGAAGCGAAAACAACGCCGAATTTATCCGCATGATCAGACGTACAAAGGTTTTTTAGAAAACACTTGCATAGCAAAAAAAACTGTGGTACAATTACAAAGCTGTTTATCAGAAAACGAAAACCGGGTCGGAAATCCGGTGTATATAAGTTTTTAGCGAGGTGAAAAAAATGAGAGAAGACATTCAGCCGAAGTACTATCAGGCAAAGGTTACCTGCAACTGCGGGAACGAATTCGTGACAGGTTCTACAAAGCCTGAGATTCACGTTGAGATCTGCTCCAAGTGCCATTCCTTCTATACTGGCCAGCAGAAGCAGGCTTCCGCTAAGGGACGTATTGAGAAGTTCAATCGTAAGTATGGTTTTACCAACGCACAGTAAAGAATCCTGCAGGTTGAGGTTTGAAAGAATCTCAACCTGTTTTGCATTAAGCACCCCGTGAATACAAGAACAAACAGAATAAAATGCTCGCATTTTAGAATGTTTATTCTTGTATTCACGGGGCGGACAAGGTGCGTAGCACCTCTGTCCGCCCACAGTGAAGAATGCGGGGCATTCTTCACTTGTGTGCTTAATGTTAAACATTCCGGACAAGGTGCGTAGCACCTCTGTCCGCCCGCAGTGAAGAATGCAAAGCATTCTTCTCCCGAGTGCTTAATGGTTCACATGACTTAATGAAGGAAAGAGTATTATAGTATGCGTTATGCCAAGATAGGCGGCCAGGCTCTGATCGAGGGCATCATGATGCGCTTCGGGGATGATTATTCCGTGGCGGTCAGAAAGCCGGATCATACGATCGAAATCAAGCGGGACAAGCATGTTTCCCTGGCTGCAAGACTGCATGTGAGCAGGGTGCCCGTAATCCGCGGCGCTCTCGCTTTTATCGACTCACTGGTGTTGGGTATGTCGACGCTGACATATTCCGCCAGTTTTTTTGAAGAAGAAGAAGGACAGGAGCAGACGGAAAAGGATAAAAAGTCTGAGAACCTGATGATGGGGTTGACTGTGGCTGTTTCCGTGGTAATCGCGGTAGCCCTTTTCATGCTGCTGCCCTATTTTATAGCTTCCAGGATTGCCGGAGCCGGGGAGGGGACCATGCTGACAGCCTTCATAGAGGGAATTGTACGTGTCGCAATCTTTCTGCTTTATATTGTCGCGATTTCCAGAATGAAGGATATCCAGAGGGTATTTATGTACCACGGTGCAGAGCATAAGACGATCAGCTGTATTGAAAGCGGCATGGAGCTGACGCCTGAGAACGCAGCAAAGTGTTCCAGACTGCACAAGAGATGCGGTACCAGCTTTCTCCTTTTTGTCGTGATCGTCAGTATCCTCTTTTTCATGTTTATCCGGACAGACAGCCAGATCATGCGCATATTGCTCCGTGTGATTCTGGTGCCTGTGATTGCCGGCGTCTCTTATGAGATCCTGCAGCTGGCCGGACGCAGTGATTCCTTCCTGATGAATCTGATCAGCACGCCGGGACTCTGGCTGCAGAAGCTGACGACCCGTGAGCCGGACACAGAAATGCTGGAAGTGGCGATCGCTTCGATCGAGGCTATTTATGACTGGAGAGCCTTTCAGGCAGGCGAAGAGGATAAGGCAGTCATCTGCGGCTGCCCGGATCCCGGGGAGGATGCCTGATGACGCCCGCACAGCTGGTGCGGGAAGCAGAGCTCTATCTGGAAGAGCATGGCTGTTCTGACGCCAGGATTGATGCCTGGTATTTATATGAATATGTCTTCGGAACAAACCGAACACAGTTTATGCTGGGCCGGGAGGAGCCTTTTTCTCCGGAAGCAAAGGAAAAGATAGAGACTTACCGTCATCTTACAGAGCGGCGCGGTATGGGAGAACCCTTGCAGTATATCACCGGGGAGGCCTGGTTTATGGGATTGCGCTTCGCGGTTGACCCGTCTGTTCTGATTCCCCGCGCAGATACCGAGATCCTTGTGGAGGCTGCGCTGGACCAGCTGCAGGAGGGCGAAAGCGTTCTGGACCTGTGTACGGGATCTGGCTGCATCATCCTTTCACTGGCAAGGCTGGGAAGACCCGGAAAGGCAGTGGGAGCGGATATTTCCGCCGCGGCGCTTAAGACAGCACAGAAAAACAGGGAACTGCTGGGACTTTCCCAGACAGAGCTGATACAGAGCGATTTATTTGAGAATATTACCGGCAGATATGATATGATTGTATCAAATCCGCCCTATATACCGTCCGGACAGATTCCCCACCTCATGCGGGAAGTGGCCCATCATGAGCCGGTCCTGGCACTGGACGGCAGCCAGGACGGACTGGCCTTTTACCGGGAGATTACTCGCAGAGCGGGAGACTATCTGCTGCCGGGCGGCAGACTCCTTATGGAGATCGGCATGGACCAGGGGCAGGCAGTAAGCGGCCTGATGCTGGAGGCAGGGTTTCTTGCCGTCAGCGTCCGAAAGGATCTGGCAGGACTCGACCGCGTGGTGATGGGAAGACTGCCGGATCAGAAGGGGCAGGCCTAAGGAAGCACATCAACAGGAGGAAAATCAGATGTTTGACAGACTGGAAGATATCCTGATCCGCTATCAGCAGATCATGGAGGAATTGTCAGATCCCGACGTCGTCAGCGACCAGAAACATTTCACGGCGCTGATGAAGGAACAGAGTGATTTGGCGGATCTGGTTGAAAAATATAAAGAATACAAGCAGACCAGGCAGACAATAGACGATAGTCTGGAGATGCTGGAGTCTGAAAATGATGAGGAGATGCGCGAGATGATCAAAGAAGAGCTCGCGCAGGCCAAGAGCAGTATCGGGGAAATCGAGCAGGAACTCAAGATCCTGCTTCTGCCCAAGGATCCGCTTGACGAGAAAAATGTTATCGTGGAGATCCGTGCCGGCACAGGCGGTGAGGAGGCGGCCCTTTTTGCGGCAGAACTCTACCGTATGTATACAAAGTATGCGGAAACCCAGCGCTGGAAGACAGAGCTCGTTGATTTCAGCGAGAGCGGGATCGGCGGCTTCAAAGAGATCAGTTTCATGATCCGCGGAAAGGGCGCTTATTCCAGAATGAAGTTTGAGAGCGGCGTACACAGGGTGCAGCGCGTGCCCGAGACCGAATCCGGCGGCAGGATCCATACTTCCGCTGCGACGGTTGCCATCATGCCGGAGGCGGAGGATGTGGATGTGCAGATCGATATGAATGATATCCGCATCGATGTCATGAGAGCTTCCGGTAACGGCGGACAGTGCGTTAATACGACCGACTCCGCGGTCCGCCTGACCCACAAACCGACCGGAATCGTAATCTACAGCCAGACAGAAAAGTCGCAGCTGCAGAATAAAGAAAAAGCCTTCCGGCTTCTCCGGTCCAAGCTTTTGCAGCTGGAGATTGAGAAGAAGCAGGCCGAAGAGTCCGCTATGCGTAAAAACCAGATCGGATCGGGAGACCGGTCGGAAAAGATCCGCACCTACAATTTCCCTCAGAGCCGGTGCACAGACCACCGAATCAAGCTGACCCTTTACAAGCTGGGGGATATCATGAACGGAGATCTGGATGAGATCATTGACAGCCTGATCGCGGCTGACCAGGCGGCCAAGCTTT
>CAMHFW010000032.1 GCA_946184675.1 uncultured Clostridia bacterium | reverse complement strand
TTGGGTTTGCAAAAGTGCGGGCAGTATGGTATGATACTGTATTATCGGAGGACTGTTTTTTATTATGTATAGATTCAGAAAAATCCTTATTATAGTGCTTTCCTACCTGCTTCTTTTTGCCTGCGCTGCGGGTGTCACGGCTTTTATGATGAACCGGGGTAAGGTAAGCGGCAGCCTGCAGGAGAGCGTTTCTTCCCTGCCTGTGGTCTATGTCCGTTCAGGAGGACAGCTGATCAACGAGATGCATGGATATCTGGAACCGGTCGATGCCGGCTATTATCGTGATATTCTGACGCCTGTCGGAGAGAGCAGGACGGTCAATCTGACTGTCAGCAGAAAGGACACAGAGATTTCATCTGCACGGTATGAGCTTTATGACGAGCAGAATGAAAACTTGCTGGAGCAGGGCGAGGTCACCCGCGAAGACAGTGCGGATGGGATCGAGCAGATGCAGATCGTGTTTGACAGTACCATGTATTCTAATACAGAGTATTGTCTGCATGTGATCCTGCAGGACGGCCGGGAAAGGGAGATCTCCTACTATTCCAGACTGCATTACGGCGATGATCTGAAGATTTCTGAAAAGATTAAATTTGTACAGGATTTTAGTGACGCTACTTTTGATAAGCAGCGCATTTCTTCTGTGGGAAAGTATCTGACACAATCCAGCATGGATAATTCGGATTTCAGCATCATGACAAGGGATTCTTCCGCAGAAGCTGTGACCTGGGGGTCACTGAAACCTTCCCGTACCAGCGATGTGAGCATCTGTGTTAAAGAGATCAATACTTACTATGCTACGATCACGCTTTCTTATACGATCGAGTCAGCGGCAGATGACCTGGTCACAGAGTATGATGTCTGTGAAAACTACCGTGTTATGACGGCGGATGAGGGCAATTATATGCTCGACTTCAAGCGCTATCTGACAGAAGTTCCGAATCTGAATGCGCTGCGTCTGACATCAGGCCGTCTGCGAATGGGCATAGCGGAAGCAGATTCTGTGGAGGCAGTTACCTTCGGAACGCCGGAGCAGACTTATGTGTCTCTTTGCAGCGGCTCCCGTCTGCTTTTATATGATGTGACCAGCGGGATCGTGACTTCTGTATATGACGGCAGAGACGAAGATGTCAATGCATGGGCAGGCTGCGGGCAGTCTGTCAAGGTCCTTGGCCGTGACGGGCAGACAGGTGATTTGTATTTTGCTGTCTACGGATATATGCACAGCGGCAATTATGAAGGCCGTGAGGGAGTCCTTCTGTATCATTTCGTGCGGGAGGACTCAAGACTCGAAGCGCTGATGTTTCTATCCTACGATAAGGGACTGCAGCAGCTGGCAGGCGGTATCGAAAAGCTTGCCTATCTGGCCGATGACGGTATGATCTATCTGATGATAGAGGACTGCATTTACCGTATTGACCCCGATCTTTTCCGGATCGAGACTGTCTGGGAAGGAGTTGAGGACGATCAGATCGCTTTCTCTGACACAGGCATTCTGGTAATGACACAGAATCCGGAAGAAGGGAGTCCTGCCGGCGATGCCCTGCGGATTCTGAATCTCAATAACGGGGCAGAGAATTCTTTAAGTATCAGCGGGAAAAAGATTCTTCCTTACGGTTTCATTGGTGAAGATCTGGTCTGCGGACTGGCGGATCCGGATATGATTGCCATGGATTCATCCGGAACGATCCGGACCCCTGTCAGCGAACTCCGCATTGTTGACAGCAGCTTAAAGGAGGTCCGCAGTTACAGTGCCGGCAGTAAGTATATTACGGGAGTGACTATAGAGGAGAAAACGGTTGATCTGACACTTGCTCAGAAAACAGCTGTCGGCGGGTATAACGATTACCAGGAAAGCGGTCATGATTATATCCTTCGCAATGAACCTGCTCCAGAAGATGAGATCTGTATGGAGCAGAGTACGGACAGTATCCGGGGTGTCCAGAACTGGCTGAATGTCCAGAACTGGGCTAATCAGGAACTGATTCTGCAGACAGCGCGAAATCTGGATCCGGAATATGACATCTCAAAGGAATATTCTCTTTCGGGACAGCTTCCGGTTACCTATTATGTATTTTCCGGCGGCCAGCTGGACCAGGAGTTCTCTTCTCTGAAAGCTGCAATCGCGCATGCGGAAGAGACATACGGGACAGTCATGACCAGTCATAAGCAGGTTGTCTGGCTTTCAGACGGAAGTGCCTACTACTGGAGCCTTCCGGTTTCTTCAATCTCTAAAGCATCCGGATCTTCTTATAATGAAGCCGTACTGCAGACGATTCTTGATTATGAAGGCTGGGAAAAGGCAGGAGAGATCCGGAACGACGAGCCTCTTTATGCGGCAATGACGCAGGTTCTGCCGGCGGAGACTGTTAACTTAAGCGGACTGGAGCTGGAAGATGTAGTCCAGTTTATCTACCGTGACAGACTGGTAGCTGTCAGAATCGGGGAAAACAGTTATGGTATCATTACGGGATACCAGAGTGACAGTATTACACTTGCTGACTTGCAGGAGGGTCAGATGGTGACTTACACCTGGGATGAGGCAAGGGAGATGTTTGAAAAGAACGGAAATGTTTTTTACAGTTATTACTGATTCGGAATGGTACAGGAGGTCTTAAGATGAGTGAGATTAAGACAATAGGCGTTTTGACAAGCGGCGGAGATTCTCCGGGGATGAATGCGGCAATCCGTGCCATCGTCCGGGCAGGGATCGCAAACGGTTTGCAGGTTAAGGGAATATGCAGGGGATATGCCGGACTTCTCGGCAGTGAGATTATCGATTTGGACAGCAGGAGTGTTTCCGGAATTCAGAGCAGGGGCGGTACGATTTTATATACGGCTCGCTGCAAGGAGTTTTACAAAGCGGAAGGAATCGACCGCGGCGTACAGGTTTTGCGGGAAAATGGAATCGATGGTCTGGTTGTGATTGGCGGAGACGGGTCATTCCGGGGAGCGCAGGAAATCGCGGCCAGAGGAATCAACACGATCGGTATTCCCGGTACGATCGATCTGGATATTGCCTGCACTGAGTATACGATCGGTTTTGATACGGCAGTCAACACAGCCATGGATGCGATCGACAAGATTACAGATACCTCTATGTCTCATGAGAGGTGCAGCATTATTGAGGTAATGGGAAGAAATGCAGGATTTATAGCCCTTTGGTGTCAGATTGCCAACGGGGCGGATGGAATATTGATTCCTGAAGCAGAGAAGTTTGATGAGAGGGATCTGATTGATACGATTCTTTCCAACAGACAGAAAGGGAAAAAGCACCATATCATCATCAATGCAGAAGGTGTAGGTTCTTCCATGCGGCTGGCACGCCGTGTGGAGGCGGCAACCGGGATTGAGACAAGAGCCACGATACTGGGGCATATCCAGAGGGGCGGCTCCCCGACGGCCAAAGACAGAGTGTATGCGTCGACCATGGGGGCTTACTCGGTGGATCTGCTCTGCAGCGGAGCAACCAACCGTGTGATCGCATACCGTAACGGACATTTCACAGATTTGGATATCGATGAAGCACTTGCCATGAAGAAAACGATCGATGAGTACCAGTTCCTGGTCAGCCAGATGATCGGACAGTATTGATCTATATGCTGCAGGGGTTATACTGGATGATCAGATTTAAGAGACTTTCACGGTTCATACCCCAGGAGAGTGTGCTGTCGAGCTCCTCCAGAAGAGAGACAGCGCTGCGAAGAGCATCAGCGTAGATTTCAGAAAATGATTTGTAAAGAGGCATGGGACAGCCGGCATACGGATACCATGCCTTTTCAGAACTATTCATATAATCCTGCTCATCGGCCTGGAGATCACGGTATACCGTCAGTTTGCGCATAGGGAGCTTGCCGCGTACCGAGCCTACCCAGAGACGGCGGATCCGGGCGTCCGGGTGGAGGGCCACGATCTGGCGGCGGACATTGTGAACACCTGCAGAAAGGTCGGAAGCGCTGATTTTTTTATGATAAGTAGCCCGGACGGCATACTGCATCATGCGGCCGATTGCTGCGGCTTCTTTTTTACTGATAAAGGTGAGTGCTTCAAAGTTGAGCTGGGAAGGCTCCATATGGCAGTGACTTCGGAGCAGTACCGTGTCTATGGTGGTCTCGATTTCTGTGCGCAGGGTCCGCTCATGTCTGTTGTTTGCATTCAGGGAGCTTCCCTGTATAACACGGTAGCTGATATAAGGAGAAGCGGCCCGGTCAATTGCGTAGAAACAGAGAAAACCTGCCAGATAGGCGATACAGATATCTCTTTGTGCTCCCTGGGCGGCAGAGATGTATTCCAGCATGCTGTTGAAGAGAGCCGCGTCTTCGTGATTGCGGGAAGAGGCAGCATTGGTGCGGTAGGTCAGAGCGTGTCTGGACATAGAACGCATGTTGAAAGGCAGCAGTTCCGTGCCGTGGAGACCGATCAGGTAAGCGTGATTATGTTTCATGATCACGGTTTTGATATAATTGTCCGAGAGTTTGTCGCGGGATTCAATACCAATCAGATAATGTGTCAGAAATCCAGACATAATAAAGCTCCTTTGTGCGCATTTGAAAAATCATGTATCTATTATCATACTCTATCCGGTTTCTATCTTCAATGAACTGAAAATGAACTTTTCTAAAGCTTTTATAAAATGAGAGGAACACGATATGGACCTGTTTGATTTGATGCGGGAAAGCAGTGCAGAAAAAGAGGCGCCGCTTGCGTCCAGACTCCGTCCCCGCACGCTGGATGAGGTAGTAGGACAGCAGCATATCCTTGGCCCCGGTAAGCTGCTATACCGGGCAATCAAAGCGGATAAGCTCAGCTCCATTATATTATATGGGCCGCCTGGGACGGGGAAAACCACGATTGCCCGGGTAATCGCCAATACTACCAGCGCGGAGTTTACACAGATCAATGCTACTATGGCCGGGAAAAAAGACATGGAGCAGGAGATCAGTGCAGCCCGCGACCGCAGGGGGATGTACGGAAAAAAAACGATCCTGTTTATCGATGAGATACATCGGTTTAACAAGAGTCAGCAGGATTATCTGCTCCCTTTTGTGGAGGACGGGACAGTCATCATGATCGGCGCGACTACAGAGAATCCCTATTTTGAGGTCAATGGGGCTCTGATTTCCAGATCTACGATTTTTGAGCTGAAACCGCTTACGGCAGAAGATATCATAACTCTGATCCGGCGGGCAGTCTATGACCGGGAACGGGGCATGGGGGCCTATCAGGCAGAGATTACAGAGGATGCCGCGGCCTTTCTGGCGGATGTGGCCGGCGGGGATGCCAGGATGGCACTCAACGCCGTGGAACTGGGAGTCCTGACGACAGAGCCTTCTGCAGATGGTATCATCCATATCACGCAGGAAGTTGCCAGGGAATGCATCCAGAGGCGGGCTGCCCGGTATGATAAAGATGGTGATAACCACTACGATACGATTTCCGCTTTTATCAAAAGCATGCGGGGATCTGATCCGGATGCGGCTCTTTACTATCTGGCAAAGATGCTGCGGGCAGGGGAGGATCCGGTATTTATAGCCAGAAGGATTATGATCTGCGCTTCCGAAGACGTTGGAAATGCTGACCCCAATGCTCTGTGCGTTGCAGTGGCGGCATCGCAGGCTGTTGAGAGAATCGGGATGCCGGAAGGCAGGATTCCGCTGGCTCAGGCGGCGGTCTACGTTGCCTGCGCTCCCAAGAGCAACGCTGCCTACATGGGGGTAGAGCGGGCGCTGGCTTATGTCAGCAGCCATCCGCAGGCTCCGGTGCCTGTCTGGCTGATGGATTCCCACTATAAAGGAGCGGCAAAGCTGGGCCATGGACTTGGCTATCTTTATGCGCATGATTTTCCCAATCATTATGTTGAGCAGCAATATCTGCCAGATGAGTGCAGAGATGAGATTTTTTATGAACCGGGAGAGCTGGGATACGAACAGAAGATTCGCGAGCATATGGCTTTCCTGAAAAAGAAAGAGAAATAATGGTAGCTTTTTGGCTTTCATCCTGTTAATATGGTAAGAAGGACAAAACTGCAGGAGGAATCAATTTTGAAAAAAATACTTACATTTGCAGTGCCTTGCTATAATTCAGAAGCTTATATGAGCAAATGTATAGATTCTCTGCTTCCGGGCGGAGAAGATGTTGAAATCATAATAGTAGATGACGGGTCGACAGATGGCACAGGTAAGATTGCTGATGACTATGTCAGAAGATTTCCTGATATTTGCCGGGTGATCCATCAGGAAAATGCCGGGCATGGCGGCGCCGTTAATGCCGGCATGCAGGCGGCACAGGGCATATATTTTAAGGTGGTAGACTCCGATGACTGGGTTGACGCAGACAGTTACCGGGAGGTCCTGGAAACACTGAAGAGCTTTCGGACGGAGAAGCTCCCGGTGGATCTTCTGATTTGTAATTATGTGTATGAACATGTGCAGGACGGTACGTCACGCGCAATTCGTTATTCGAATGCGCTTCCGCACGGGAAGGTATTCGGCTGGGAGGCAGCCAGACATTTCCTGATGGCACAGAACATTCTGATGCATTCGGTTATCTACCGGACCAGAGTACTGAAAAACTGCGGGCTGCACCTGCCGGAGCATACATTTTATGTGGACAATCTTTTTGTCTACATCCCGCTCCCCTTTGTGCGTACCATCTATTATCTGAATACGGATTTTTACCGGTATTATATCGGCCGGGAAGACCAGTCGGTCAATGAGAGGAATATGATCAACAGGATTGACCAGCAGATCCGTGTCAATAAGCTGATGATCGATGCCTATGATCTGGATGAGGAAGTGGGCAACAAACATCTGCGCAATTATATGTATGGATATCTGACGATGATCTGCACGGTGACATCAGTCATGCTGATCATCTCAAATACAGAGGAGAATCTGAAAAAGAAGGACCAGCTCTGGATGTATTTCCGTGAAAAGAGACCCGGTATGTGGCAGCGGGTACGCTTTGGATTCAGAGGACTGGGATGCAATGCCCACTCCGGCCTTGGCAGAATGTGCATTGTGATTGTTTACAAGATCTGCCAGAAAATATTTAAGTTTAATTAAAAACGGAGGTAGTACGAATGAGATGCCCCAATTGCGGTCAGCGCTTAAGTGAAAGTGTATCCAGGTGTCCGTCCTGCGGTCTTATCTTTACAGAGGAAGAGCGGATGCTGATGCGTGAGGAACAGACTGCGCAGGAAACTCATCCTGAGGAAGAAGTGTATACGGCAGAGGAGAGTGACCAGTATCAGGAGCCCGCGGCTGCGACATGGCCGGTAAGAAGAGGACTTTTTGATGACGGTCTGCCGGATGCGGAACCTTACCACGGAAGGATGAAATGGTATTTATTCGTTACTAATATACAGCTTATTCTTTCTGCGATCAGTTTCGGCTTTAATGGCTTTTTGTATATTGGAGGTTCTCTGTACGGAGACCAGACAGGAGCACTTTACGGTGCTTATCCGGGACTGAGTCTGCTGGATAAAGGATATGGCATTTTTGCCGTGATCATGGCTGTGCTGACAATATTTGTCAGAAACAAGATGAAGGGCTATCAGAAAGGGGCACCGGGACTGCTGATTATGCTTTACGGCCTGTCCCTGATTGGCACGATTGTATATCTGGGAATAGAGATGGCGATCGTCAAGCAGAATCTGGTCACATCTGATCTGATTATAAGCATCTCAGTCTCCCTGTTTATGATTTTCGTAAATATTTACTACTTCAGAAAGAGAAGTTATTTGTTCTGTAATTAACTGAAAAGAGGATATATATGGCTGTTTCAGATATTGGAATTGATCTGGGAACCTCCAGCGTTCTTGTATATGTAAGAGGCAAGGGCGTTGTGCTGGGGGAGCCCTCGGTCGTGGCATATGACCAGGATACCAATGAGATTCTTGCAATTGGCGATGAGGCAAATGCTATGATCGGCAGGCTTCCGGGCAATGTCAGCGCGGTGCATCCGCTTCGCCGCGGGGTAATCGCGGAGTACACGATTACCGAAAAGATGCTTCGCTATTTTATACAGAAGGCTATCGGACGCAGGACGCTTCGCCGCCCCCGCGTTTGTATTGGTGTGCCTAGCGGGGCAACAGAAGTGGAGAGAAACGCAGTTATACAGGCTGCGATGGAAGCTGGCGCCAGAGATGTTGTCATGATTGATGAACCTGTCGCGGCAGCTCTTGGTTCCGGTATTGATATTTCCAGAGCCTGCGGCAATATGGTCATCGATATTGGTGCAGGGACAACGGATATCGCAGTGATTTCTCTGGGAGATATCGTAGTGAGCAAATCTCTGGGAATTGCCGGAGACAGCTTTGATGCTTCGATTATTAAGTATATGAGGACCAGGCATAACCTGCTGGTCGGCGACCGCACTGCGGAAGAGGTTAAGATCAGGATCGGAAGTGTATACAGAAGACTGGAGCCGGTTTCTATGGAAATCAAGGGAAGAGATTTGCTGACAGGATTCCCTAAATCTGTCACAGTGACTAGTGAGGAAATGGAAGAAGCATTTCGGCCTGAGGTTAAAAAGATCCTGGAGGCGGTACATGAAGTGCTGGAACAGACGCCGCCGGAACTGGCTTCAGACATTGTAACCAGAGGAATTCTGCTTACAGGCGGAAGCAGCAAACTGTTTGGCTTGGATATTCTGGTAGAGGAGACGACAGGCATAGAGACGATCGCAATCGACGATCCGATCTCTGTAGTTGCAATCGGCACAGGCCGGTATGTTGAGTTTATGGAAGGCAGACAGGCCAGGGGACGTATCTGATCAGGCAGTTCCCGGGCACGTCAGGCAGGGGTGACAGGCAGATGGAGATCATACAGGGTATCGTGGATCATATTATTTTCCGGAGTGACACGACAGGCTATACGGTTTTTAATATGATTGTCAAAAAGAAGGAAATCACCTGCGTGGCTACTGCTCCATCCATTGACGAGGGAGAATCTCTTCGTGCAGAAGGAGAGTTTGTCAATGATTCCAGATATGGCAGGCAGTTCCGTGTGCGCGCTCTTGCGGTAGAGACTCCGGAAGACGAGACCGCAATTGAACGTTATCTGGGATCCGGAGCTATCAAAGGCGTAGGACCTGTACTGGCCGCCAAGATAGTCAGTGCTTTCAAAAAGGATACCTTCCGCGTGATTGAGGAAGAGCCGGAACGGCTTGTCCAGATCAAGGGGATCAGCGAGCGAAAAGCGCAGGAGATCTATGCCCAGTTCCATGAGAAGCAGGGTCTGCGGCAGGCTATGGTATTTCTGGCTAATTATGGGATTTCTGTACAGCTGTCAATGCGGATTTATAAGCAGTACGGGGAGCAGGTTTATCAGATCATCAGTGAGAATCCTTACAAACTGGCAGAAGACATGAGCGGGATCGGCTTCAAACTGGCTGATGAGATCGCTCTGCATGCAGGTTTCGGGAGAGATTCCGCCTTCCGGATCCGCAGCGGTATTATTTATGTAATGCAGCAGGCAGCCCTGTCCGGGCATACCTGTTTTCCGGAGGATTCTCTGATCAGATATGCGGCGCGTATTCTGGCGGTTTCCGAGGAAATAGTCGGGGAGCAGCTGACTGCACTTGCAGTTGATCACAGGATCATCAGAAAACAAGTAGAAGGGCAGAGCATGGTATATGCATCTGCTTATTATTTTCTGGAACTGGAGACGGCAAGAAAACTAATCGACCTGGCTTCTGTTGATTATAGTATTGATCCTCTGGAGACGGACAGGGTCATATCCGGCATTGAAAAAAGAGAAGGACTCACCCTGGATGAACAGCAGAAGCAGGCAGTAAAGGCAGCTGCTTCAAGCGGTCTTCTTGTAATCACGGGCGGGCCGGGAACCGGAAAGACGACAACAATCCGGGCGATTATCAGATATTTTGAGCTGGAAGGTATGGAGATCCGTCTGGCGGCGCCAACAGGAAGGGCGGCAAAACGGATGACGGAGACCTCCGGCGGCTATGAAGCCCAGACCATACATCGGCTTCTGGAAGTGGCCGGGATTCCGGATGAAATGCGCGGTGCAAGAACCCGTTTTGAGCGCAATGAAGAAAACCCGCTGGAAACAGACGTCGTTATTATAGATGAGATGTCCATGGTGGATCTCTTTCTGATGAACTCTCTGGTCAAAGCCATTCCCATGGGGACACGTCTGATACTGGTAGGCGACGTCAACCAGCTGCCCAGTGTAGGACCCGGCAATGTACTGGGGGATGTGATTGCTTCCGGATGTTTTGAAACGGTTACCCTGACAAAGATCTTCCGTCAGGCTCTGGAGAGTGATATCGTCAAAAATGCGCACATGATCAATGGCGGAGAGCAGATTCTTCTGGATAACCGGAGCCGGGATTTCTTCTGCCTGCAGATGTATGATGTGATGCAGATTCTGAGTACCATGATCGCTTTGGTAAGGGATAAGCTTCCTTCTTATGTAAATGCCAGACCCTATGATATTCAGGTGCTGACACCGATGCGTAAGGGAGAGCTGGGCGTTGAACGGCTGAATACGGTGCTGCAGAGATATCTCAATCCTGCAGATTCTGAGAAAAAGGAGCACACATTTCACGGCGGTATTCTGCGGACCGGGGACAAGGTCATGCAGATCCGCAATGATTACCAGCTGGAGTGGGAGGTTGTCGGCAAATATAATATTGTCCGGGAAAGAGGAACCGGCGTCTTTAACGGGGATATGGGAATTGTTCTGGACATTAATGATTTTGCGGAGGAAGTCACAGTTGAGTATGATGAATGCAGGCAGGTGCATTATAGTTTTCAGCAGCTGGATGAGTTGGAGCTGGCTTATGCGGTCACCGTCCACAAGGCACAGGGAAGTGAATACCCTGCTGTAGTCATTCCTCTTCTGAACGGACCGGCTCCGCTGATGAACCGAAATATACTCTATACTGCAGTTACCCGGGCCAGAAACTGCGTGGCAATCGTCGGCAGTGAGGATACTGTCAGGAGCATGATCGATAATGAGAGACAGCAGCATCGGTATACGACCCTTTATCTGCGGATCCGGGAGCAGGAAGAGGCGGACAGGCTGGTCGAATAATGGCGAAGGATTTCTATTGAGAAAAGGAAAAGAAACTGTTATTATCTTAACAGTTTCTTTTCCTTTATTTTGGCAAATATATCAGACAAATGAAAAAGACAGCCGGGGAGCTGCCTTTTTAGAGAAGGTATATTATTGGGATGTTAATAATATATTGGGGGTTTACATATGTATTGTAGCATGGGCTTTGCAAAAAGTCTTCACAAAAAAATAGTTTTTTTTTTAACAATTTTATACAAAATACCAGTCGAAGTATGAACGAGTATCCTGACATGGCTGCCGACCTCCTTTTTCCGAGGCGGTGTCCCGTGTGCGGGGAGCCGCTTCCTTTCGGGCAGAGAGGAGGAATGCGGGTACATCCGGTCTGTTATGCCAGACTGCACCGCATCCGGGATCCTTTTTGCCTGACATGCGGGAAAGAGCTGTCGGATCCGCTTGCAGAGTATTGTCCGGACTGCATGAGAAGGGGGCACAGTTTTATCTGCGGCAGAGGGCTCTGGCGTTATGACAGTGTCAGTGCACAGGCAGTCTTTGCACTCAAGTACAGGCAGCAGCCGGAACATGCAGATTTTTTCGCGGAAAATATGAGCCGTGCCTTTGGGAGCTGGATCAGAAGTCTGGGAATCGATTGTATCGTCCCTGTTCCGATCAGCAGTGACCGGTTCCGGCAAAGGGGGTATAATCAGGCTGCATTAATCGCGGATGGAATCGGGCAGCGTCTTGGTATTCCTGTCCGGGAAGATGCGTTAAGACGGATCCGCGCGACAGATCCGCAGAAAGAACTGGGACGAATGCAGCGCCTTGCCAATCTGCAGCGGGCCTTCCGCGCGGATCCTGATATAATAATAGGAAAAGAATGCTGCCTGCTGGTGGATGATGTATATACGACAGGGGCAACAATCGAGTGCTGCACCAGGGCGCTTTTGCGGGCGGGAGCGGGGAAGGTCTGGTTTTTGACAGCCTGCATCGGGCAGCTGTAAAGCACAGAAAGAAAAGGTGTATGCGGGAAATACATACAAAGAGTCCTTGACGTGAGGCTCATGAGTATGATATAGTAGAAAAGCTTGTAATGGAAGCGGTCTTATTTTTGTGCCTTAAAAATAAGACATTGTAACTATTCCCGGTTCATGATACGGGATCGAAACCAATTCATTTAGATAATGGAGGTGGAAGTTGTGCGCGTAAAGATCACATTGGCATGTACAGAGTGCAAACAGCGTAACTACAACATGACAAAAGAGAAGAAGACTCATCCCGAGAGGATGGAGACGCAGAAGTATTGCAAGTTCTGCAGAAAGCACACATTACATAAGGAAACAAAGTAATCGCGTGCGTTTGGAGGAAATAATCGGATGAGCAATACTTCAGAGAAGTCAAAGATGAAAGATTGGTTCAAGGCAGTCAGAGCCCAGTTCCGCCGCATCATTTGGCCTACGAAGGAAGAGGCAGCAAGAGAGACCGCTGTTGTGCTGGTGGTCACCCTGATCATCGGTGCAGTGATCGCACTGCTTGACAGAGGGCTGCTTACTCTTGTAGATCTGATCATTACCCTTTAATTATCAGAAGGTGAGATTATGGCAGATAAGAACGATTATATCAAGGAACCAAGATGGTACGTTGCTCATACCTATTCTGGTTATGAGAAAAAGGTTCTTTCCAGTATTGAAAAAGCTGTTCAGAACAGCGATGATCTGAAAGAATCCATTCTGCAGATTCTGGTTCCGACCGAGGAGGTCATTGAGGTTAAGAACGGAAAACAGAAAAAAGCACAGAAGAAACTGTTTCCCGGCTATGTTCTCCTCTATATGATCATGAATGAGAGATCATGGTTCGTAGTGCGAAATATCAGAGGCGTGACCGGATTTGTCGGCCCTGAGTCCAAGCCGGTTCCTCTTACTCCTGAGGAGATGGCTCCGTTCGGAATCCGTGAGGATGGAACCGTGCTTAAAAAAGAAGAGATGCCCAAGTTTGCTATCGACGTAGAAGAGGGCGAAAGAGTCAGGATCATCGACGGCGACTGGAAAGGAAAAGGCGAAGGCACCGTGAAAAAACTTGATGACGAGACAGGCACAGCACTGGTCGGCATTGAGATCATCGAAGGCCGCGAGACAGTCGTTGAGGTCGACTATCTGGATATTCAGAAAATGTAACTTGATTGAAACCGCATCAGGCGATGCGGAAGTGGGAGGGAAATCCCCGACATTACCACAGTTCTAGGAGGTGCCGATCATGGCAAAGAAAGTAGAAGGATATATTAAATTACAGATCCCCGCGGGAAAGGCAACCCCGGCTCCCCCGGTAGGTCCCGCACTTGGTCAGCATGGCGTGAATATCATGGAGTTCACCAAGAAGTTCAATGAGAAGACCGCTGATCAGGCTGGTATGATCATTCCTGTTGTCATCACAGTCTACAATGATAAGAGCTTTACTTTTATCACCAAGACTCCCCCGGCAGCAATTCTGATCAAGAAGGCATGCAACATCGAGAAGGCTTCTGGCAGCCCGAAGGCTCAGAAAGTTGCAAAGATTTCCAAGGCAGACATTCAGAAAATTGCTGAGCTGAAGATGCCGGATCTCAATGCCGCTTCCCTTGAGGCCGCTATGAGCATGATCGCAGGTACTGCACGCAGCATGGGCGTTACAGTAGAGGAATAAGATAACAATATCATCAAGTGGGAGGGTCGCTCCCGGTATTACCACAAGGAGGATTTATCATGAAAAAAGGCAAGAGATATGTAGAATCTGCAAAGTTAGTAGATCGTACAAATCTTTATGAAGTAGAAGAAGCCATCACCATTCTCAAGAAGACAGCAAACGCTAAGTTCAATGAGACCGTAGAGACTCATATCAAGCTCGGCGTTGACGGACGTCATGCAGACCAGCAGGTCCGCGGCGCAGTTGTACTGCCTCACGGAACCGGCAAGTCCGTAAGAGTTCTTGTTTTCGCGAAGGGTGACAAGCTCAACGAGGCACTTGAGGCCGGTGCTGAGTATGCAGGCGGCATGGAGTATGTTGACAAGATCCAGAAAGAGGGCTGGCTCGACTTTGATGTTGTAGTAGCTACCCCTGATATGATGGGTACTGTAGGACGTCTCGGACGTATCCTCGGACCTAAGGGCATGATGCCCAACCCCAAGGCAGGCACTGTTACGATGGATGTTTCCAAAGCAGTTGCTGAGATCAAAGCCGGTAAGGTAGAGTACAGACTGGACAAGTCCAACATCATTCATGTTCCGATCGGCAAGGTTTCCTTTACAGATGAACAGATCGCGGACAACTTCCATACATTAATGGCTGCAATCATTAAGGCAAAACCTGCAGCTGCAAAGGGTCAGTATCTCAAGAGTGTTACCATCACTTCCACGATGGGCCCCGGCATCAAACTCAATCCCGCAAAGCTGTAAAGTTTTCGGATTTTGCAGTTTGATCAGGTTTTTGATTGACAGCAAAAATAAATAATGCTATAATTTTATAGCGAAACTGCCAGAGACAGTAGGTGCCGCAAGGCGCAAGCAGACAAACGCCTACCGAGGGAGATAGAACGAATCATCAATATGATCTTACTGACGTCTTCTCCGGTATGCCCGGGGAAGGCGTTCATTTTTACATAAGGTGATCCTCTATATGGCAGAGCAATTCTATAAGGAGGTACACGAAACATGGCAAAAGTAGAACTCAAACAGCCGATTGTTGACGAGATCGCCGAGCTGATCGGTGGCGCCCAGTCCATCGTTCTGGTAGACTACAGAGGTCTTACCGTTGACGAGGATACAAGACTGCGTCGTTCTTTCAGAGAAGCAGGCATCGAGTATAAAGTCTACAAGAACACACTGATCAAGCGTGCGATTGCAGGCACAGCATTCGAGCAGGTTGCCGAGATTCTTGAAGGCCCCACAGCAATCGCTGTCAGCAAAGAAGATGCGACTGCTCCGGCTAGGGTTATCTATCAGAACATGAAGGAGATGCCCAAGCTTGAGGTAAAGGGCGGTATGGTCGAGGATCAGTACTACGATGCAGCAGGCATGGAGCAGATCTCCAAGATCCCTTCCAGAGAGATCCTTCTTGGAAAACTGCTTGGCAGCATTCAGTCCCCGATTGCAAATCTTGCACGCGTTCTCAATCAGATCGCAGAGAGCAAGGAAGAAGTTGCATAAGACGCATATTCGCATATGCAAACAGATCTGCGCATAAGGCGCATCAGATGAATTATCAAAAAAATAACGGAGGTTTATTACTATGGCAAAGTTAACAACTGCTGAGTTTATCGAAGCTATCAAAGAGTTATCTGTATTAGAGTTAAATGAGCTTGTAAAGGCTTGTGAGGAAGAGTTCGGCGTATCTGCAGCAGCAGGCGTTGTAGTTGCAGCAGCAGGCGACGGCGCTGCAGCAGCAGCTGAAGAGAAGACAGAGTTCGACGTAGAGCTTACCGACATCGGCGCTAACAAGCTGAAAGTCATCAAAGTTGTACGTGACATCACCGGACTTGGCCTCAAAGAGGCAAAGGCAGCCGTTGAAGGTGCTCCTTCCATCCTTAAGGAAGCTGTATCCAAGGAAGAGGCTGAGGATATCAAGGCTAAGATCGAAGCAGAAGGCGCTGTTGTTACTATTAAGTAAGTGCGCGTTAAAACGAGCCTTGCGCAAACATAGAAAGAGCCGGCTGAGGGCATGCTTGCATGCAATCAGCCGGCTCTTTCTATGTTTGCATACGGCGAATGCCGCGACAGTGAATAATCGCAAAGCGATTCTGAACCTGTCGGCAAGGCTCGTGGGACAGAAATCTCATTTACAGAATGTGAACCTTCTTGTATAATGCAGATATGATTATGCAAAGGACAAAGAACAGGAGGCATTTCTTGAAGATAAAGACCGGATTATTCTTATTGATAGGGGTCTGCAGTTTGATTCTTTTTGCCGGCTGCGGGGGAAGGCAAAGACCGGCAGATCAATCAGCGTCAGAAAGTATGCAGCAGGACGAGACAGCTCCTGCTTTTACTGCAGATACCACAGAGACGGTAAAGGAGACAGAGTCTGCGGAAAAAATGGAGACAGAAGCAGAGACCTTCGCACCTGAGGCTGACCCGGTCGTAATAGTCCTGGACCCGGGGCATGATG
>CAMHFW010000031.1 GCA_946184675.1 uncultured Clostridia bacterium | reverse complement strand
AGGGATCGAGACTTATACCGATCACATCCGTCTTCATGGCGAGACCGCAAAGGGAGGTATCTCCGAGGCACAGGCTGGTATCGCGGAGCTGGGAACACTGGTTCAGCTTGGTGATGCAGTTGACACCAGACTGGTGGCCATCATGCCCGAGTACTACATCGGTGTAGTAAAGGGTTCCACCATCGTTCCGGAGTACGATGAGATGTTCTTCAAGATCGGTGCTATGCCGGAAATCCCGAAGTTTGTCGGATTCATTACCGGACCCAGCCGTACAGCGGATATCGAGTGCGTCGGCACAGTCGGCGTTCACGGACCTATTAAGATGACCGCTATTGTAGTCGATGATGAATGATAGGTACATTGAGGAGGGAACACCATGGCAAATGATACATTAAAACAGGAAATACAGCACGCGTTGGATAATGCGACGCTGGGCAGGACTCTGGGTAATTTCTGTAAGACCTATCCTGCAAGAAGAATCAATTCCTACGCAGGCGTTGACTTCGAGGCTACCCGCGCAGGTATCAAGGAAGTTAAGGGTTATGCGGCAGATCATGTTGATCAGATGATCGAGGAGTTCACCGCTAACTGCACCGCAAGAGGCGGCGTTGTTTTCCATGCGCACAGCGCAGAAGAAGGTATGGAGTGGATCCGCAATCTCGTTAAGGAGAAAGGAATCAAGTCCATCGTTAAGTCCAAATCCATGGCTTCTGAGGAGCTTAAGTTCAACCATACTCTGGCAGAAGACGGCGTTCTGGTTCAGGAGACCGACCTTGGTGAGTTCATCATCGCTCTGGAAGGCAACACCCCTGTACATATGGTTATGCCCGCTCTCCATCTGAACAGAAACCAGGTTGCTGAGCTGTTCACCGAGTATACAGGCGTTTACAATGCTCCTGATATCCCGGAAGAGGTTAAGACTGCCCGCCGCGTAATGCGCGAGAAGTTCCAGACCGCTGATATGGGCGTTTCCGGTGCTAACGTAGCAGTAGCTAAGACAGGTACCGTATTCACCATGACAAACGAAGGTAACGGCCGTATGGTAGGTACTCTGCCTCCCACACATCTGTACATCTTCGGTATTGAGAAATTCGTTGACAAGTTTGAGGATGCCCGTTATATCTTCAAGGCGCTTCCTCGTAACGGCACATGCCAGAGAATCACATCCTATATCTCTATGTACACAGGTGCTACTGAAGTCTGTCTTAACAAAGAGACCGACGAGAAGGGCCCGAAGGATTTCTATGTAGTTATTCTTGACGATCCGGGCCGTCGTAAAATGCTTGCAGATCCCGATTTCCGTCAGATCTTCCAGTGTATCCGCTGCGGCGCCTGCCTTGATATCTGCCCGGCATTCGCACTTGTAGGCGGACATACATTCGGTTCCAACGTATACACAGGCGGTATCGGCACCATGCTGACACACTTCCTGGTATCCGAGGAAAGAGCAGCTGAGATCCAGAATATCTGCCTCCAGTGCGGACGTTGTAAGGAAGTCTGCGCAGCAGGTCTTGAGATCCCTGAGATGATCATGAAGCTCCGTGAAAAGAACGCTCAGGAACATCCGAACGCAATCAAGAAGTTCGCTCTGGATGCTGTTTCCGACAGAAAACTTTTCCACTCCATGCTTCGTATCGCTGCCGTAGCTCAGGCTCCGTTCGCAAAGGGCCAGCCGATGATCCGTCATCTGCCGATGTTCCTTTCCGGCCTGACCGAAGGAAGAAGCTTCCCGAACATCGCTACCGTTCCTTTCCGTGACATCTTCCCGACCATCATCCAGAAGGTTGAGAACCCGAAGGGTAAAGTTGCTATGTTCGCAGGCTGCCTGCTTGATTTCGTATACACCGATCTTGCCCGTGCGGTAATCGCAGACATGAACTCCATCGGCTACTATGTAGACTTCCCGATGGGCCAGGCTTGCTGCGGATGTCCTGCATCCAACATGGGTGACAGAGAGAATGCTGCTAAGGAAGCTGAGATCAATATCGAAGGCATGCATGCAGAGGATTATGATTACATCGTATCCGCTTGTCCTTCCTGTACACATCAGCTCCGTCAGTATCCGACCTTCTTCGAGGAAGGCACCGAGATGCACAAGAGAGCCGTAGAACTTGCTGAGAAGTCCTTCGACTTCTGCAAACTCTTCTACGATCTGGGCGGTCTTGAGGATGCAGGCGATGACAAGCCGATGAAGGTTACTTATCATGATTCCTGCCATCTCAGAAGAAGCCTTAAGGTTAAGGATGAGCAGCGTGAGCTCCTCAAGCATACCAACGGCGTTGAGTTCGTTGAGATGGAAGAGTGCGACAACTGCTGCGGATTCGGCGGATCCTACAGTGTACTGTATCCTGAGATCTCTGCACCGCTCCTTGAGAACAAGGTAAGACATATCCAGGAGACAGGCGCTGATACAGTAGCCGTTGACTGTCCGGGATGTATGATGCAGATCAGAGGCGGTCTGGATGCGAGAAATATTCCGATCCAGGTTAAGCATACTGCTGAGATCATCGCAGAAAAGAGAGGCCTTCTCTAAAATAAACTAAGAGACTGGAGATAGTTGCTAATGATACAGACGAAGTCACGCCAGCTGACGGGAAGCATTGCTCTGCAGGCAGAGATGGCTGCCTTTAAAGCCTCTCTGGCCACAGGGATGGAAGAAGTAAAGGCCAAGATCCGGCTGATTACTTCGCACTCTCTTGCGGGTACGCCGACCGGAGCGGTGCTGGATGATGCGGCCAGTGCATCGGGAAAGATGCTGCGGCCGTGGCTCCTGCTTCAGTGCAGCAGCTTCGGACCACTCCGGAAGGAGAGAAAAGACCGTCTGGCTTTGCTGGCGGCTATGGTGGAGCTGACGCATCAGGCTTCTCTGATCCATGACGATATCATTGACGAGGCTCCCTACCGCCGCGGGAAACTCTCTCTGCAGAAGCAGTACGGCAAGCATGCCGCAGTCTACGCGGGAGATTTTCTGATGGCAAGGATCTACTACTTCGAGGCAAAAGAAGGCCTCAATGAAGCAGCCATGATCCTTTCGGAGACAGTTGAGCACATGTGTGAAGGTGAGATCGGTCAGGAGATGTGCCGGTACCGTGAGGATGTGACCCAGGAGGAATACCTGAGAAACATCTCCGGAAAGACCGCAGCCCTGTTCCGCTCCGCCTGCAGAATCGGCGCCTCGGAAGCAGGATGCTCCGAAGAGGTCGTGGAAAAACTCTCTGAGTTTGGAAAGACACTCGGCATCATGTTTCAGCTGCGCGATGACCTGATCGATTTTCTCTCTGACAGCAGGGAGGAAGGAAAGGAAACGCATAAGGATTTCAGGGACGGTATTTATACCATGCCGGTCCTGAAGGCTATGCAGGAGGAAGAATGCCGCAGACAGCTTGTGCCGCTGATGCGCAAAAGCATGCAGGAGGAACTTACCTCTTCCGAGATCAGGCAGATGGAGGAGACTGTAATCCGCTACGGCGGGGTGGATGCGACGCGCAGCCAGATCAGTCAGATGCAGGAGAAATGCTGCAGGATACTGGACGGGCTGGAGCAGAACCGGTCGGTCGCTCTGATGCGCAGACTCGTCAGTTATCTGAGTATTTAACATGAAAACTTATCATAGACTTACACCAAAGCTGGCTTTGCAGCTGGCAGCGCCGCATACGTGGGCTGCCTCTGTATGTCCCTCGGTATTCGCAGTTCTCTACTGCGCGGCGGCAGGCCTGCATCTGAACCCGGTTCAGATCATCTGTCTGCCGGCAGCCTGTGTGCTTCTGCAGTCCGCAGTCAACACACTCAATGATTATGCGGATTACCGGAAGGGAACGGACAGCGAAGAAGACAATGTCGAGGTCAGTGACGCAGTACTCGTGTACTCGGGGATTGACCCGAAACATGCTTTGTTTCTCGGCATCGGCTATCTTCTTGCAGGTGTGATTCTGGGAATCCTTGCCAGCGTATATGCAGGCTTTACGCCGATCCTGATCGGCGTAGTCGGAGCCCTGACTGTACTGCTGTATTCCGGAGGACCCATGCCGGTATCGTATCTGCCTGTCGGCGAGATTGTTTCCGGCCTGGTCATGGGAGGACTGATTCCTCTCGGAACAGCGGCCTGTGCAGACAACAGGCTGCATCCGGAGATCCTTTTGTGGGCGCTTCCCTTTATCATAGGCATTGGCCTGATCATGATGAGCAATAACGGCTGCGATATCGAGAAAGATATTGCGGCGGGAAGGCACACCCTGCCGGTATATCTGGGAAGGAAAAGGACCCGGCGTCTCTATCACGATCTGCTGCTTGTGTGGGTATTTCTGCTGAGCATGCTGCCTGCCGCTCTTTTGGGCTGGGCAGGACTGGTAAGCCCGGCGCTGATACTCACAGCCGGACGCAAACCCTTCGTCTGGCTGCTCGGATCGTCACTGAGACCGGAAAAAAGGATTCGTCAGATGAAAATGATCGCTGCTGCCAACCTGTTTGGAAACGGCGCCTATATCGCGGCGCTGGCAGTAGGACTGATCATCAGACAGATTGCGGGGATCTGAATGAAACAGACAGAAAAAGAAGCTTACGTTTTCAGCGTTTTTGAACATATTTCGGAAGGTTATGACAAGGCGAATGACCGCATCAGTCTGGGCCTTCAGAAGCAGTGGAAAAAGATGCTGACGAACCGGCTCAGGAAATCACTTCCGCAAGGCGGCCGCATGCTGGATATCTGCTGCGGCACCGGAGATATCGCGATTACGGCGGCAGGGGAACGCCCGGACGTTTCTGTCACGGGAATGGATTTTTCACCCGCTATGCTGGCGGTAGCAGCGGAAAAGGGAAGAGGGATCCCGAACCTGAGCTGGGAGAGAGCGGATGCCATGCATCTGCCCTGGGAAGACAACAGCTTTTCAGCAGTCACCATTTCATTCGGACTGCGCAATACACCGGACTATGAACAGGTAATTGCAGAAATGCAGAGGGTCCTGAGCCCCGGCGGATATATGTACTGCCTGGACTCGTTCGTGCCGGACATACCCTTTGTCCTGCCTTTTTACAAGCTGTATTTCAAATGGATCATGCCTCTGATCGGGGGCGGATTCCGGCACAGAAAGGAATACAGCTGGCTGTGGTCATCCACGAAAAGCTTCCTTCGCCAGAAGGAGCTGGCGGGGATGTTTCGCAGGGCCGGACTTGCAAAAGTCGGGCTGAAAAGCAGGATGTTCGGGGCCTGTACACTGGTCTGGGGGCGTAAGCCAAAACAACCAAAGCATACATAGAAACGTGTTTTATAGAAATAATAACTAGGAGGAGAAATATTATGAGCGATTATAACGCTATAATAGTTGGCGGCGGACTTGCAGGATGCTCGGCAGCTATCGTACTGGCAAGAGCCGGTCTTGATGTGCTTGTGATCGAACGTGGTGACGAGTGCGGTCAGAAAAACATGACCGGCGGTCGTCTCTATGGACATAGCCTTGAAAAGATCATTCCGAACTTCGCAGAGGAAGCTCCTATCGAGAGAACAGTCACCAGAGAAAAGATCTCCATCATGAGCGAGGGCAGCTGCCTGGATATCGGTTTTGGTTCCACCAAGCTGAGCGCAACACCTGAGACCGCTTCCTACACTGTACTCCGTGCGAAGTTCGATAAGTGGCTCGCAGAGAAGGCAGAAGAGGCCGGCGCAGAGATCATCCCCGGTATCCGCGTTGACAGACTGATTGTAGAGGACGGCAAAGTTGTTGGTATCGACGCTGCAGGCGACGAGATCACAGCAGATGTTGTTATTCTTGCTGACGGCGTTAACTCCCTGCTGGCAAGAGATATCGGCATGAAGAAGGAGCTTGAGCCTCATCAGGTAGCTGTAGGCGCCAAGGAAGTTCTGAAATACAGCGAAGAGATCATCAACGAACGTTTCGGCCTGAAGGCTGGCGAAGGTATGGCATGGCTGACCATGGGCGATCCGACACTCGGCGGATTCGGCGGCGGCCTGATCTACACCAACAAAGATACACTGTCTGTAGGTGTAGTTGCTACCCTCAGCGACATCGGTCACGGAAACATTTCCGTTCCCGATATGCTTGAGAGATTCAAGAACCATCCTTCCATCGCTCCTTATCTTGAGGGCGGCAAGTTGGTTGAGTATTCCGGACATCTTGTACCTGAGGAAGGCATCCATATGACTCCTGAGCTTACAAGAGACGGCGTTCTGGTAACAGGTGATGCAGCAGGCTTCTGTATCAACCTTGGTTTCACTGTACGCGGCATGGACTTTGCAATCGAGTCCGGTCGTCTTGCAGCTGAGGCAGTTATCAGAGCTCACTCCATCGGTGATTACAGCAAAGCTGGTCTTGGCTACTACGAGCTGGCTCTCAAGAACAGCTTCGTAATGCGTGATATGGATACCTATAAGGGATTCCCGACCATCCTGACCATGAGAGAAGTCTTCGAGGACGTACCGGCTATGGTAGACGATATCGCAACCAAGCTGTTCACCGTAGACGGACAGGCAGGACAGGGCATCATCATGTATATCGTCAACACACTTGCGCAGAAGACCAGTGCAAGAGAACTCGTCGATCTGATCACGAAGGTATTGGAGGCGTTCTAAGATGAAAAAAATGTCAGTTGAAGATAAGCTCGGCACAAATGTATTCCACACCGATGAGGTTAATTCCCATATCGATGTTGATAAGGCATATCCTGACAAGGAAGAGATCATGAAGGTCGTTCTTGCATGCCCCGCAGCATGCTACACCTATGAGAATGATACCCTTTCCTTCAGCCATCTTGGATGCCTGGAGTGCGGAACCTGCAGAGTTCTTTCCCATGGTAAGGTTGTTAAGGACTGGAACTATCCGGACGGAACCAGAGGCGTATTCTACCGCCAGGGTTAATGAGCTGCGGCTTATAGCAGTAAATGAGTAAATCAGGTGCCTTACCTGCCGCTTTAAGCGGCAGGCAGGGCACCTTTTTTCTGTGAGTATAAGTGAAAATGATAGAATATCATCAATTGTTTGTTAAAAAAACTACAAGAAGGGACCATTCTATGATATAATGAAAAATAGCAAATAGGTTAGACGAATCTAACCAAGAGAATATCAGGAGGTATTTATATGAAAACAGTACAGTTTCTTTACGGCAAGGGCACTATGGATCTGCAGGTACCTGACGAGACTCCCGTTCTTACATCCAACATTGACGCTCTGAAGAGCGACAAAGACGGACTTACCATTGTGAGAGAGGCACTTGCAAACCCGATTGACAGCCCCAGACTCTGTGAGCTGGCTGCCGGCAAGCCGGACTGCACCATTATCATCAGTGACCACACCCGTCCGGTACCCAGCCAGGATATTCTTCCTCCTATGATTGAGGAACTTCGCAAAGGAAACCCTGACATCAAGATTACGTTGCTGGTTGCAACCGGATTCCATCGTCCGACCACGGTAGAGGAGCTCAGAGGCAAACTCGGCGATGCTCTGTATGAAGAGTTCAAGGATAATATTGTAGTACATGATGCACATGATCCCGCTAAGAACGTTAAGGTTGGCGTTCTTCCTTCCGGACCGGACTGTATCATCGATAAGGTTGCAAAAGAAGCTTCCCTGCTGGTAGCAGAAGGCTTCATCGAGGCTCATTTCTTCGCAGGATTCTCCGGCGGCCGCAAGAGCGTCCTTCCCGGCATCTGTGATGCTGTAACCGTTATGGGCAACCACTGCTCCAAGTTCATCGACAGCCCTTATTCCCGTACCGGTATCCTGGACCACAATCCCATGCATGAGGATATGCTTGCAGCAGCCAGAATGGCGAAGCTTGCTTTCATCTGCAACGTTATCATTGATGAGGACAAGAAGACAGTTGCTGCTTACGCAGGCAACATGGAAACCGCACACCGCGCAGGGGTTGATTTCCTGAGCGGCTACTGTGTAGTAAAGCCGGCACCGGCAGACATCGTTATCACCACCAACGGCGGTTATCCGCTCGACCAGAACGCTTACCAGTCCCCGAAGGGCATGACAGCCGGCGAAGCTTGTGCAAAGCCCGGCGCTGTTATCATCATGCTGGCTTCTCTCTGCGACGGCCACGGCGGCGAGGATTATTACAAGTCCATCCGTGATGCAGAGACCATCCAGTCCCTGTACGACCAGATCCTTGCAACACCTCAGGAGCAGACTCCTCCGGATCAGTGGTGCGTACAGATCTACGCTCGTATCGCTAAGGATTACAAGGTAATCTATGTAGCAGATAAGGAGCAGAAACAGCTCGTACTCGACCTCAAGGCAGAGTATGCAGAGACCCTGGATGAGGCTTATGCAAGAGCAAGAGAGCTCAAGGGACCGGATGCAAGCCTGACCTGCATCCCCAACGGTATTTCCGTAATTGTAAAAGACTGATCTCATTAGCTTCTGCAAATAAAAAAAGCTGTGCCGGCTTACATACCGGTACAGCTTTTTTGCATATGAATTCTTATCAGGTCGCATTTCCGGCGAACTGGGTCATATACAGGCTGTAATACTGTCCTTTTTTTGCCAGAAGTTCACTGTGTGTGCCGGTTTCAACGATATGTCCCTTGTCCATGACTACGATCTGGTCGGCGTCCAGGATGGTGGAGAGCCGGTGGGCGATGATCAGGCTGGTCCGGCCTTTCATCAGTCTGGCCATGGCGTCCTGGATGTTCTGCTCGGTGCGGGTGTCCACACTGGAAGTTGCCTCGTCCAGAATCAGGATGTAGGGATAGGACAGGAAGGCGCGTCCTATGGTCAGAAGCTGCTTCTGACCCTGTGAGAGGCCTGCACCTGCAGAAGCCAGGAAACTGTCATACCCGTCCGGCAAGGCGTCTGCAACCGTATCACAGGAGGCCAGACGGGCGGATTCCAGCATTTTTTCATCGCTGATGGAGGCATCGGCGTATTTTAAGTTGGCGCGGACAGTATCCGAAAAAAGAATGGCGTCCTGCAGGACGATACCGATGGCGTCGCGCAGGGCGTGGCGGGAGATTTTTGTGATATCAGTCCCGTCCACGGTGATGGTCCCGCTGTCAGGCTCATAAAAGCGCATAAGCAGGTTGACGATGGTCGTCTTGCCGCAGCCGGTGGAGCCGACAAGGGCTATCTTTTTTCCGGCCTCCACCTTCAGGTTAAAATCATAAATAACCTGTTTGCCGGGCTCATAGGAAAAGTTGACATGGGAAAATTCTACAACGCCATTGACCTTGCCCAGCTTGGGTTCCCCGGAAAAGTCTTCACTTTTTTCATCCAGTACAGCAAAGATCCGTTCCGCACCTGCCAAAGCAGTCGCAATCTGCCCGTAGAGCTGGGCCAGCTCGTTGATCGGCCGGGAAAACTGTTTGGAATAAATGATAAAGGCGGAAATCACGCCGACAGAGATATAACCGTGAATGGCAAACCAGGCGCCGAATACAGCGACAATCACAAAAGTAATATTGCTTAAGGAGTTCATAACCGGTCCCATGGCATTCCCCAGGATATCTGCGATGATGCCGGTTTTTTTCAGGGCATCAGAAGTTTGTTCAAAATCTTTTACACTTTCCTCCTGCAGGTTATAGGCTGCAACAGTGCGGCAGTTGCTTACCATTTCTTCCACGGTAGAATTGACCTTGCCCAGCAGTTCCTGCCGCTTGACATAGTAGAGCCTCATTTTGGCAGACAGAAATCGGGTTGCCAGAAGGGTCAGAACAACGGTGGAGCAGGTCAGGAGAGTGAGCGGGACATTGTAGCTGAGCATCATAATCAGGGTAACGACCAGAGTCAGGACACCGGAGAAGAGGGAGCTCAGGGACTGAGAGATGATATTGGAGACATTTTCTGCATCATTGGTCATACGGCTCATCAGGTCCCCGTGGGAATGCCCGTCCAGATAGCTGACTGGCAGGTGAACGATCTTGTCAAAGAGATCATTTCTCAGTTTCCCGGTGATATTGCGGGAGAGACGGGCGGAAATCAGACCCTGTAAAAGGACGGCGGCTGCGCTCAGAAGATAGAGAATGAGCATGATGGTCAGAAGACGCGGCAGCTGACTGAAAGAACCGCGGACTACGCTGTCGATTGCACTGCTCTGCATGCGGGGGGCGAAGCTGCCGCAGAGAACTCCTGCGGTGACGCAGAGTATCAGAATCAGCACATAAACTTTCTCTGAGCCAAAATAGGAAAAGAGACGTTTTAAGGTGTCTTTCATGGCAGCCGGTTTTTCAACGGGGGTGCCCATGCCTCTGCCGGGACCGCCGCGGAAGCTGACATTTTGCTGCTGTGCCATATCAGACACCTCCTTTCTGTCTGCTGCTCTGCTGGGAATCACAGATGCTGCGGTAGAGAGCGCTGCCGGCCAGAAGCTCATCATGAGTGCCCATAGCGCTGATTTGTCCGTTATCCAGCAGCAGGATCCGGTCGGCATCCATGACGGACGCGATGCGCTGGGCCACGATGATCCTGGTCACATCTTTGTAGTCCCTGCGCAGGGTTGTGTGGAGAGCAGCTTCGGTTTTCAGATCCAGGGCGCTGGTCGAATCATCAAAGATCAGAATATCTGATTTGCGCAGCAGGGCTCTGGCAATGGCGACACGCTGGCGCTGGCCGCCGGACAGACTCATGCCGCCCTGGGCGACCATGGTCTCGTAACCATCCGGCATATCAGTAATAAAGGAATCTGCCTGCGCGGCTTTCGCCGCTTCCTTTACGGCTTCATCGGAGGCATTGCGGTCCCCGAGACGGATATTTTCAGCAATGGTCCGGTTGAAGAGTTCGCTCTTCTGGATGCAGACAGAGATTTTATTGCGGAGGGCTGCCTTATTCCAGAGGCGGACGTCAGCCCCTGCTACGGATACCGTTCCTTCTGTGGCATCGTAAAAGCGCGGGATCAGGTTGATCAGGGTTGTTTTGCCGCAGCCGGTGGAACCGATGACAGCAAGGGTTTCGCCGGGGCGGAGAGAAAAGCTGATATCACGGAGAATCGTCCGCCCGGTCCCGGGATAGGCAAAAGAAACATGGTCAAAGACGACACTGTCTGCCTGCGGATCCCCCTCTGTCACACTGCCGTCTTTTAACTCGGGTTCACTTAAGAGGATTTCTTCGACACGTTTGCCGGAAACCATTCCTCTGGTAACCGTCTGGAAGATCATCACCAGCATGAGGATTCCGTTCAGAATCTGGGAGATATAAGTGATCGCAGCCATGATCGAACCGGGTTCCAGACTCCCTTCACGGACCTGTATGCTGCCAATCCAGATGATGGCTATAGTCGCGCAGTTGAGGACGATATTCATGACCGGACGCATGAAAGAAAGAAGTACGGATACCTGGAACTGGGTATCTGTCAGGTCCTGATTGGCCTTGCCAAAGCGCGCCTGTTCCCGGTCTTCCTGAATGAAGGATTTGACAACCCTGGCCCCGGTGATATTCTCCTGAATGATGCTGTTTACATGATCGATACGTTCCTGCAGGATCAGAAAGAGCGGGGATGTTTTACGGAGAACAAAAATAATGTAAAGAAGAATGATCGGGAAGGCGATGGCAACGACCACGGTGAAGGAGAGATTGAGGGAGAGCAATGCATAAGAACCGCCGACGAATAACATCAGACAGCGGATGACTCCCCGAATGACCTGCATCACCAGGCTCTGCACCTGGGAGATGTCATTGGTAATCCTTGTGATCAGAGAACCGGTCGTAAAGTCGTCAGTCTGCTGGTGAGAAAGATGCATGATACGGGAAAAGCATGCTTTTCGCAGGTCATTGCCGCAGCTCTGGCCGGTGAAGTTGGAAAAGACTGCCGAGAGCAGACCGCAGGCGCCGCCTGCGATGACCAGCAAAATCATACGGATGCCGGTAGAGACTACCAGAGGAATATCAGGCTGCCCGCCGTTTCCCAGTCCCAGAATGCCTTTGTCAACAATCGCAGCCATCATACCGGGCTGCAGCAGGTCGACGCTGACTTCCAGAATCATGAACAGAGAAGCCAGAAAGGCAAATCCGAGATACTTTCGGACATAAGGGAAAATAGTTTTCATAAAAGGCTCCTTCTATGTGAGCTGCGGTAAAAAAGATATATGTGTATTATAGTCTATTTTTGACGATTTTGGAGAAAAAATTAAATGGGGAGGAAGCTCAGTATGAGCTGTATTACAAAAAATCAACCCCCTGGCAGGGCGGACAAGCCGCCCCGTCGGGGGGTTTGGTTTTTAAGTTAAGTCGTAATCGTCAGGAATCAGCGATTGCGTCCCGGGTTAGGGGAAAGAGGAATCTCCCATCCGAAATGATCGGTGTGGAGAAGCTCCTCTGCTTTCTCAGAAAGCGGTTTGCCGAAGTACTCGTCGTAAACGACCTTAAGGTCCGGATTCTCATGGGAGAAACGGATGTTGTTGTTCTTGTCCAGGCCGTACAGCTCTGCGATACGCTCGGGAGCCATATTGAAGCCGTCGTGGATGGGAAGACCGCCGCCGTTGGAGCATCCGCCGGGGCAAGCCATGATCTCTACGAAATCATAGTGTACTTCGCCTCTGCGCAGAGCCATGATCAGCTTGCGGGCATTGCCCAGACCGGAAGCTACAGCAACCTTGAGCTGGATGCCGTTTACTTCAAGGGAAGCTTCTTTCCAGCCGTCCAGACCGCGGACATTCTTGAATGCATCGGGTTCCGGATTGCTGCCGGTTACATAATAGTAAGCGGTACGAAGGGCTGCTTCCATAACACCGCCGGTTGCGCCGAAGATTACGGCTGCGCCGGAACCGGTGCCGAGCGGTGAGTCAAAAGGCATCTCCTTCAGGATAGAAGGAATGATGTGGTCTGCTTTGAACATGCGGTTCATCTCTCTGGTGGTCAGGGAAATGTCAACATCGGGATCGCCGCAGGCATCATTCTGGTTGGGCTCAGCAACCTCTGCCTTCTTTGCCAGGCAGGGCATGATGGATACAACAAAGATCTTATGAGGATCTACGCCGATCTTCTCAGCGAAATAGCTCTTGATCAGAGCACCAAACATCTGGTGAGGAGATTTGGTGGTGGAGAGCTGGCCTACCATATCCGGATACTGGGACTTCATGAAACGAACCCAGCCCGGGCAGCAGGATGTGAACATCGGAAGCGTATGCTTATCCGGATGTGTCAGCTGCTCGATAAACTCGCTTGCTTCCTCCAGGATGGTCTGGTCAGCAGCAAAGTTGGTGTCGAATACATAGTCAAAGCCAAGTCTCTTGAGAGCAGCAACCAGTCTGCGCTCGTTAGCCTGGGCTCTGTTCATGCCGAAATCCTCGCCCCATGCAGCACGAACTGCGGGAGCTACCTGTACAACTGTGGTGATCTCAGGATCTGCAAGAGCGGCAAATACCTTATCGGTATCATCTCTCTCAGCCAGAGCGCCGGTCGGGCAGTTGATTACACACTGTCCGCAGAAAGCGCAGTCAGCACCCATGATCTCACGGCCGTGGGAAACATTTACATTGGTATGGCCGCCGGTTCCGGTGACATCCCAGATATTGAGACTCTGGACCTTATCACAAACCTGTACGCAGCGCATACACTTGATACATTTGGTAACATCTTTGATCAGCGGAGATTCCGGATTCCAGAAGTCAATCGGAAGATCCTTGGGGAAAGGATTCTTATGGATATTGAGTTCGTTGGAAAGAGTCTGCAGAGAGCAGTTACCGGAACGTACGCAGCTCATGCACTCACCGCTGTGCTGGGACATAAGCAGCTCAACATTGAGCTTTCTGGTCTCACGCACGCGGGGGCTGTTGGTATGAACTACCATGCCATCCTGTACAGCATTGTCGCAGGCGGGAACGAGACGCTCGGTGCCCTCAACCTCTACTACACAGACACGGCAGGCAGCAATTTCATTAATTCCTTTTAAGTAGCACAGATGCGGGATGGGAATACCAACGCTGGCAGCTGCATCCATGATCGTTGTGCCTTCAGGACATTCCACAAGAATACCATCGATAGTCAGTCTTACCATCTGTCTTTCCTCCCTCCCTTAAATACGCCGTAGCCGAAGTGGTCGCAGCGCAGGCATCTGCCGGACTCCTGCATAGCCTCTTCCTCGGTCATGCAGTGCTCCATCAGATTGAAGTCGTCTTTTCTCTCACAGGCAGGTCTCTCAGCCATGTTGACACGGCCGTGAGCCGGATGATCCTTGAGAGAAGGTGCGGGGATATCTACATCAACGGTAATCTCATGGTAGAATCCGAGATACTCGTCAATGTTGGCAGCAGCAACTTTGCCGCCGGCAATGGCACGGATTGCGGTTGCGGGACCTGTTACGCAGTCACCGCCTGCAAAGATGCCGTCCCAGTCGGAGAAGCTGCCGGTATCCATAGCAGAGAAGGAACCTCTCTTGACAGGAAGACCTGCATCCTCGAAAGGCTTGGACTCAACGCCCTGACCGATCGCAACAACGATGAGGTCGCAGGGAATGAGTTCTTCGGGAACGTCTGCATCGACAGGCTTGGGTCTGCCGGATTTGTCGATGGGGCCGGGAAGCTGTTTGTGAACCCAGAGGCCTACAGCGTTCTCATTCTCATCCACTTCGATGCGGACAGGCGCCTGCATGGTGTAAAGTTCGCATCCTTCTGCAACAGCGCCTTCTACCTCTTCTGCAAGAGCGGTCATGTCGACCTGACGGCGTCTGTATACGCAGGTAACGGAATCGGCTCCGAGTCTCTTGGAGCTTCTGGTGCAGTCCATAGCAACATTACCGCCGCCGACGATAACAACTTTCTTGCCTGCAAAGTCAGGAAGATTGCCGTCGCCGATGCCGCGGAGCAGCTCAACGGCAGAGATTACGCCGCGGGCATTGTCACCGGGAATGCCGAGTTTCTTGTCAGTCTGGGCGCCGATGGAGATATAAACGGCGTCATAATCATTATGGATCTGCTCCATGGAGATGTCTTTTCCGACACTGATATCTGTCTTGACCTCGATGCCGCCTGCGGAGAGGATGGCATTGATATCCTGGTCAAGCATATGACGGGGAAGACGGTAGCTGGGAATGCCGTAACGGAGCATGCCGCCAAGGCTCTTTCTCTGCTCGAAGATCGTTACGTCATGGCCCATCAGGGACAGATAATAGGAAGCGGAAAGGCCGGCAGGGCCGCCGCCGATGACAGCGACTTTCTTTCCGGTGCTCTCACATCTGTCGGGAACGGGAACATCGCCGGCTGTCTCACAGGCATAACGCTTCAGACCGCGGATGTTGATGGAATCATCAATCATATTGCGGCGGCAGCGTGCCTCGCAGGGATGCTCACAGATCAGACCGCAGGATACGGGGAACGGATTGTCCTTGCGGATCAGGCGAACTGCGTCAGCACTGCGTCCTGCGTGAACCAGAGAAATATAACCCGGAATATCAACGCCTGCAGGGCAAAGTGCCACGCAGGGAACGGGCTGGTTCAGGCTGCCGAGGCAGCGGTGATTGCGAACGTGCTCCAGATAATCATCACGGAATCCGATTACGCCGCGCAGTACCATGTTGGCTGCTTCAAAACCGATGGCGCAGTCTGCGGAATTCTTGATGACTCTGGCTGTCTTTTCAATGAGATCTACGGTGTCCTCGGTAGCAGTGCCGTTCATGACCTGCTCGAGGAGAATGGAAAGCTGCGCAAGACCTACACGGCAGGGTACACACTTACCGCAGGTCTGTGCATGGCACAGCTTGAGAAATGATGCTGCCATGTCGACCGGACAAAGTCCCGGAGGGCTGGCAATAATACGGCGCTCGACGTCTTTGTAGAGACCCTCTACAACAGACTGCGCCTCTGATTTGGTTCGAATACTAAGTCTGCTCACACTCAAACCCCCTGTTAGAAAATGTGAAAACAAACAAAACTGCGCAGCAAAGGAACTGTCAGTTGTCAGTTTTCGATATATGAATAGGTACACACACAAGTTTTATACTTAGAATCAGATTGTCCCCCAAAACCAAAAAATGCCGGCAAGCCGGCATCAGATTCATAAAAACCACATAAACACTGCATACGGGCAGGACGCAACATAATCTCATTAGAAAGAGAAAAGTCATGCTGTGAATGCAATGACTGCCTGACTGTTGAGTATATGTAATTCTTTATAAAATTGTTCTAAATATAAAACTTATCTATTATCATTATAGTACAAATTCTGAAAAATTCAAGGGAAACAAGGGAAAAATATGCACAAAAAAGGCGGAGGAACTTTGTCGGAAATAAAATAGACATCCCCGTGCGGACGAGGATGTCTTGAAGCTAATACGGTTAGGAATTGCTAACGTATTGTATTAATATGT
>CAMHFW010000030.1 GCA_946184675.1 uncultured Clostridia bacterium | reverse complement strand
GGAAATGTGCCACAGCGTGACCAATTATGAGTGCTATAAGGGACTCTATTCCAGCTTCAACAGCATGAATCTCTTTGAAATCGTCCATTCCCTGCAGCGCCAGTTCGGCCCGGAGCCGTGGACATTGTACCGGGGGCAGCATCTGGTCTCCTTCGCGGACAATCATGATGTGACGCGTGCAGCAAGCATTTTGCAGAATCCTGCCCATCTGCCCCTGCTCTATACGCTGATGTTTGCCATGCCGGGCATCCCTATGATCTATTACGGCAGCGAATGGGGAATGAAGGGCGAGAAGTCCTGGGGGGATCAGGCTCTGCGGCCGGCAGTGGATATGCCGGAGTGGAATGAGCTGAGTGAGCATATCGCGAAGCTGACAAAGATCCGGAACAATAGTAAAGCCCTGCAGTACGGGGAATTCAAATCTCTTTTCCTGACCAACCGCCAGTGCGTGCTGGAGAGAGCGCTTCCGGATGGGTCGGAGAGGATTCTGGCAGCGGTCAATGCGGACGGGGAGACTTTTACGGCATATTTTGACGCGGGAGCCGGCAGTGGCCCGGATCTTCTTTCCGGAAAGGAAATCGATCTGAGCAGCGGGTTTTCCATGCCGCCCTTTTCCTGTTTTTTGCTTCGTGTATAAGAAAAGGTTCAAAAATGAGACTGCAGGAAGTGTGAATGGGTCTTCACACTTCCTGCAGTTTTCTGTATAATTAGGAAAGCAAATATTTTACCGGACAGCTTATGACAAGGTGGTTATAGGATGAAGAAAAATATGAAAAAATGGGTCGATCCCAGACTGACCCAGATTGCACTGTATGTGATTGCAACTTTTCTCGTCATAGTAATTCTGACAAAACTGATGGGAGGAGCAGGCACCGCGGCCGCGGCAGCCGCTAAGGGGCTGCACTGGCTGGGTGTCATCTTAAAGCCGCTTCTGGCAGGCTTTGCATTTGCCTACATCCTGTATCCCGTTGCTGTTTTTTTTGAGAGAAGGTTATTGAAGCTGGCCTATTTTCAGAAAAGGGAAAAGACAGCGCATTCACTGGCAGTCGCCATTACCTGGCTTCTGATCGCTGCGGGCATTTTTGCCATGCTTTCTATTGTGATCTCAGCCGTCAGCAGAGAGCTTCGGACCATCCAGGCAGAGGATATTCTGGAATTTCTGACAGCATTTTTTGCTTCTGTTGAAAATATGCTGACCCAGATCAGCAATTGGATCGGTCAGCTCAATGTCAGTTCCGCAGATGTGCAGAATGCATTAGAGAACCTGATTGAGAATCTGCAGGGGATGGCGGCAGCAGCCGGGGAGAAGACGGCAGCGTCCCTGGCTTCTCTGCCCGGTTTCCTGACCAATCTCCTGTTTGCCGTGATCTTCGGTGTGTATTTCATGCTGGATTCGACAGGACTTATGCGCTACTGGGACAGGGTCCTCAAAGCACTGACAGGCAAGAGCGGATATACAGCCGTACACCGTTTTATAAAAGATGCTGACAGTGTCTTTTCCGGCTATATCCGGGGGCAGCTGATGGATGCTGTCATTATGTGCATCATGATTTCCATGGCCCTGTCGCTTGTGAAGGTTCCTTTTGCGGTGATCATCGGTCTGATGACGGGAATCGGCAACCTGATTCCCTATGTGGGACCGGTCATTGCCTATCTGTCTGTCGTGCTCGTCTGCCTGATTCATTTTGATCTGCAGAAGCTGATTCTGGCTGTGATCGTGGTTTTTGTGATTCAGACAATCGACGGCAATGTGATCAATCCCAGGCTTCTGGCACATAGTATCAGCGTGCATCCCATGCTGGTGGTAGCAGCCCTTCTTGTTGGCGGCGCATTCGGCGGGGTACTGGGAATGCTGCTTGCAGTGCCCGTCGCAGCTCTGATCAAGATTTATTTTGACCGCCTGATCAGTTTTATGCTGGACAGAAGGGAACAGAGGATCCTGAAGGAGGAAAAAATCCTGAAAAAGATAAAAGATCCGGAGGAAGGGAGCGAGGACCAGTGAAGATCGGTTTGATTTCTGACCTGCATATAGACATTAATGAGGCTTACCCCGTTATGGATCTGCTTGCTGCAAAATGCCGGCAGGAGAGCCTGGATCTGCTGGTCATTGCGGGCGATGTCAGCGAGACACCTGCACGGACCATCGAGGCAGTGCACGGCCTGCAGGAGAATCTGCAGAAGGATACAGGATGCCGGGTCTGTTATGTGCCGGGCAATCACGATATGTGGAATAAAAACTGTCCTGACAGGAAAACGGAAGAAATTGCGGAGGCTTTTGAAGAGGATCCCCTCTGCCTTTCCGGCAAAAAAGCTCTGCAGGAGGGCGGCTGTTTTCTGGTCGGAGATATCGGCTGGTATGATTATTCTTTTGCTTCCGCTTCTTACAGTAAGGACCAGCTTGACAGCATGCGGACCGGAGGCAGGACCTGGCAGGATAAATTCTTCAACAGCTGGACCGGGGACAATGAGGCAGCCATGAAGGCAAGCCTTGCCAGGATGAGAGAGAGTCTGGAAGCTGCAAAAGAGAAGATTTCCGCTGAGGAAACGCTGATCGCGGTCACTCATATGCTGCCAATCCGGGACTTTTGTGTACCGGAAGACCAGAAGGACTGGGGATTTTTCAATGCCTTTCTGGGTGGGGAGGCCATCGGGGATCTGCTGCGGGAGTATCCGGTGAAGATCGCGGTCTGCGGGCATGTCCATTACCGGTCATGTGTGGAAAAGGATGGAATCCGCTGGATCTGTCCCTGCCTGGGGTATCACAGTGAATGGCCTCTCTACGGTCTGGCAGATGATGAGGCGGATACACACATCGCGGATGCCCTGCAGATTATGAATATTTAAAGAAAAAGAGGTTTTCAGACGGAAAAAAATAGCTAGTATAGACATAACCTCTTATGGTATAATAAAAAGGCTATGTTTTGATATAAGGAGAATTATACGATATGAAGTTGGTAGTCAAATTTGGAGGAAGCTCTCTGGCTAGCGCTGAGCAGTTCCAGAAAGTCGCTGAGATTATACACGCAGATCCCAACAGACGCTACGTGGTACCTTCTGCGCCGGGCAAGCGCTTTGACGGGGATACCAAGGTGACCGATATGCTCTATGCCTGCTATGACAAGGCGGAAGCGGGTGAAGATTTCACGGAGAATCTGGCAGCGATCCGAGCCAGATATGATGAGATCATTGAGGGCCTGGGGCTGGATCTGTCCCTGGAGGAAGAGTTCGCAAAGATTAAAGATCAGTTCGTTCTCAGGGCAGGCCGCCAGTATGCCGCTTCCCGCGGCGAGTATCTCAACGGCATGGTGCTAGCTGCCTATCTGGGATTTGAGTTTGTTGATGCTGCTACAGTAATCCGCTTCGGGGAAGACGGCATCTGCAATTTTGAAAAGACGGATGTGATCCTGAGCAAAAGACTCAGGGACGTCGAATATGCTGTTATTCCCGGATTCTACGGGGCAACGGATAACGGCGTGGTAACAACATTCTCCCGCGGCGGATCCGACATCACAGGATCTATCGTGGCAAGAGCTGTGCGCGCTGATATGTATGAGAACTGGACAGATGTTTCAGGTTTCATGATTGCGGATCCTCATGTCATCAAGGATACAGAGATTATCGAGACTCTTACTTACAAGGAGCTGCGGGAGCTTGCTTACATGGGGGCGTCCGTTCTTCATGAGGATGCCATCTTCCCGGTCCGCTCCGAGGGTATTCCCATCAATATCCGCAATACCAACTGCCCGGAGGACAAGGGGACGCTGATCGTGGAGAGCACCTGCCGCAAACCCAAGTACATCATTACCGGTATCGCCGGGAAGAAGGGCTTTGCTTCCATCAATATCGAGAAAGATATGATGAATGAAGAAATCGGATTCTGCCGCAAGGTTCTGCAGGTATTTGAGGAGAACAATCTCTCCTTTGAGCATATGCCTTCCGGAATCGATACCATGACCGTATTTCTGCATCAGTCTGAGTTCCAGGATTGCGAGCAGAGAGTCATTTCCGGAATCCACAGAGCCGTTCATCCGGATCTGGTGGAGCTGGAGTCAGGACTGGCCCTTCTGGCCATTGTGGGCCGCGGCATGCGCGACACCAGAGGTGTGGCCGGCAAGGTATTTACTGCACTTGCTAAAAAGAACATCAACATCAAGATGATCGACCAGGGTTCAAGCGAGCTCAATATCATCATTGGCGTGAAGGAAAAATATTTTGAGGATGCGATCCGCGCCTTGTACGAGACATTCGTAACAGAGGCCTGATTTGCTGTATCGCTGAAGGGTAAGGATTAATCTATGAATCGTTTTTTCAAAGATCTGGGCAAGTACTGGAATTACACATTCTATTCTGCCAAGTCTCAGCTGAAAACAGAGGTTGCCAACTCCTATCTCAACTGGGCATGGTGGGTAATCGAGCCTTTTTGCTTCATGTTGATCTATGCTTTTATCTTTGGATATCTTCTGTCAAACCGGGGACCGTTCTTCAACTGTCATATCTTTATCGGACTACTGATCTGGGATTTCTTTAACCGCTGCGTCAAAAGTTCGGTAAAAATGGTCAAGAATAATAAATCCATTGTATCGAAAGTGTATCTTCCGAAATACACTCTGATCATATCCGATATGATTGTAAACGGGTTTAAGATGCTGATCTGTCTGCTGATTTCTTTCGGAATGCTCGTGGCTTACCGGGTACCGGTAGATTGGCACCTGATCATGATTGTCCCGGTTCTGGCAGTTACAATCCTCTTTACTTTTGGCTGCTGTACGATTCTGATGCATATCGGTGTTTTTGTTACGGATATGTCTAATGTCATCAATATCGTGCTTCGGGCGGTTTTCTACCTGACTGGTATCTTTTACAACATCGAGACAGCGCTGCCGGAGCAGTATGCAAAGCTTTTGCTGACATTCAATCCGCTTGCTGCGCTGACGACCGGTATGCGGCATGCGATGCTTGCCAAGAGCATGCCGGACTGGGTGACTTTGGGACTTTGGACAGTCCTGTCCATTATTCTCACCGCCATTGGCGTGCATACGATTTATAAAAATGAAAATACCTACGTTAAGGTAATATAAAGGCGTGAACAGTGTATGGATAAAATAGACAACAATCAGGAATACTCAATCACAGTCAAAGACCTCAAGGTCCGCTATAAGAGCGTTTCATCCTATTCGATCAAAAAGAACCTGCTCCGCATGAAGGGGGCTGAAACCAAGGCCTTTGAAGCAGTGCGCGGGGTTTCTTTTGAAGTGAAAAAGGGAGAGATTCTCGGCATCACGGGAAAGAACGGCAGCGGAAAATCCACACTGCTGCGCGCTATTGCAGGAATATTTTCTGCGGATGAGGGAAGTGTAGACCTGCACGGCCATTCCATTTCCCTGCTGGCCATCGGAGTCGGATTCAAGTCTGAGCTGACCGGCCGTGAGAACATCATGCTTTCAGGACTTCTTCTGGGATTTACCGAAGCCCAGGTCAAGGAGCATATGGATGAGATCATCGAGTTTGCGGGACTGGGAGATTTTATTGACATGCCCGTCCGTACTTATTCGAGCGGTATGCATTCCAAACTGGCCTTCTCCATCACGGCTGTCATGGAGACAGACATCATGTTGATCGATGAGGTGCTCAGTGTCGGCGATGAGAAGTTCAAGAAAAAGAGTTATGAGAAGATGAAGAGCCTGATCTCGGACAAGACCAGGACGGTTGTCATCGTTTCGCATAATCTGAAGACCCTGGAGGAGCTCTGTGACAGAGTTATGTGGATGCATGACGGCCAGATCAAAAAGATCGGCGAGCCCAAAGAGGTCCTGAAAGAGTACCGTGAATTCATGAAATAAGAAGGGTATAGTTTGAATACAATTATTGCACAATATGATAATGACCACCGTGACGCAGACCTGATGCGCCGCGCTGCGCAGATCCTGCGGGAGGGCGGCCTGGTGGCATTTCCTACAGAAACAGTATACGGCCTCGGGGGTGATGCGCTCAATCCCGAGGCTTCCGCACGAATTTATGCGGCCAAGGGAAGACCTTCTGACAATCCGCTGATCGTGCATATTGCAGATATGGAGGCCCTGAAAGTTCTGGCCCGGGAGATCCCGGAAAAGGCTTACCGGCTGGCAGATCATTTCTGGCCCGGCCCTCTGACCATGATCCTGAAAAAGACGGAGATTGTGCCTGTGCAGACAACGGGGGGACTGGATACGGTTGCAATCCGCATGCCATCCCATCCGACGGCCTATGAGCTGATCCGGACCAGCGGTCTGTATCTGGCTGCACCTAGCGCCAATACCTCCGGACGGCCCAGTCCTACCGAAGCAGAGCATGTCCGTCAGGATCTGGACGGACGGATCGATATGATCATCGACAGCGGCCGCGTAGACATCGGCCTGGAATCTACCATTGTAGATTTGTCTGGCGATGAGCCCATGATCCTGCGGCCGGGTTATATTACAAAGGCCATGCTGGAGGAGGTAATCGGTCCGGTAAAGATCGATCCCGGCCTGCTCTCAGGCAGCGAGGATCCCCATATGCGGCCCAAAGCACCCGGCATGAAGTACCGGCATTATGCGCCAAAGGGAAGCCTTTCTATTGTCGAAGGCAAGCGGGATGCTGTAGCAGAGACGATTAACCGGCTGACAAAGGAGCATGAGGAGGCCGGACATCGCACGGCAGTCATTGCTTCCGAGGAGAATCAGGACCTGTATACATGTGAAAGAGTGATTGATATCGGATCCAGAGACCATGAGGAAAGCATTGCGGCAAATCTCTATGAGGTTCTGCGTCAGATGGACGAGGATCAGATCGACTATATTTATTCAGAAAGCTTCGCAGGCGCCGGACTTGGCGCAGCGATTATGAACCGTCTGCTTAAGGCGGCAGGCCACAAGGTAATCAGAGTATAAAGGGAGGGGAAAACATGATAGCACTCGGATGTGACCACGGCGGATATGAACTGATGCAGGAAGTAAAAAAGTATCTGGAAGACCATCAGCTGGAGTACAAAGATTTCGGGACCTACACGACAGAGTCCTGCGACTACCCGGTCTACGGGAAAAAGGTCGCCAGGGCAGTAGCTTCCGGAGAATGTGATAAAGGCATCCTGATCTGCGGAACAGGCCTTGGCATCACCATGGCAGCCAGCCGTGTTCCCGGTATCCGGGCAGCTGTCTGCACCAATGAATACATGGCCAGACTGACCAGGGAGCACAACGATGCCAATATCCTGGGCATGGGAGCCAGAGTCATCGGCGCCGGAACGGCCCTTTCCATTGTGGAAACATTTCTGAATACTTCATTTTCCGAGGGAGAGCGTCATAAAAAGCGCATAGCCATGATTGAGGAGGATTGAGATCATGACAGAAAAACGTAAGGATTATATTTCCTGGGATGAATACTTTATGGGCGTTGCCAAGCTGGCAGCCATGCGTTCCAAAGACCCCAACAGCCAGGTGGGCTGCTGCATCGTCAGCACCGATAACAAGATTCTGTCCATCGGCTATAACGGGTTCCCGCGCGGCTGTTCCGATGATGAGTTTCCCTGGGACAGGGAGGGAGAACCGCTGGACACCAAGTATATCTATGTGACCCACAGCGAACTCAATGCCATCCTCAATTTCCGGGGCGGCACCCTGGAGGGCAGCAGGATCTATGTGACCCTGTTCCCCTGCAATGAGTGTACCAAGGCCATCATTCAGAGCGGGATCAGCGAGATCATCTATGATGACGACAAGTATGCGGATACACCCTCTGTTCTGGCCTCCAAGCGTATGCTGCACGCATCCGGCGTGACCTACCGCAGATACCGGAGAAGCAACCGGACTCTTACGATTACCGTCTGACCGGAGTCTTTTGATATGATTGAATACAAAGATATTCTTTCGTTTGCATTTTATAAATATGATCAGCCTTTTACCGGCTCTTATCATGGGATGCGTTACCGGATCGTTCATCTGCCGGCACAGACAGATGAGGACGGAACACAGACTGCAGAAGAATGTCTGCAGGCTGTAATCTGGCCGGAGCCTTTTGCTTTTGAGCAGACGGATCCGGATCTGATGACGGAGAAGCACTTTCCCTTTGATGAAGAAGGACGGAGGGCTGCTGTAGACTGGCTCAATGAACGCTATGAGAACGGCCAGTGGACGGAGGGCTTTACCGCGTCCATGCTGCGCCGGTATGCAGCGGAAAGATAAGTGGCACAGGAGGAGAGATACGATATGAATCACTATGACGTTCTGATCGTCGGGGCAGGCCCCGGCGGCATTTATTCTGCATATGAACTTTTAAAGATCAGACCGGACCTGAAGGTAGCGGTCTTTGAGCGCGGACACGCTCTGGAAAAGAGAAAATGTCCCATCGACGGGGACAAGGTCAAGTCCTGCATCAAGTGCAAGACCTGCGCCATCATGAGCGGATTCGGCGGTGCCGGCGCTTTTTCGGACGGCAAGTACAACCTGACCAATGATTTCGGCGGAACCCTTTATGAGTATGTGGGCAAGAAAAAGGCTATGGAGCTGATGGAATATGTGGATGACATCAACATGGCCCACGGCGGGGAAGGCACCAAACTCTATACGACGGCCAATACCCGCTTCAAAAAGATCTGCATCCAGAATGAACTGAACCTGCTGGATGCATCTGTCCGTCATTTGGGCACAGATATCAACTATATCGTGCTGGAAAATCTCTACAATGAGCTGAAAGAGCATGTGGATTTCTTCTTTGATACTCCGGTCGAGCATGTGGAGAAGACAGAAGAGGGCTATCTGATCCGTACGGAAAAAGATGAGTACAGCTGCAGGAAGTGCATCGTTTCTGTCGGACGAAGCGGCAGCAGCTGGATGGAAAAAGTATGCCAGGAGCTGGATATTCCGACCAAGTCCAACCGCGTGGACATCGGCGTGCGCGTGGAGCTGCCCGCAGTCGTATTTTCTGAACTGACCGACGAGCTTTATGAGAGCAAGATCGTATACAGAACCGAGAAGTTTGAGGACAGAGTCCGCACCTTCTGCATGAATCCCAAGGGAGCCGTGGTTTCTGAGAACACCAACGGTATCGTAACGGTGAACGGACACAGCTACGAGAATCCTGACCTGCAGACAGAGAACACCAATTTTGCCCTTCTGGTAGCCAAGCATTTTTCCCTGCCCTTCAAGGACAGCAACGGCTATGGCGAAAGCATCGCCCGCCTTTCCAATATGCTGGGCGGCGGCGTAATCGTACAGCGTTTCGGTGACCTGGTAAGAGGCCGCCGCAGCACGGAAAAGCGTATCGAGGAAGGACTTGTGATTCCCACCCTGGCAGCAACGCCCGGCGATCTGAGTCTGGTACTGCCCAAGAGAATATTGGACGGCATCATCGAGATGATTTACGCTCTGGACAAGATTGCTCCGGGTACGGCAAATCCCGATACCCTGCTTTACGGAGTGGAAGTCAAGTTCTATAACATGGAAGTTTCCATCGATGAGAACCTGGAGAGCCTGCATAAGGGCCTCTTCATCATTGGCGACGGCAGCGGCGTGACCCACTCCCTGTCCCATGCTTCCGCAAGCGGCGTGTATGTAGCCAGATATATTGCCCAGAACATCTAAAACAGCAGATTGAATAGAAAAACCCGGACCTTTGATCAGAGGTCCGGGTTTTTTACATATTGTCATATTGATCCAGGAAATGATGAACCTGTCCGTCCTGCTTGTAGGCAATGATGGTGCGCAGGTTGACATTTTCCACGCTTTTAAAGATATTCCCCTCTACGTAGGGGTTATTTTTTTTCATATCCGCGATCAGCTGCTTGATCTCCATCCGCTTGGAATCGGAACTGCCATCCTCCCGGCAGTGCTGGTTGGCCTCAGTAAACCGGCAGGCGCACTGGAGGAAGCGGAGACCGTTGGCATCCCGCCAGGCCTTGACGTCATCCTCCCGGATCAGGTACATGGGCCGGATCAGCTCCATCCCCTCGAAGTTGCTGCTGTGGAGCTTGGGCATCATGGTCTGGATCTGGGCCCCGTAGAGCATACCCATCAAAATGGTTTCAATGACATCATCATAATGGTGTCCCAGGGCAATCTTGTTGCAGCCCAGCTCTTTGGCCTTTGCGTACAGGTAGCCCCTGCGCATGCGGGCGCACAGGTAGCAGGGCGATTTGTCGACTTCATAGACAGCATCGAAAATGGTGGACTCAAAAATCTGTACAGGGACTCCCATAGTGCGGGCATTTTCCTCAATGAGCTGCCGGTTGGCCGGCAGGTAGCCCGGGTCCATAACCAGAAAGACCAGCTCAAAAGGAAACTTGTCGTGACGCCTCAGTTCCTGAAATAGTTTGGCCATGAGCATGGAATCCTTGCCGCCGGAAATGCAGACCGCAATCTTATCGCCGGGCTGGATCAGTTCGTAGCTATTAATGGCTTTGGCAAAACGGGAGAAGAGGGTCCGGTGGAAACGCTTGTTTTTGCGGAGGCTGTCTTCGATTTCTTTGGTCCGGACAGGGTCAAAGCCTTCCGGACGGAGTTCTGCGGGGCGGCTCATAGCTGGTCCTCCTCTTCCGGCTGCCGGAGAATATTCAAAAGTATTTTCTTCATTTCTGATGCAAAAATCTCATGAGCCTTTTCTGTCAGATGGACGCCATCCTGGGCCAGGGGCAGATTCCAGCTGCCTGCATCGGCGAAGTACACCTTGTAAGTGTCAGCCAGTTGCCGGTAGGCTAAGCCGAACTGGGCAGCAGCTTCATCAAAGGCGGACAGATAGGGATCCATCCGGGTGATCTGAGTGCGGGGCGGCGCGATCAGGAGCAGGCGGGAAGGATTCTCTGAGACAGCAGGCAGGTGCAGCAGATAGGTCAGAAGGGTGTCCATCTTACCAGCCACGGCTTCGATCCTAGGTCTGCGCAAAGACAAAAGGTCGTTCGAGCCCAGCATGACAGTGATCAGTCTGAGCGGTGCAAATCGCTGCACCGTTTCCCGAAGCTCGACCAGAGACCAGGAATCATCCGGAATGCACCTTCCGTTTTCTCCGAAATTAATAAACTGAAAAGCTGCCAGCTCCGGATCCGCATTCAGACGCCCCACCCAGGTCTGGGCTTCAGGAAAGCGTCCGCCGAAATATACGGCAGCGTCATAGCCGTATGTATTAGAATCACCGTAACATAATACTCGTTCCTGCATAATCATCTTCCTCCTCTGTCTCCTTTTCTGTCCCCTATCATAGCAAATATGATTTTTCTGCGCAAGAGACTGTCTTGTTGACAAAAAATGGTCATTTAATATGAGACAGGTATATTGAGAATTTTTTTGAAATATGGGATGATAATATGAACAGGTGGTTAGCAGAAACTAACCATCAAAACAAACCAATTTCACATTTATAAGATAAGGAGCTGCATATGTTTCTTTCCATAGAAAATATCAAAAAAGCATACGGGGAGGGGGACAGCCGTGTTGAGGTCCTCAAGGGAATCAGCCTGACGGTTGAGCAGGGTGAAATCTGTGTTCTTTTAGGCCCGTCCGGCTCGGGCAAGTCTACTCTCCTCAATATCATCGGCGGTATTGACAGTGCGGATTCCGGCAGTATCGTGATCCGGGGAGAGCGCATGGATGAGATGAATGAAAAACGCCTGACAGATTACAGGCGGCGCCATCTGGGCTATATTTTCCAGATGTATAACCTGATTCCCAACCTCACAGTCCGGGAAAATATTGAGGTCGGAGCCTATCTGAGTGATTCTCCTCTGAATGTGGAGGAACTCATGCACACCCTGGGCATTTATGATCACCGGGACAAACTGCCCAACCAGCTTTCCGGCGGCCAGCAGCAGAGAACATCCATCGGCAGAGCCATTGTCAAAAATCCGGATATCCTCCTTTGTGATGAGCCCACCGGCGCGCTGGATTATAACACATCCAAAGACATCCTGAAGCTGATCGAGACGGTCAATCAAAAGTACGGCAGTACAGTTGTGATGGTAACACACAATGCGGCAATCCGGGATATGGCGGACCGTGTGGTGAGACTCAGAGACGGCATGATCCGGGAAAACACGGTCAACCAGGTAAAAACAGCAGCAGAGGATCTTGAGTGGTAGCACAAAGAGAGGACTAGTATGAAAAATCCACTTAGAAAAAGGCTTCCCAGAGAACTAAAAAGCGAGCTGGGGAAATATCTGGTCATTCTCATCCTGCTGATCGCCAGCATCGGATTTGTTTCCGGATTTCTGGTGGCAGACGGCAGCATGATCAAGGCCTACAATGAGAGTTTTGAAAAATACAATGTAGAAGATGGCAACTTCCGCACCCAGAAAGCCCTGAACCGGGCGCAGACCAAAAACATTACCGGATACGGCGTGGCACTGGATGAAATGTTTTACGTCGAGCAGAAACTGGAAAGCGGGAGTACCCTGCGGATTTTCAAGATTCGTGAAAACATGAACCGGGCCTGCCTGATGGATGGCGCCCTGCCTGAGAAGCCCGGCGAGATCGCAATCGACCGCATGTATGCTGACAACAACAAACTGAAAGTCGGAGATACAATCAAAAGCAGCAGGCACAGCTGGAAAATCACCGGCCTGGTAGCCTTGTCAGACTACAGTACCATGTTTGCCAGCAATAACGACACGATGTTCGACGCCATTTTGTTCGGTGTGGCGGTTGTTTCTCCGGAGGAGTTTGATACATTTTCCAAAGGCGACCTTTTTTACTGCTATTCCTGGAAATACCGGGCCTCGCCTGCAGATGACCCGGAGGCCAAAGAGATGTCGGAGGATTTTCTGGAATTCCTGAGAGGAGAGGTGAAGCTGGTGGATTACATTCCGCGCTACCTGAACCAGGCCATTATTTTTACCGGGGATGATATGGGAGGAGACCGGTCTATGATGATCGTTCTGCTCTATATCATCATTGTGATTCTTGCCTTTGTATTTGGTGTGACAATCAGCAATACGATTGTTGCGGAAGCAGCGGTAATCGGAACCCTGCGGGCATCCGGCTACACCAGAAAGGAACTGGTCCGTCACTATATGACAATGCCGCTGATCATCACACTGATCGGCGCTCTGATCGGCAACATTCTGGGCTATACCTGGCTGAAAAATGTCTGCGCCGGCATGTACTACGGCAGTTACAGTCTGCCGACCTATACAACCATCTGGAGCGGGGAAGCCTTTGTCCTGACGACGATTGTTCCCATTATCATTATGATGATCGTAAACTGGCTGGTTCTTTCCCGCAAGCTTCGCCTTTCGCCGCTGCAGTTTATCCGCAGGGACCTGACGGTCAGCAAAAAGAAGAAGGCCATGCGGCTTTCTCCGGCAATTCCTTTTTTCACCCGTTTCCGCCTGCGTGTATTCCGACAGAACCTGAGCACCTACTTCGTGCTGGCGCTGGGCATATTTTTTGGAAACATTCTGCTGATGTTTGGCATGGGCCTGCCGGCACTTCTGGATCATTTTCAGGAAGAAATTGAAAACACCATGCTCTGCAAGTATCAATATATCCTGCAGATGCCGCTGGAAATGGAGGATGAGGACCACAAGCTGCAGAGCTATTTGTCCGGGCTCATGTTCATGAGAGGTGTGGAGACAGAGAATCCGGATGCAGAAAAGATCAGCGTTTCGACGCTCAAGACAACCGGCAGTCCGCTCAAGGAGACCTTTACAGAGGACATCATGGTCTACGGGATTGAAGAGGACAGCAGATATCTGAATCTGGATGTTTCTGCAGACCAGGTTTATATCTCCTCTGCTTATTCGGAAAAATACGACATTTTCCCGGGAGATACGATTACCCTGCGGGAGGCATATGAGGACAAGGAGTATTCCTTTACAGTCAGCGGCATTTTTCATTATGAATCCGCTCTGAACCTCTTTATGAGCAGGGAAAAGCTGAACGAGATGCTGGACTATGACAAGGATTTTTTCTGCGGTTATATGTCTGATACGGCGATTACAGATATCAATCCGGACTATATCGGACAGGTCATAGATCTGGAAGCGCTGACAAAAGTCAGCCGGCAGCTGGACGTTTCTATGGGAAGCATGATGTATCTGGTGGATGCGTTTGCTATTCTGATTTTCATCGTCCTGATTTATCTGCTGTCAAGAATCAGCATTGAAAGAAATGCCCAGTCCATTTCCATGGCCAAGATTCTGGGCTATAAGAGCGGTGAGATTACAAGGATCTATCTGATGCCCACAGCGATTGTGGTTCTGTGCAGCATGGGACTGACGATTCCTCCGGTCTTTTACATCATTAAGATACTGATGAAAATCGTGATGGAGGCCGGTATGACAGGATGGATGGAGATCTACATCTCCGGGAAGACAATGATGAAGGTATTTACGCTTGGCGCAGTATCATATTTTGTTGTTTCTCTGCTTGAGATCCGCAAGATCCGGAAGGTACCCATGGATGAGGCGCTTAAAAATGTGGAATAGAGCGAGCAGGCCAAACAGAAAGGAAAAGACAGCATGAAAAAGAATTTCAAACATAAAGCAGGAGCTGCTTTGGCAGCTGTTGTGTTGATCGCAGGAATCATGATAAATGGATCGTTTCCTTCGCAGGCGGCCGCAGCCGGCAGCAGCGCCGGGCAGGAAACTTCAGCCGCAAGGCAGGAAGAAGAGGCAAGTCAGACTGCCAAAGACAAATCCAGTCAGGCAAAGAATTCTGCGGAGGATGCCGATAAGTCAGAAATGGTATATGCAAAAGCGGATGCCGCAGGTAATGTGTATGATGTGAGTGTGGAAACGGTCCTGAAAAACCGGGATCCTGCCGGCAATAAGCAGATAGAAGATTATTCTGTCCTGAAAGATATCAAAAACACAGAAGGAGATGAAGAATTCTCACAGGACGGGAACAGGCTGCTCTGGGAAAACCACGGAGAAGATATTTCTTATAAGGGAAAGACAGAGCAGAAGCTCCCGGTTACCCTTGCAATCACTTATTATCTGGACGGAAAAGAGATAAAAGCCGACCAGCTTGCCGGAAAGAGCGGATCCCTTCGTATGCGGATCGATTATGAGAATACCACTTCTGAGCAGATTAAGACGGGAGAGGAGACGGTGACCGTACCGGTACCCTTCGCTGCCTGCACCATCCTCTTTCTGCCGGAAGATCATTTTGCAAACATTAAGGTGGAGAACGGCCGGCTGATTTCCATGGAAGGAAACCAGCTTGTGGTCGGCACAGCTATGCCCGGATTATCGGAGTGCCTGAAGCTGGGGGACTGGGAACCCACGGAGGAGATTGAGATTCCGGAATATGTGGAGATCACGGCTGATGTGACGGATTTTAAGCTTGACTTTACCGCGACCGTCATCAGCGGGGGGATCTTTTCGGAACTGGAAGAAGAGGATCTGCAGGATCTGGAAGACATCCCGGAGAATGTGGATGAGCTGACGGATGCGACCGGCAAACTCGCTGACGGCGGAAAAGAGCTTTATGACGGCGCCGGGAAGTTTGGCGGGTATCTGACGGAATATATCAGCGGCGGCGGGCAGATCGGCGAGGGAATCAGTCAGCTGGCCCAGGGGCTGAAAACGCTCAGCGGACAGAACAGCGCCTTGACAGACGGCGCCGAAGCAGTCAGCAGCGGACTGGGAGAGCTTGATGAGGCACTTGCGGGAATCGACCTTTCCGGAGCAGATATGGACATGGATCCTGTGACCGCTGCGGCAAGCGCTCTTGCCGCAGACGCACAGACCCTGCAGACACAGCTGCAGGCTGTCCAGACTCTGACCAGTCAGCTCAAAGACTTTGCCGGCCAGGCCGCCGCCTACAAAAGCGGTGTTGACAGCAGTGTACAGAGCGCCAAAGAAACACTGGCAGGTCTGTCAGGCACGGATCTTTCCGGTCTGGAGCAGTCAGCAGGCCTGCAGGCGGGAGACCAGGCAGGCTCCGCTGCTGCAGATGCGGTCCGTCAGGCACTGGAGGGCAGCGGTCTTTCCGAAGAAATGATTGAAAATGCGGCGGAAAGTGCCAGAAGTGCAGCCGCGGCTGGCATCGACCTGTCGGGAATCACTGCGGATGCCCAGGGGCAGATTACTGCATCGGCAGAGAAAGCCGCAGCCAGCCTGGAGAACATTCCATCCCTTGAGATACCGCAGATCCAGGCAGAGACCGGTGACATATCTGCGACAATCGCAGATATGCAAAAGCAGTTGGAGATCCTTTCCGGGGCAGCACAGGGGATATCTGGCCTTGGGACACAGATGGGGCAGCTGCAGACCGCCATCGGGAATCTGAAAGAAGCTGTTTCAGGGCTGGCCAAGGGGAGCAGCGCCCTTTCTGAAG
>CAMHFW010000029.1 GCA_946184675.1 uncultured Clostridia bacterium | reverse complement strand
CCTTCTCCACTGGATCCGCAGGTGTTTTTCTACTGTCCGAATATTGTGAAGACCGATTATTATGGCAACGCCTTTTATGATGCAGAGTGGAGACCAGACGATGAGAATTGTGGAACAACGGTTCCTTACTGGTATGCATTGATGGAACCGGTACACGGCAGAAGAAACAAGCCCGAAGATTTCAAAGAAGTGAACAAAGCTCTGTTTCCGAACGGTACAGATGCACTTGATATATATGAATGGACAACAGACTGGTCGGATTTTTTTGATGCCGGACATGAATGGTATGGCGCATGCTGCTGGAGCGTCTATGATAAGACCATGAACAGATATGCAGTAATGCTCGTATCAGCAACAGATTGATTAATTCTCCAGCAACAGCAGGTTGCTTTTCTTTTTCTGTAAAGAACTATATAATTACAATATATCATCATATCAACTGAAGGAGGATTACATTATGGAGATGCGGGATATACTTAAAAACCTGAGGGAGAAGAATAGTCTGACTCAAGATCAGCTGGCTCGTCGTGTGATGGTCACAAGACAGGCAGTAAGCCGTTGGGAAAACGGTGAGACGCAGCCGAATACGGAAACTCTGAAGTTGTTGTCGAAAGAATTCGATGTTTCTATCAATACATTGCTCGGTTCCCCGAGACAGCTTGTGTGTCAGTGCTGCGGCATGCCCCTGAATGACGACGGGATCATCAGCAAAGAGCCGGATGGCAGATTCAATGAGGATTACTGTAAATGGTGCTATACGGATGGCCAATTTGCGTATACTTCAAAAGATTCCCTGCTGGATTATCTGGTCGGACATATGCCAAATCCGGAAAATACACCGGAAGCAGAGCGGCGAAGCCAGTTCGACGGATATCTCTCACAGCTGAAACATTGGAAATGATTGACAAAACCGGGAAGCCGGCAGAGGAAGCAGAATCAGAGCGAAATATGGCGGCTGGAAGGCAACCAGACATAACATAAAACAGTCAAATTTGTTATCTGCGGTTGGTAGAAAAAGAGGCAACTGCGCTTTACAATTATCTTAGAAATCATATTTACGGAGGATTTTGTGATGATTGTGGAAGTGCAGGGGATTGTGAAAAAGTATCCTTCTTTTGAACTGGCTGATATTTCTTTTGGCCTGGAGGGCGGAAGAATCGCCGGTTTTATCGGCAGAAACGGTGCGGGGAAAACGACCACGATAAAAGCGATGCTGAATCTGATCCATCCGGACAGCGGTCTGGTCCAATTCTTTGGATGCCCTATTGCAGGGAATGAGACCGGGATCAAGAAGCGGATCGGGTATTCGACCGGGACTGTCAGCTGGTATCCGAGAAGGAAAATCAGAGATATCGTAGGGATTGTAAAATGTTTTTATGAGACCTGGGATGATGCGGCTTATCACAGATATCAGGAGCTGTTTTCCATCGATGAAGCGAAAACGCCGCTGGAACTTTCGGAAGGCATGAAGGTGAAGCTGAACCTTCTGCTTGCGCTTTCCCACAGGTCAGAGGTATTGATTCTGGATGAACCGACCAGCGGGCTTGATCCCTTCTCCCGGAACGAGCTGCTTGAGATTTTCAAAACTCTCAAAAGCGATGGCGTGGCAGTATTTTTCTCGACGCATATCATTTCCGATATTGATAAATGTGCAGATGATATCATCTATATTTCCAACGGAAGAATCGTTGCGGCTATGCCCAGGGCTGACTTTATCGGGCAGTATTCCAGAGATGGAGAAACACTGGAGGACACCATACTCCGGTTGGAGGGAGGTGCGGCATATGCGTAACATTCTTCGCAAAGAAATGCGACTGAGTGCCTCTGTTCTTTCGTATCTCTTCATCCTTTTTGGCTTTATGTTTCTCTTGCCGGGATACCCGGTTCTTTGCGGGGCCTTTTTCGTGTCATTGGGATTATTCCAGAGTTTTCAGACTGCAAGGGAGGCAAATGATATTGTCTTTTCCGCTTTGCTGCCAGTCGCAAAGAAGGATGTGGTAAGAGGGAAGTATTTATTTGTTTGCCTGATCGAGGCCTGTGCATTTATTCTGATGGCAATTTCAGTCATTCTTCGGATGACTGTTTTTTGCGGGTCTGTCGTATATCGCAGCAATGCGCTGATGAATGCCAATTTATTTGCATTGGGGCTGGCGTGTGTGATCTTTGGATTGTTTAACCGGATCTTTGTGGGCGGATTTTTTCAAACAGCCTATAAGTTCGGACGTCCTTTTGTTTCCTTTATCATTGTCTGCTTTTTTGTTATATTTATGGGAGAAGCGCTGCACCATGTTCCGGGGCTGCAAAGGCTGAATGCTTTCGGGACGGATGACATTGCCATACAGCTGCTTTTGCTGGCGACAGGGATTCTGATATTTGTGATGCTGACAGTGTCATCATGCCGGAAAGCATGTGAGGATTTTGAGCGGATTGATTTGTAAGGAGGAGAGAGCCATGCTGAAAGATAATCTGGTTATGCTGCGAAATATCCATGGATTTTCTCAGGAAGCGATTGCTGAAAAAATAGGGATTTCCAGGCAGGCGTATGCCAAATGGGAGACCGGGGCAACGATTCCGGATATAGAGAAGTGCTTAGCTTTGGCAGAAGTATATGGGACGACCATAGACAGTCTCGTCCGGACCGAACCGGTGGAAGGAATCGGAATCATTCCGCCTGCTCCCAGAGGAAAGAACATATGGGGCTCGGTTGCAGTCGGTGACAGGGGGCAGATCGTTATTCCGAAAGGCGCCAGAGATTTGTTCGGACTGACGGGAGGACAGCGTTTGATCGTTCTCAGCGACGAAAACGGGATTGCTCTGATACCGGATGAAGCATTTATGGCGAACATGAAAAGCGCTATGGAACGGAGTCTTGAAAAAGGGAGTTAATCGACTCCCTTTTTCTGCTCTTAAAAAACAGGATATAGCCGGCGGAGAGATTATTTTCTGTCGGTTATTTTTTTACAAACAATATATTGACATTGTGTCAGAATGCGCTATAATAAACATGCTGACAGCGCGTCAGAATAAAAACGATGAGGAGCTTCAAAATGAGAAAAGCCACACCGGAAGAAATTGCAAGGAAACGAGAAGAAATTATAAATGCCTGCGAGCAGCTTTACCAGACGATGAGCTTCAGGGAGATTACGCTCAAGGAGATTGGAACGATCACTTCCTTTTCACGCCCCACCATCTATAACTACTTTGAAACGAAGGAAGAAATCTTTCTGGCTCTTTTTCAAAGGGAGTATGACCGCTGGAATGAGGAATTGACAGCCATCTTGAATGAGAATGAGCAGTTGACCAAAAAGGAACTTGCGGATCATATTGCAAATTCTTTGGAAGGACGGCAGCAGCTTTTAAAGCTTCTCTCGATGAACAACTACGATATGGAAGCAAACAGCCGGCAGGAGCTGTTGAACACATTTAAGCAGTCTTACGGCCGTTCAATGCATCTGATGTGCATGCTGCTGGAAAAGTTCTGCCCGGATATGACGGTTGCAGACATCCAGAATTTCATCTATACCTTCTTCCCGTTCATGTTTGGGATATACCCTTATACAGCGGTTACAGAAAAGCAGAAGACTGCCATGAAGGAAGCAGGGATCAACTACGTATATCAAACCGTCTATGAGCTCACTTACAGCTGCTTGATCCGGCTGCTGGGTGAGTAAAGACGAATGACATAAAAAACAAACATCAGAAAAGGAGATGAAATAATATGGCAAAGAATGTTTTGGTGGCAGTATTTTCTGCCAGTGGCATTACAAAAAGAGTCGGCGAGGAAATCGCCAAAATTGCTGGAGCAGATTTTTATGAGATCGTTCCGAAGGAGATCTATACATCGGCAGACCTGGACTGGACAAATAAGAAAAGCCGCAGCACGATTGAGATGAACGATCCGTCCGCAAGGCCGGAGATCGCCGGAAATGCACTGGACATGGCTTCCTACGATACTGTGATCGTGGGCTTCCCGATCTGGTGGGGTGTGGCGCCCAGGATCATCGATACCTTCCTGGAAAGCTATGATTTTTCCGGCAAGAAGATCATTCCCTTCTGCACTTCCGGTGGAAGCGGCGTTGGCAGGAGCGATACAGCACTTCATAAGGATGTAAGCAGCGATGTGAAGTGGGTGAAAGGAAAACAGATCAACCGTCCGAATGAGGCAGAGATCCGCCGCTGGCTGAATGAAGTCCTGTAAAAAATGAAGTGGAGGCAGAGTCTGCATGAAATATACAAAGCTTGGAAACAGTGACTTAAACGTATCCAGGATCTGCATGGGCTGTATGGGCTTCGGGGATTCCGGACGGGGCCAGCACAGCTGGACCATCGATGAGGAACACAGCAGAGAAATCATTAAACGCGGTCTGGACCTGGGGGTTAATTTTTATGATACGGCCATTGGCTACCAGAGCGGGACCAGTGAGCAGTATGTAGGCCGTGCCCTTAGGGATTTTGCAAAGCGTGAGGATGTGGTTGTGGCAACCAAATTTCTTCCCAGGACACAGGAGGAAATCGAGCAGGGGATCAGCGGACAGCAGCATATTGAAAACATGATCAATACCAGCCTTCAGAATCTGGGGATGGATTATGTAGATTTGTATATCTATCATATGTGGGACTGGCAGACGGATATCTATGACATTATGGATGGCCTGAACCGCATCGTAAAGGCAGGAAAGGCAAGATACATCGGCATCTCCAATTGCTTTGCCTGGCAGATCGCCAAGGCAAATGCACTGGCGGAGAAAGAAGGCTTCGCAAAGTTCGTCTCCATCCAGGGACACTATAACCTGATTTTCCGTGAAGAAGAGCGGGAAATGGTGCCTTACTGCGAGGAAGAGAATATCGCTCTTACGCCTTACAGTGCGCTGGCATCCGGCAGACTGTCCAGACTGCCCGGACAAGGCGGCACAAAGAGGGCCGAAGAGGATGTATATGCGAAGTTTAAATATGACGCAACGGCAGAGCAGGACAATGTAATCATCAGCCGGGTTGCGGAGCTGGCTGAGAAGCACGGCGTGACCATGACAGAGGTTTCTCTGGCCTGGCTGCTCACCAAGGTGACATCTCCGGTAGTCGGCGCAACAAAACTGCACCATATCGAAGGGGCGGCAAAGGCTGTAGATCTTGCACTGACGGGCGATGAAATTGCCTATCTGGAGGAGCCTTATGTGCCCCATCCGCTGGCAGGCGTTATGGCACAAAATAAAAGAACCGCAGTGAAAGAGAAACATGTCTGGACGACAGGCGACCAGAAGATTGCAAAGTAAGGAGAAGAAATCATGAAGAACTTAGGCTTTGGTATGATGAGACTGCCGGTACTTTCGGGACCGACTGATTTTGACTATGAGCAGCTGAATGCTATGGTAGATGCCTTCCTGGAAGCCGGGTATACCTATTTTGATACAAGTTTTGTTTATCATGACGGCAAAAGTGAAGAGGCGACCCGCAAGGCACTGATTGAACGGCATCTGAGAGACAGCTTTACCGTGGCAACCAAGTTTCCGACCTTCATGCTGATTCCGGAAGAGAAGATTGAGGAGACTTTCCAAAGTCAGCTGGACCATCTTGGCGTGGACTATGTGGATTATTATCTTCTTCACAACATTCAGACCGAATACTATGACGGATTTGACGGAAAGGGCGGCATCGTAAAGGCAACGAATCTGTTTGACCACGCGAAAAAATGGAAAGAGGACGGAAAGATCCGTCATCTGGGCATTTCCTTCCATTCGTCTGCAAAATTGCTGGACCGGGTGCTGCAGGAGCATCCTGAAATCGAGTTTGTCCAGATTGCTCTCAATCCCATTGACTGGGACAGTGAGCTGGTACAGGCTGGTCCCTGCTATGATGTGATCCGCAAACAAGGACGCAAGGTAGTCATCATGGAAGCGGTAAAAGGCGGCGGTCTTGCAAAGCTGCCGGAAGAGGCGGAAAAACTGCTGAAGGCGGCACATCCTGACTGGTCGATTGCTTCCTGGTCTGTAAGGTTTGGACTTGGAATGGATGATGTCATTGCGGTCCTTTCCGGTATGAGCACACTGGAGCAGGTGAAAGATAATACTGCCACCAGCAACGCTGCGGAAAAACTGACAGAGGAAGACCAGAAAGTTCTGGCACAGGCCATGCGTATTTACCGGGAGAGTGCACCGATCAAACAGAGTGAGATTGATCAGTACAAAGGGCTTAATTACCATGGTGTTTCTGTAAGCGCCATTCTTCAGGCATACAGCATCTGTCAGATTCAGCCGGATCCGGGATTTTCTGATGACAACAATTATGTAAAGAATGCCTTTGCTGAGGCAGAGTATGTTGATTTTCGTCAGGGACTGGAAAAGCAGGAAGTTATCACTGAAGATGGCAGAGATATCACAAAGATGGTAGAAGATGCGGTTGACTGGCTGGCAGAGCACAGCTTCTGATGCTTGTGGTGATACAGAAAGATAATGATAAAACGGAGGTTTCGGATAGATTTATGAAAAGAATCATTTCTATCATTGCGGCTGCTCTGATGATTACTTCTCTGGCAGCCTGTGGAGGAAGTTCACAGAAAGAGACCCAGACAGCAGCACAGACGCAGGAAGAAGTAACGGAAAGCACCGTTGAGACACAGGCAGAAACAGGTCAGGAGGAAACTGTGCAGGAAACAGAAGCACAGGTGCCTGCAGGACACTCGGATGTTCTGGTGGCCTATTTCTCTGCGACCGGTACCACAAAGGGCGTGGCTGAGAAAATCGCAACGGTTACCGGCGGTGATCTGTATGAGATCCTGGCTGCAGAGCCCTATTCCACTGAGGATCTGGACTATAATGACAGCAGCAGCCGGACCACGAAAGAGCAGGATGATAAGAGCGTGCGTCCGGAAATCGGCAGTAAAGATATTTCCTTTGAAGGCTATACCACCATTTATCTGGGCTTCCCGATCTGGTGGGGAGAAGAGCCGCGTATCCTGGACACCTTTGTGGAAAAGTACAGCTTTGATGGAATTACGGTTATCCCGTTCTGTACTTCCGGCGGAAGCGGCATCGGCAGGAGCGGATCCAATATGGAATCCCTGGCCGGAAGCGGCACCTGGCTGGATGGGGAGCGGTTCAGCAGCGGAGTATCTGAAGAGGAGCTGCAGTCCTGGATCGACGGGCTGAAATAAATGAAGTAATGGGAGGACGGTATCATGTCAAAAGCAAAAACGAACAATGGGGTTAAGCGGATCGTGGATGCTGCCATGACCGTCCTTCTTCTTTGCCTGATAGCTTATCAGGTTACGGGGGAAGCGGCACATGAATGGCTCGGGATAGCTATGACGGTTCTGGTGATCATTCATCAGATTCTGAACCGGATATGGTACGGTGCACTCTTCAAAGGAAAATATAATCCTTACCGTGCACTGACGACAATCCTGAACATTCTGCTGCTTTTGAGCTTTGCCCTGACAGCTTTTTGCGGCATGAGCATGAGCGGCCACGCCGTACCCTTCCTGTACGGGATGGCTCCGGTTTCTTTTGTGAGAAGGATGCACCTTAGCATGTCCCACTGGTCCTTTGTCCTGATGGGGCTGCATCTGGGCCTGCATATCCCGGCGATGACAGCGGGACTGCAGAAAAAAGGCAGGATAAAGACGATCCTGGCTGTTATTTTTACCGGTATCGGCGGTATCGGTCTCTGGCTGTTTCTGCGAAACGGCATGCCGGACTATCTCTTTTTCCGGGTTCCTTTCGCTTTTCTCGACTATGAGAAAGCCGGATGGCTGATCATTCTTGAAAATCTGATTATGCTTTTGTTCCCGGCTTGTGCCGGATTCTGGCTATCGATCCTGTGCAGAAAGGCAGGTCGTACAAGGAGGTCTGTATGAAGATTATTGTACTGATGGGAAGTCCGAACCGGAAGGGTTCGACAAGTATCCTGGTAGATTATTTCAAAAAGGGAGCCCAGGAAGCCGGGCATTCGGTAGAAGTCATCGATGTCTGTCATGCGGACATTCATCCCTGCATCGGATGCGTGAAATGCGGATATGAAGGCCCCTGCGTACAGAAAGATGATGTGGAACAGATCCGTAAAAAGCTGCTTGCCTCTGACATGGTTGTTTTTGCGACCCCGCTATATTATTATGGGATGAGCGCCCAGTTAAAGACGGTGGTAGACCGCTTCTGTGCCTACAACAGCAGTTTAAACAGCAGGCATCTGAAATCCGCCTTACTGACGGTTGCCTGGAATGCGGATGACTGGACTTTCGATGCGCTGGAAGCACACTACAAGACCCTTGTCCGTTATATCCGTTTCAGGGACTGCGGCATGGTACTCGGGTATGGCTGCGGGACGCCGGGCATGACAAAAAGCAGCAGGTACCCGCAGGATGCCTATCAGCTGGGAAGGAATTTATAAGAAATGAAAAAGAATTATTTTGCACTTACAGCATGTATGATTGCCTGCCTGCTTCTGGGCGCATGCGGAGGCAGCGGGGCAGGCGGAGAATCCGTTTCTTCTGAACCAGCAGCTGATGCGGAATCTTCGCTTGTATATTTCACTTCTGACATTTCCGCAGAAGGCCTCGTAAAAATCTATGATACCCTGGGCTGGTCGCCGGAGGGCAAGGTGGCTGTCAAAATCTCAACCGGTGAGCCGCCGGCCAGCAATTATCTGCGTCCGGAGCTGATCGGAGATCTGGTCAAGAAAGTGAATGGAACGATTGTAGAGTGCAATACCGCCTATGGCGGGTCACGTTCCAGCTCTGCTATGCATAAACAAGTGGCCCAGGACCACGGTTTTACGGCGATCGCCGATTTCGATCTGATGGATGAAGAGGGGGAAGTGGAATGGCCCATGACCGGGGGAAGCAGGTTTGACAAGGTAATTGTCGGAAGCCATGCAGAAAACTATAGCGACTGGGTGATCCTGTCTCATTTCAAAGGCCATGCCATGGCCGGATTTGGCGGCGCGATCAAGAATGTCGGCATCGGCATTTCCTCCCCGAGCGGAAAGGTTTATGTCCATACAGCCGGCACTAAGACCAGCGGCAGCATCTGGTATGATGACCAGGATGCCTGGCTGGAGGCGCTTGCAGAAATGGTATCCGGCTTCAGCAGTCATGTGGGAGAAGAGCATATCATTTATATCAATGTAATGAACCGTCTCTACGTGGACTGTGACTGCGACGGAAACCCTGCAGAGCCGGACATCCATGATATCGGTATTCTGGCAAGCTCCGATCCGGTAGCCCTGGACCAGGCCTGTGTTGACCTCATTTATCAGGCAGAGGGAAATGAATCTCTGGTAAACCGCATGGAATCCCTTCACGGAATTCATACTCTGGAGCACGCGCAGGAGATCGGCCTCGGCAGCAGAAGCTATCAACTGGTAAATATAGATGAGTGAGATGCTTACTGTCTTTCAAAGAGAATTTATATATATCTGGTACTATTTCGAGATCCAGTTCCGGCAGATCTGCTGGTACTGGATTCTTGGCATACTGATTGGTTCTTTGATATCCGTATTTGCCAAGGACAGGATCCATGGCATCTTTGCCGGAATCAGGGATAAAAAGTGGGGACTCTTTGGCATCATCCCCGCCTGTTTTCTGGGAATCGCCTCCCCGCTCTGTATGTACGGGACCATTCCGATTGCGGCTTCTTTTCGCAGGCAGGGCATGCGGGAGGACTGGCTGGCAGCCTTTATGATGGCATCGGTTCTCTTAAATCCCCAGCTGATCATCTACAGCGCTGCCCTCGACCCAATCGCACTGTACATACGCATCATCACTTGCTTCTGCTGTGGATGTTCAGCAGGTGTTCTGGTTTTTGCGTTTTATCATTTCCGTAAAAAGTCCTTTTTCCATTTCGACGAGTTTGAAGTCCAGGTCAGCCGCGACACACATCCGGATCTGCTGATCCGTTTTCTGCAGAATTTCTGGAGAAATATAAAGGCAACAGGCCCTTATTTCCTCTTCGGAATCCTGCTTTCTGCTCTGTTTCAGCGTTATGTCCCGCAGGATCTGATGGTGAATATTTTTGGCGGCAGCGAAGCCTGGGGCGTGCTGATGGCGGCTACGATCGGCGTCCCCCTTTATGCCTGCGGCGGCGGTACCATCCCCCTGCTGCAGCAGTGGCTGTGGGAAGGCATGAGTATGGGAAGCGCAGCAGCCTTCATGATCACAGGACCTGCCACAAAAATCACCAACCTCGGTGCGCTGAAAATCGCAATGGGGTGGAAAAGGTTTGCACTCTATATTCTATTTGTGATGCTCTTTTCCTTCTTGTGCGGGCTGGTCGTGAACCTGATTTTGCAGTCTTGATGATGAGGCCTTTTTCGACTAAAATATAACCATGTATTATAGTGACAACAATTTACTGGACATGGGAAAAGATTTACGATATAAAAAGCAGAGATTGCAGGGAGGTACTATAATGGAAAAAGATCTTATGCTGGAAATGTTTCAGAAACCGGCGAGCAGTCCGGAAGAGGATCGGGCCCGTCTGGATGCTGTCCGCGGTTGTATATATGGCGGCGCGGTTGGCGATGCGCTTGGTTATCCTGTGGAGTTTATGTATGAGGGAGAGATATTTGACAGATTTGGCAGGCAGGGAATCACAGAATATGATAAAGATTACTGGACCGGGAAGGCTCTGATTTCGGATGATACCCAGATGACCCTCTTTACGGCCAATGGTATTCTGGCGGGAGATACCTATCAGGCTATGAAGGATGTAGAGGTCCTGCCCAGATATGCTGTAGCCAGGGCTTATCTGGACTGGCTGATGACGCAGGAGTCTTCCATGCAGGAAGTAAGCCGCCATCAGAGAAATACAAAAGACGGGGGTTACTCCTGGCTTCTGGATGTGCCGGAGCTGTATTCCAGACGGGCGCCTGGAAACACCTGTCTTTCTGCCATGATGCAGGAAAAGAACGGGGAAAGTTTTGAAGACTATGTAAAGGCAAAGCGCAATAATAGCAAGGGATGCGGCGGTATCATGCGTGTCGCTCCGATCGCCCTTTATTATCAGATGGATATGGATCAGCTGGATATGGAAGGCGCTCAGCTGGCTGCTATTACCCATGGCAACTCACTGGGCTATATGCCGGCCGCCGTACTGGTTCATGTGATCAACCGGATCGTATTTCCTCCGAAGGGAGAGAAGCAGTCACTCAAAGAGATCGTTCTGGAAGCGAGAGATACCGCAGCCAGGATCTTTGCTGGAGATCCGCAGTTGGATCTGCTTACCGAAATCATTGACTATGCGGTCATGCTGTCTGAAAACGATGCAGAGGATCTGGAAAATATTCACAAGCTCGGTGAAGGCTGGGTTGGTGAGGAGACACTGGGTATCGCCCTTTACTGCGCACTGAAATATCAGAATGATTTCTCTGCTGGTATCATTGCGGCAGTAAACCACAGCGGAGACAGCGATTCGACCGGTGCTGTGACCGGGAACATTCTCGGCGCATTGCTTGGCTATCAGGCTATTGAAGACAAATGGAAAAAAGACCTGGAACTTTCCGATGTCATTCTGGAAATTGCGGACGATATCAGTGATGGATGTCCCATGAATTACTACGGACATTACCAGGATGAAGACTGGACGATGAAATATATCTATATGCACCGCACAGAAGAGTAAACAGACTTGACGCATTGCATAATCATCCGGTAAGAAAAACATATATGGAGGACAGAAATGGATTGCAAAACAAAAATCAAAGAATTGCGGGAAAGTACCGGCATGAACCGGAAAGAGTTCTGTGATTATTTTCAGATTCCATATCGCACGGTAACTGACTGGGAACGGGGCATTCGCCATGCCCCGGATTATGTCCTGCGTTTATTAGAATACTATATAATGAATGAAGGCCTGGGAAAAGAAAATCAGACCGGGAAACAGCGAGGTTTTTAGATGAAAGAGATATCTTTAAGCGAGATCGGTCCGATCCGGATCGGACAGGTGGAAAATGAGGAAGCGGGCACTGGATGTACTGTGTTTATCAATGACCGGGGCATGCATGCGGGCATGGATGTCCGGGGAGGAGGCCCTGCTTCCAGAGAGACAACTCTGCTGGATCCTATGGCGGCTGCCCAGCGGATTCACGGCGTGGTTCTGGCCGGGGGCAGTGCCTTCGGACTGTCTGCGGCAGGCGGCGTGATGAAGTATCTGCAGGAGCGGGATATCGGCTTTGACGTTGGTGTGACAAAAGTACCTCTGGTCGTTCAGTCAGACCTCTTTGACCTGACGGTTGCCAGACCGGATGTGTATCCGGATGAAGCCATGGGCTATGAGGCTGCCAGGAGGGCTTTTGAGGAGCCCAATTACAGGGACGGCAATTATGGGGCCGGCTGCGGCGCGACGGTCGGCAAGCTGGGCGGCATGGACCGTTGCATGAAGACCGGCATGGGTTCCTGCGCAGTCCAGATCGGCGAACTGAAGATTGGAGCAGTGGTCGCCTTAAATGCTCTTGGAGATATCTTTGACTGGAAGAGCGGGGAGCGGATTGCCGGGATGCTGACTCCGGACCGGACAGCTTTTACCAATTCCCCCGAGGAGATGCGAAAGAGCATTGAGGCCGTAACAAACCGTTTTGTAGAGAATACGACTCTCGGCGTGATTATGACCAATGCCAGATTCCATAAAGGGTCTCTCTGTAAGATTGCGGGACTTGGACATGACGGCTATGCCAGATCCATTCGCCCGGTCCATACTTCTTATGACGGAGATACCATATATGCGCTCTCTGTAGGCGATGTGATTGCTGACCGTGAGGTCGTAGGACTGCTGGCTGCGGAAGTGATCAGCGAGGCCATTAAACGGGCAGTCTGGAATGCCGAAAGCAAATACGGATTTCCTTCAGCCAAAGAGCTGCGAAAACAGTAAAACAGAAAGGGATGCGGTGATCTCTGTAAGGAGAACCGCATCCCTTTTTCTCTTGATAAGAGGAACTGTTGTATTAAGACTCGGTAAAGAGAGGGGTGGAATAGTATCTGTCACCGCTGTCAGGAAGCAGGGCAACGATCACCTTCCCCTTGTTTTCCGGGCGTTTAGCCAGCTGGATGGCTCCAAAGAGGGCGGCGCCGGAAGAAATGCCGACGGAGATGCCTTCTTTTCTGGCCAGTAGTCTGGCTGTCTCAAAGGCATCCTGATTGGAGGCCTTAAAGACTTCATCATAGACCGATGTATTTAATACATCCGGCACGAAACCTGCGCCGATTCCCTGGATCTTATGGGCGCCGGCTCTCCCTTCGGAGAGGACAGGAGAGTCTTCCGGCTCTAAAGCGACAACGCGGATATCAGGCTTTTGTTCCTTGAGATATTCCCCGGTACCGGTTACCGTTCCGCCTGTACCGACACCCGCGATAAAGATATCGACCTTACCGTCTGTATCATTCCAGATCTCCGGGCCGGTGGTGGCTTTGTGGATGGCGGGGTTGGCAGGGTTTACAAACTGTCCCGGGATAAAGCTTCCGGGGATTTCTTTTGCCAGTTCGTCGGCCTTTGCGATAGCCCCTTTCATGCCCTTTGCGCCTTCGGTAAGCACCAGTTCAGCTCCGTAGGCTTTGAGAATATTTCTTCTCTCCACACTCATGGTCTCCGGCATGGTCAGAATGATGCGGTAGCCTTTGGCTGCTGCAATGGAAGCCAGGCCGATGCCGGTATTGCCGCTGGTAGGCTCGATGATCACAGAACCCTCTTTCAAGAGACCTTTTTCTTCTGCGTCTTCAATCATGGCTTTCGCGATACGGTCCTTAACGCTGCCTGCCGGATTAAAGTATTCCAGCTTGACCAGAACGGTTGCTTCCAGTCCCAGTTCCTTTTCTATATTAGCTACTTCGACAAGAGGTGTATTTCCAATCAGTCCGATTGCTCCCTGATAGATATTTGACATAATGATTTCCCTTTCTATCTGAATCTAAATGGTTTTTCCGGTTCTCTTCTGATAATCCTCCAGTGCGGATTGGATTGCTTCTTCTGCAAGCACGCTGCAGTGCATCTTATAATCCGGCAGACCATCCAGAGCCTCAGCGACAGCCTTATTGGTCAGTTTTTTTACTTCACTGACCGGCTGGCCCTTGATCAGCTCTGTGGCCATGGAACTGGAGGCGATGGCGCTGCCGCAGCCGAAGGTCTCAAATTTCACGTCCTGGACGATATCATCCTCTATTTTCAGATACATCTTCATGATGTCGCCGCACTTGGCGTTGCCGACTTCACCGATACCATTGGCATCCTCAATCACGCCTACGTTGCGGGGATTGCGGAAATGATCCATTACTTTTTCACTATATAAAGCCATTTTCACTGCCTCCTTTAAAGGATAAATTCTTTCTTCCCGGACATCAGATCTCTCCAGATGGGAGAAAATCCTCTCAGATATGCAACCACTTCTTTTACAGACCGGATGATATAGCAGACTTCCTCTTCGGTAATATCTGCACCGATACTCAGGCGGAGAGAACCGTGTGCCACATCATGGACTCTGCCGATGGCCAGAAGGACGTGGCTGGGATCCAAAGACCCGGAGGTACAGGCACTGCCGGAGGAAGCACAGATTCCCTTGTCATCCAGAAGCAGGAGAAGGGATTCGCCCTCAATGCCTTCGAAACAGAAGCTGACATTTCCGGGCAGCCGGTGCTTTACGTCCCCGTTTAAGGCACTGTGCGGAATCTGACTGAGGCCTTCGATCAGCATATCCCGCATGCGGGTCTGACGGGCTGCGTCTTCCGACATAGAGCGATTTGCTTCCTTCAGGGCTGCAGCCATGGCGGCAATCCCGGGAACGTTCTCTGTTCCTGCGCGCTTACCGCGTTCCTGCGCCCCTCCTTCAATCAGATTCGTGAGAGGTATGCCTTTCCTGGCATACAGAAAGCCGACGCCCTTGGGCCCGTGAAACTTATGGCCGGAAGCGGAGAGAAGATCGATACAGTCCAGGTTTACATGGACAGGAATATGACCGACCGCCTGGACGGCATCTACGTGGAATAGTACATTCTTCTTTCTACAGACTGCTCCGATTTCCGGAATGGGCTGGATGGTGCCGATCTCATTGTTGGCATACATGATGGTCACCAGGCAGGTGTCCTCGCGGATTGCGGCTTCGACTTCTTCCGGACGGATCAGACCGTTTTCATGAACGTCAACAAGGGTGATCTCAAAGTCCTCTTTTTTCAATTTCTCCAGAGTGTGGAGGACTGCATGGTGTTCAAAAGCAGAGGAGACGATATGCCTCTTTCCCTTCTTTTTCCCTATGGCAGCAGCAGTCAGGATGGCCTGATTGTCAGCCTCACTGCCTCCGGAGGTAAAATAGATCTCCCTAGGATTGGCGCCGATGACAGCTGCAATATCCTCTCTGGCTTCTTCCAGAATCTCTTTGGCTTTCTGTCCGTGGGTATATAAACTGGAAGGGTTTCCCCAACACTCATTCATCAGCGAATACATGGTGCGGATCGCTGTATCACTCATCTTAGTGGTAGCGGCATTGTCAGCATAAATCATGTCTGTTCTCCTTTCAGCTAACTTTACATGGATTATAAACATATTTACCTACTGTGTCAATAGGTAAAATAAAATTATTCTTGCTTTTGCCTATTTGCCTACTGTATAATAGGCTAAAAGATGAAAACAATATATGATTAACGATGAAGAAGGAGGGGTCCTGTATGATCTCTACAAAAGGAAGATATGCCATTCGTGTCATGATCGATCTGGCGGAACATGATCATGGCAGCTATATTCCTCTGAAAGATGTTGCCGCCAGACAGATGATTTCCAAAAAGTATCTGGAGATCATTGTAAAAGACCTGGTTGCCGGGGGACTGCTTACCGGAATGAGCGGCAAGGGCGGCGGCTACAGGCTCTGCAGAAAACCGGAGGAGTATACACTGGGGGAGATCATCGAGCTCATGGAGGGGCCGCTGGCACCGGTTGCCTGCCTGGCAGAGGGAGCCCGGGCCTGCCCCAGAGCTGCTTCCTGCGAGACACTTCCGGTCTGGGCAGAGTACGATAAGCTGACCCATGACTTTTTTTACAGCAGATATCTGAGTGATCTGTTAAAAAGGAAAGAGGAAGGAGAATGATCCATGAATAAGACAGAGATTTTTATCGGACTAAATGACCAGTTCAAGAAGGTGCAGCTCTTTGATACAGACAAGTATATCTCTGTCTTGAAAAATGTATGTATCAGCTATCATGTACCCTTTTCGTTTAATCTGATCGAGGGCGGATATATCCATGAAAACGGTGAATATACCCAGGAAAATACGCTGGTTCTGACCTTGATTGGTGTTGAGAAAGAAATCATAGAAGAGATTGCAAAAGACCTGTGCGTCTTTTTCCGGCAGGAGTCTGTCCTGATTACTGCGGAACATGTTGAGACATACAGCATCAGCGGAAA
>CAMHFW010000028.1 GCA_946184675.1 uncultured Clostridia bacterium | reverse complement strand
TCCCATTCTATGGTTGCGGGTGGTTTGGATGTGATGTCGTAGGTGATGCGGTTGATGCCGGGGACTTCGTTGATGATGCGGACGGAGATCCGGTCGAGTACTTCGTAGGGGATTCGTGCCCAGTCTGCGGTCATAAAGTCGCTGGTGGTTACTGCTCGAAGGGCGAGCATGTTGTCGTAGGTGCGGCCGTCTCCCATGACGCCGACGGAACGGCTGTTGGTGAGAACGGCGAAGTACTGGCTGATGCTGCGGTCCAGGCCGGCTTTTGCTATTTCATCGCGATAGATGTAGTCTGCCTCTCGCAGGATATCTGCTTTTTCTTTGGTTACATCTCCGATGATACGGATGGCAAGGCCGGGGCCCGGGAAGGGCTGGCGCATAACCAGATATTCCGGCAGGCCCAGTTCGCGGCCCAGCTGACGGACTTCGTCCTTAAAGAGCAGGGACAGGGGTTCCAGAACATCTTTGAAACGGGCAACGACTTCGGGAGGCAGGAGCTTGTTATGATGGCTCTTAATCACATCGGCGTCTCCTTTTCCGGACTCGATGACGTCCGGATAAATGGTGCCCTGTGCAAGGAAATCTTCTTTGGTGATTCCGAACTTTTCTGCCTCATCCCGGAACACATAGCCAAATTCCGCGCCAATGATATGCCTTTTGGTCTGCGGGTCTGAAATTCCAGCTAATTTCAGCAGAAATCTGGACTCTGCATCCACTCTGACGAAGTTTACGTCCCACTTTGAGAAAGCAGCCTCCACTTCATCTCCTTCATTTTTCCGCATCAGACCATGGTCGACAAAGACACAGGTCAGACGGTCGCCGATGGCTTCCGCAAGGAGCGCTGCCAGTACGGAACTGTCTACACCACCGGACAATGCAAGCAATACACGGCCCTTGGGTCCGATTTCTTCTCTCAGAGAGGCAATGGTCCTCTTGCAGAAATCACCCATGGTCCAGTCGCCGCTGACATGGCAGACCTTATAAAGGAAATTGCGGATCATGTCACTGCCGTGCTCGGTATGATTGACTTCGGGATGGAACTGAACCCCGTAAAATCCTCTCTTTGCATCGGCAATACCCACATTGGGGCAAGCCGCGGAATGGGCAGTGAGAACGAAGCCTTCCGGAACCTTTGCCATATAGTCACCATGGCTCATCCAGGAAATGCCTTCCTCCGGAATTCCGTCAAAAAGCGCACAGGAGGTGTCGAAAAATGTCGGAGTCTTTCCATACTCTCTTGCAGAGTCATCCTGTGCTTCGGTCACCTGGCCGCCCAGAGTGTGCGCAATCAGCTGGCAGCCGTAGCAGATGCCCAGAATCGGAACGCCCCAGGTAAAAATCTCAGGGTCGACCTGCGGAGAATCCTCCAGATAGACGCTATTGGGTCCGCCGGTGAAAATAATGCCCTTGGGATTCTTTTCTTTTATTTCGGAAAGCGGGGTGGTGTAAGGAATCACCTCGCAGTATACATTGCATTCTCTGACCCTTCTTGCGATCAGCTGATTATACTGGCCTCCAAAGTCCAGCACGATGACCATTTCTCTTTCCATTTTTTCCTCCGTTTGATGCACTGTGCCTGAAATGAATAATAGCTTGTCCTTTGATCAATATTACAAAACCTATTGTAACATTAAAAATGCACCGTATGCAATGAAATCATCCAATGCAATTCATAATCACACTAATCATGATTTCTTTTTCTTCCAGCTTAGACTCCGCAATCATAATCGTCAAAGCCACACTGTTTCATCTTTTACCTCGACTTTTAACCTGACTAAATGGTCCTTACTTTCAAATATTGCAAGCATATTATCCATAATCCTGTCCCCCTTTCCCAATTATATGTCTCTTCCACTGCCTGTTAAGTACTCGGATTTACAAAACTATATCATATTCGAATCATTGTTCTCAATCACATTTTATCGACAAAAATCGACATCATCTCTGAATCGCCTCAAATGATTGCCTGTTCTCTCTATTATGTGTTACACTGAGATCACTCTGAACTGAAAAAGGAGTTGTCTGATTATGAAACGAAATATCCGATTTATCATATCCTACGATGGTTCCCGCTATTATGGCTGGGAACACCAACCGGGAACCGATATGACCATCCAGGGAAAGCTGGAAACCGTGCTGGAAAAGATGTCCGGGAAGCCGGTAAAGCTGATCGGCGCAGGCCGGACGGATGCCGGGGTGCATGCCCTGGCCATGGTTGCCAATGTACATATGGATACGGACATGTCTGAGGAGGAAATCCGCACCTACATGAACCAGTATCTCCCGGAAGATATCAGTGTCAATGAAGTGATTTTTGCTTCTGAAAAGTTCCACAGTCGCTACAATGCTGTCGGCAAAACCTATCGCTACACCTGTTATGCAGGTCCCTGCAAGCCCGTCTTCGACCGCAAGTATGTCTATGTTCTGGAGGAAAAGCCTGACATCGCCGCTATGCGGCAGGCAGCTGATCTGCTGACCGGTGTACATGATTTCAAGAGCTTCTGCGGCAACCCCCGCATTAAGAAATCCACTGTCCGCGAGATTTACAGCATAGATATCCACGAGGATGGCGACTTTATACACCTGACTTATCACGGAAGCGGCTTTTTACAGTATATGGTCCGCATCCTGACCGGCACTTTGCTGGAGGTTGGCTTCGGCAAGAAGAAGCCGGAAGATATTCCCCGGATCCTGGAAGAAAAAAACAGACCGGCCGCAGGGTTCACTGCGCCGGCCAAAGGACTCTGTATGGTAAAGGTGGATTATCACTGACTATTTTCACTGTTCGAAAAAGGGAGCCTCATGATGGAAGGCTCCCTCTTGGCATATCAGGTCTTGTATCTCTCCAGGAATTTTTTCACGTAAATCCCGGTATACGACTCCGGATGCTGTGCAACCTCTTCCGGCGTGCCGCAGGCTACGATGGTGCCGCCGCGGTCGCCGCCCTCCGGGCCGATATCAATGATATAATCGGCTGTCTTGATCACGTCCAGATTGTGCTCGATGACGATGACCGTATTGCCGCCTTCCGTCAGCCGGCGGAGGATCTCGGTCAGCTTGTGGACATCCGCAAAATGCAAGCCTGTAGTCGGCTCATCCAGGATATAGATGGTCTTTCCCGTGCTGTGACGGCTGAGCTCCGTGGCCAGCTTGATGCGCTGGGCCTCGCCGCCGGACAGGGTCGTGGAAGGCTGCCCCAGCTTGATATAAGACAGGCCCACATCGTATAAAGTCTGCAGCTTCCGTCTTACCGAAGGCACGCTGTCGAAGAAGGCCAGGGCTTCTTCTACCGTCATATCCAGCACCTCATATATATTCTTTCCTTTATACTTTACTTCCAGAGTTTCACGGTTATATCGTTTTCCGTGGCAAACCTCGCAGGGTACGTAGATATCGGGCAGGAAATGCATCTCAATTTTCACGATGCCGTCTCCTGCGCACGCCTCACAGCGGCCGCCCTTCACATTGAAGCTGAAGCGGCCTTTTTTGTATCCGCGTTCCTTGGCATCCCTGGATGCTGCAAAAAGTTCCCTGATCATGTCAAACACACCGGTATAGGTAGCCGGGTTGGAACGGGGCGTACGCCCGATCGGAGACTGGTCGATATTGATGACCTTGTCCAGCTGATCCATGCCCTCAATGGCGTCATGCTTTCCCGGACGTACCGTGCGGGCCCGGTTCAGCTCTCTGGCAAGCTTTTTATATACGATCTCATTGATCAGAGAGCTCTTGCCGGAACCGGATACACCCGTCACGCAGGTCATGACTCCAAGAGGGATGTCCACATCGATGTGTTTCAGATTATTTTCTGCTGCCCCTTTGACATGGAGAAAGCCGGTTGGCACCTTGCGCTCTGCAGGCACCGGGATGCGGATTTTTCCGCTCAGGTACTGCCCGGTCACGGACTCTGGGATCTGCATGATATCCTGTGCAGTTCCCTCTGCAACCAGCTGTCCGCCGTGCTCACCGGCACCGGGACCGATGTCTACGATCCAGTCTGCCTCCAGCATAGTATCCTCATCATGCTCTACCACGATCAGGGTATTGCCCAGATCGCGCAGGTGCTTGAGGGTCCGAAGGAGCTTGTCATTGTCCCGCTGGTGCAGGCCGATACTGGGCTCGTCCAGGATATAGACTACGCCGACCAGGCCGGATCCGATCTGGGTGGCCAGACGTATTCTCTGGGCTTCACCGCCGGAAAGAGTCCCGGTTGCCCGCGCCAGGGTCAGATAGTCTAGACCGACATCGACCAGGAAGCCCAGTCTTGCCCGGATTTCCTTGATCACCTGCTCGCCGATCAGCTGCTGCTGGGCAGTCAGGGACAGTTTTTTCATGAAATCATTGAGATCCAGGACTGAATAATTGGTGATCTCGCTGATATTTCTGCCGCCTATGGTCACCGCGAGAGACTCTTTCTTCAGTCTCTGCCCGCCGCACTCATTACAGGGAGTAATGGTCATAAAGCTCTCATACTCCTGCCGGCTCATCTCCGACCCGGTCTCCCGGTAGCGGCGCTCAACATTCTTGATCAGGCCTTCAAATGTAATATTGTATACACCAACGCCTCTCTGGCCCCGATAGTGTACCTTCACCTCACGGCTGCCTTTCCCGTGGATGATCAGGTCTTTGATCTCCTGGGGATAGTCTCTGAAGGGGGTGTCCAGGCTGAATCCATACTCCCCTGCCAGTGCTTCCAGCATCTGGTGGGTAAAGCTGCCGGCTTCCGAAGCTGACTGCCAGCCCATGACCGCGATGGCTCCTTGATTGAGGCTGAGGGAATCATCCGGGATCAGCAGCTCCGGGTCAAACTCCATCTTGTATCCCAGACCATGGCAGACCGGGCAGGCGCCAAAGGGGTTGTTAAAGGAAAAGCTGCGGGGCTCGATCTCCTCAAAGCTGATGCCGCAGTCGGGGCAGGAAAAGCTCTGGCTGAAGGTCAGATACCGGTCTTCCTCCGGGATATCCGCGATTGCCAGTCCCTCTGCCAGGCGGAGAGTCGTCTCCAGGGAATCGGTCAGACGCTTCTCGATGCCGGGACGGACGGAAATCCTGTCCACCACAATGGCGATGGTGTGTTTTTTATTTTTCTCCAGTTTGATCTCCTCGGAGAGCTCGTACTGGTGGCCGTCTACCATGACGCGGACATAGCCGCTCTTGCGGGCCTGCTCAAAGATCTTGACATGCTCACCCTTACGGCCGCGCACCACCGGTGCCAGCAGCTGGATCCGTGTTCTCTCAGGGAGTGCCAGAATGGCATCCACCATCTGGTCTACGGTCTGCCGGCTGATCTCCCTGCCGCACTGGGGGCAGTGAGGAATGCCGATCCTGGCATACAGAAGTCTGAAGTAGTCGTAAATCTCGGTTACCGTGCCCACTGTAGAACGGGGATTGCGGTTGGTCGACTTCTGGTCGATGGAGATGGCGGGCGAAAGGCCGCTGATGCTCTCTACATTGGGCTTTTCCATCTGGCCCAGGAACTGGCGGGCGTAGGAGGAAAGGGACTCCATGTATCGTCTCTGCCCCTCCGCGTAGATGGTGTCAAAAGCCAGCGAAGACTTGCCCGATCCGCTGATTCCTGTAAAAACAACCATCTCTCTGCGGGGAATGTCCACATCAATCCCTTTGAGGTTGTGCTCTCTGGCTCCCCGTACCTTTATATATTCTTTCTCATAGGACTTCATCATATCTATCGGCATATATTATAAACTCCTTGTCCTTATCTCAATGGTCTCCCCGCATCTCCCGGAGATGTTCCTTCATTTCAAAGATCCGGTCACGCAGGCTGGCCGCACGCTCGAAATCCAGCTCTGCTGCAGCGGAGCTCATTTCCTTTGTCAGCTTCTGGATCTGCTTTGTCAGCTCCGCATAGCTCATGGACTCGATGTCCTTTGACATATCCTCGCTGCTGCTCTCAATCTCTTTGGTGATGCTGATCAGATCACGGACTGCCTTCTTGATGGTCTGCGGCGTGATCCCGTGGGCTTCATTATAAGCCTGCTGGATCTTGCGGCGGCGGTTGGTCTCTGTAATGGCCTTTCTCATGGAATCTGTCACCACATCCGCATACATGATCACGTGCCCGCCCACATTTCTGGCAGCACGGCCGATGGTCTGGATCAGAGAGGTCTCCGAGCGGAGGAAGCCCTCCTTGTCTGCATCCAGAATGGCTACCAGGGTGATCTCCGGGATATCCAGTCCCTCTCTGAGCAGATTGATTCCGACAAGAACATCAAAAAGCCCCATACGCAGGTCACGGACAATCTTAGTTCTCTCCAGGGTGTCGATATCCGAGTGCAGATACTTGACCTTGACCCCCGCCTCCCGCAGGTAGGAGGTCAGATCCTCCGCCATGCGCTTGGTCAGAGTGGTGACGAGGACTTTATTGCCCTGGGCTGTCTCTTTATTAATCTCTGTGAGCAGGTGATCGATCTGTCCTTCTACCGGATGCAGGGTAATCTCCGGGTCCAGAAGGCCGGTCGGACGCAGGACCTGTTCCGCCCGCAGCATCTCATGTTCACTTTCATAAGGCCCCGGTGTCGCCGACACGCAAAGCAGCTGGTTGATATGGGCCTCAAACTCATCAAAGTCCAGAGGCCGGTTATCCAGCGCCGAGGGCAGGCGGAAACCGTAATCCACCAGGGTCAGCTTTCTCGACCGGTCGCCGTGGTACATGGCCCGCACCTGGGGGATGGTCATATGAGACTCATCCACGATCAGGAGGAAATCATCCGGAAAATAGTCCAGAAGTGTGTAGGGCGGCTGTCCCGGCGCCAAGCCGGTCAGATGTCTGGAATAGTTCTCAATGCCTGAACAGAAACCGGTCTCCCGCATCATCTCCACATCAAAGCGGGTCCGCTCACGAATGCGCTGAGCCTCCAGCAGCCTGTCCTCACGCTGAAAATAGTCTACTCTCTCCTCCAGCTCGGCCTCGATTCCTTCGATGGCCTTTTCCATCCGATCCGGTGCCACCACGTAATGGGAAGCAGGGAAGATTGCTACATGTTCCAGCTGCTGCTTGGCACGTCCGCTTACGACCTCAAACTCGGTAATCCGGTCGACCTCGTCCCCGAAAAACTCTACCCGCACCGCCAGATCCGCCGCATAGGCCGGGAAGATCTCCACAACATCCCCGTGCACGCGGAAGGTGCCGCGCTTAAAATCAATATCATTGCGGTCATACTGAATCTCAATCAGCTTGCGGATCACGTCGTCCCTGTCCCGGATCATACCGGGGCGGAGGGAGATGACCATTTCATGGTAATCAATGGGGCTGCCCAGGCCGTAGATACAGGATACCGAAGAGACAATGACCACATCGCTGCGCTCTGAAAGGGCTGCTGTCGCCGAGTGGCGTAGCTTGTCGATATTGTCATTGATGGCGGAATCCTTCTCAATATAAGTATCAGACTGAGGCACATAGGCCTCAGGCTGGTAATAATCATAATAGGAAACAAAATACTCCACCGCATTCTCCGGGAAGTAGGCCTTCATCTCGCCGTAGAGCTGTGCGGCGAGGGTCTTATTATGTGCAAGAATCAGTGTGGGCTTGTTGAGCGCCTGGATCACATTGGCCATCGTGAAGGTCTTGCCCGACCCGGTCACGCCCAGCAGCGTCTGGCACTGATTACCCTCCTGAAAGCCCTTTACCAGAGCCTCGATTGCCTCCGGCTGATCGCCCGTCGGCGCATACTCTGAATGCAGAACAAAATGATCCATACTTCCCCCATTTCTGTGCGCGGTGCCCTCGCTATCGCTGGGGCAGGCCCTACGTGCGGCACTTGTGCAGCTGTCTGAAATTTTCTCAGCAGTTTCTACCATTATATCAGAACAGTTTTTAAATGTACAGAGAATTGCCAAACATTTGTTCTGTTTTTCAAGTTAAAAAGTAGACAGGGGTCGGACCCCTGTCTACTTTAATCTGTCTCCTTGTTTCAGATATCAAAGCCATATGTATCTGCCATGACTTTTGCCATACGTTCTTTACGGCAGTCATCGCACAGATAATCCGGTTCGTTATCGCTGCGGCGGGCTGCCTCTTCGATCTGCTGTCTGGTCCCGATCACAGCTCCGCATCGCTCGCAGTGCACAAGATCAAAGGTCTTGCCCCAGATCGTGCGAGTCTGGTCATCTTCTGTCAGTTCGATTGCACCTGTCGGACAAATCTTTGCACAAGAGCCGCATCCGATACAGACGCTGCTCGGATCACCGTAAGGGGTGGAAATCATCTTTGTGATTCCTCTGTTTACAGTGGAGATGGCACCTACCGACAAGGATGCGCATGCTTTTGCGCACAGACCACACATAACGCACTTCTCACCGTCGACTTTGATAAAGCGCTCTATCTGCGGCACCTTGTAGAATCTGCACATCTTCTGGATGTAAGCGCTTTCCGGAGCCCGGCTGGCCAGCAGGGCCAGGATCATTCTGCGTTCGCGGCCGATTTTTTCGCTGTTGGTCTCGACTTCAATCTCGCTGTTAACAGGATACAAGCAGGAAACAACCACGCTCTTTCTGCCACGCTCGTTGATTTCCACGATGCAGAGCCTGCAGGCACCCATACCTTCTTCCTGTGAATCGTGATGACACAGGGTCGGGATAAAGATGCCGTTGCGGCGGGCTATGGTCAGCAATGTTTCACCTTTTTCACAGATACATTCTTTTCCGTCGATTTTGATGATCACTGCGTCCGCCTCCCTTCTGTACGTATTGCATCGAAACGACATGTCTCGCGGCAGCTTCCACAGGAAATGCATTTATCCGGATCGATGCTGTGAGGCTGTTTGGGGGTGCCGCTGATTGCGCCGGCCGGACATCCCCTTGCGCAGGCTGTACAACCTCTGCAGGCTTCGGGATCAATCCTGAATGTGGTCAGCGCCTTGCACACACCGGCAGGACAGCGATGTTCCAGAATGTGAGCTTCATATTCATCTCTGAAATACTTGAGCGTGGTCAGCACCGGATTGGGAGCTGATTTTCCGAGTGCACAGAGCGAGCAGTCGATCATGGTCTCACTCAGTTCCTCAAGAAGGTCCAGGTCCTCCATCCTGCCGCGTCCCTCACAGATATCGGTCAGAATCGCCAGCATCTGTTTGAGGCCTTCCCTGCAGGGCGTACACTTTCCGCAGGACTCACCGCACAGGAAATTGACATAATATCTTGCCACATCGACCATACAGCTTCGGTCGTCCATGACAATCATGCCGCCCGATCCCATCATGGCACCATATTCCTTGAGTGTGTCAAAATCCACCGGAAGATCGAGAAGACTTTCCGGAATACAACCGCCGGAAGGACCGCCGGTCTGCACAGCTTTGAAGGGACGGCCGCCTTTGATGCCTCCGCCGACCTCGAAAATCAGACTGCGGAGGGTTGTCCCCATGGGTACTTCAACAAGACCGGTCCGATTGACCTTTCCTACCATAGCAAAGACCTTGGTGCCTTTGCTCTTTTCCGTTCCGACGGATGCATAGGCTGCTCCGCCGTGCGTAATGATATAAGGCACATTAGCCAGCGTCTCAACATTATTGAGAACGGTCGGCTGATCCCACAGACCTCTTTGTACCGAACGGATATATTTCGCGCGCGGTTCTCCGACCTTGCCCTCAACAGACTGCATCAGAGCTGTCGACTCGCCGCAGACAAAGGCTCCGCCGCCCCTGACTACTTCAAGATGGAGTTTTCTGCCGGTTCCGCAGATATCATCGCCGATGAAACCGGCCTTTTCGGCATCCGCAAGAGCTCTTCTTACATTGTGTACAGCCAGATTATATTCGTCTCTGATATACAGATATCCCTGCTCCGCACCGATGGCAATGGCGCAGATTGCAAGACCTTCGACCACGCTGTGCGGATCTCCTTCCAGGATGGATCTGTCCATGAACGCACCGGGGTCGCCCTCATCGCCGTTACATGCTACATATTTGGGGAAATTATCATAGCCGAGAGCCGTACGCCACTTGCGGCCGGTCGGGAAACCGGCTCCGCCGCGGCCGCGAAGGCCGGAAACTTCAATCTGCGTAATGATTTCATCCGGCGTCATGGTCAAGGCTTTTTTCAGGCCTTCATAACCGCCTGTTGCAATATAATCCTCAATTTGCGCCGGCGCAATGTGACCAATGTTCCGCAATGCGATCTTCATCTGCGGTGCATAAAACGGATTCTCATTCTGGCTCTTCACAAATTCGCCTTTATCGTTTTTATAAAGAAGCCTGTTAACGAGCTCTCCGTTTCTTACCGTTTTCTCAAGGATCTCCTGCACGTCAGAAACTTTAACGTGATAATAGCAAGTCTCATCCGGAAGGATTGTTACAAGAGGACCGTTCTCGCAGAATCCGTTACAGCCTGTACGCTTAATCTCGCACTCGACTTTGGCATCCAGGTCGCTCTGTGATAAAAGACGTTCAAATTCATCTGCCACTTTTGAGCTGCCGTTGGCAAGGCAGCCCGTACCGCAGCAAATACGGACAGTTTTCATCTCTTATCCCTCCTTCCTGTAAGAATCAAGCACGCCGGGAAGCTTTTCCATGGTCATTTTTCCGTAATAGGTATCATCTACAACCATGACAGGCGCCAGCGCGCAGGAACCGAGACAGTTGACCAGTTCCAGGCTGAAAAGTCCGTCCTCCGTGGTCTCGCCGTCTTTAATACCAAGGAGTCTGGTCACACCCTCCACAAGCGTCATGGAACCTCTGATATGGCATGCGGTTCCGTCGCACAGTTTGATGATGTGCCTTCCCTTGGGTTTGAGCGACAACGCCTTGTAGAACGTTGCCATAGAATATAATGATGACAAAGGCATATTCAGGTAAGGCACCAGTGCTTCCAGGCCTTCTCTCGGAATATACTGGAATTCATGCTGCAGATCCTGCATGATGGCCAGGCTGTAGTGCTGGTCGGCGGGATAGCTATGCAGAATCTCATCGATTTTTTCTTTACTTACAGACAATTTTCAGTACCAGCCTTTCTGTTAACCTCCTGCAACAACAGGAAATACATATACTGTGTCAGTATCTTTCAGGACCGTATGGATGCCGTTTAGAAACTCAACACGACGTCCGTTAACCAGGACAAAGGATCTGTCTGAGATGGCTTCTCCGTCAGGTGTCAAAAGTTCATTGCGGAATTTCGGACCAAACCGGTCGGCAATCTGATGACAGAGTTCATATACAGAGCCGGCTTTTTCCGGCCACTGCATTTCCTTGCATCCTGCAAAGTCAGCATCTCTGAAAAACGCGAAGAATTTAACAATCATAATCTGGAACCCCGCTTAATGTATGAAATCCGGAAGCGGAAGCCGCTTCCGGATTCTGTAGCTTACTATACCAACATTATACTATTAAAGTCCAAGCTCCGCATCCTTTTCTTTTGTCGGAATACCTTCCGCATCCCATCCGCGGACAGCATAGTATTCTTTAAGCATAACATCCAGCTGGTTGACTTTTCCTTCTGCCGGTCCGTTCTTCAGATGTTCTCTCAGAAGACGCGGCGGAAGGGTATCTTTCTCAACACCTGCAACAATGTTGAATTTCTTCTCCAGGTTCCAGATACGTTCACCCTTAAGCAGGATATCTTCGTCTGATTCACCATCCCATCCGCATGCTTCGCGAAGCATGGCAGCGATCTCGGGAAGTCCCTGTCCGAATGTGGTAAACAGGCAGATGCCTGAGGAGTCACAAAGCGCTGTCAGATCCTGGAAAACCTTCAGCATAGCTGCTTTTCCGTCTGTCACAAGCGGATCCATGGCTACCGGGATACCAAGTACCTCAGGGGAAATCATGTAACCTCTTACGTGGCAGCCGCCTCTGTTGGAGGTTGCATAGTTGAGACCGATACCCTGAATTGCACGGCCGTCGTAAGCCGGCATCTCCTGTTTCTTTACGGACATGGACAGTTCCGGATGTCCGTATTTTTCCGCCATGCGGTAAGATCCCAGTCCAAGGATCTTGCCGAAGCCTTCACCCTTACATGTCATCTCAGTCGCGTCAACCATAGCCTGCGCATCACCAAAGCGGAGCGGGAAACCGATCTCTTCTTCTTTAATGCAGCCCATCTCAAAGAGCTCCATGGCACATGCAATGGTAGCACCCATCGTGATCGGGTCAAGACCATACTGGTTGCAGAGGAAATTCGCTTTGCACACCGCACCGAGATCGTCTATGCCGCAGTCAGATCCGAAGGACCAGCCTGCTTCGTACTCAGGTCCTTCACCTCTGGACTTGAATGCGCCGGAGGCAATGTCTACAAGTCTGCCGCAGCCGATCGAGCAGCCGAAGCAGCCCTTGTTGCGGATCAGATGTTTTGCGGCAAGCGTCTCACCGGAAATATCATCAGCCTGCGGGAAAAGAGCTCCGTCACGGCCATTGTTAACCGGCAGACCGCCTACGCTGTTAACGATATTAACCAGAATCATGGTGCCAAGCTGTCCGAGACCTGCGCCTGTAACCGGATGCGCTGCAAGCTGCGCTCTGGCATCCGCACAAACCTTGAAGAATTCGTCAGGATGAGCCACCTTAACCGACTTGGTTCCCTTAACAGCAATGGCTTTGAGTTTCTTGGAACCCATAACTGCACCGGTGCCGCCTCTTCCGGCTGCACGGTTTTTATCATTCATAATAGCTGCAAAGAGTACGCCTTCCTCTGCGGCTTTGGAGATGGTGGCAATACGGAAATTCTCACCACATTCCGCATAAAGCGCTTCTGTTGCATCAAATACATCGGATCCCCAGAACGAGGATGCGTCACGGAGCTCCACAATATCATCGTTGATATAGAGATATACGGGTTTCTCAGACACACCTTCAAAAATGATACCGTCATATCCCGCATACTTCAGTTCCGGTCCAAAATGTCCACCCGAGTTGGAAGCCTCGATGGTTCCGGTAAGAGGGGACTTGCAGATGACATTGTAACGTCCGGAAGATGTCGCAAATGTGCCTGTGAGCGGTCCAGTCATGAAAATCAGATTGTTATCATGTCCCAGCGGATCGCACTTGGGGTCGCATTCATCACAGAAATACTTGGTCCCGAGGCCCCTTGCTCCTACAAAGTCTCTTGCGTTCTTATCGTTTAGAGGCTCTTTCGCGATTTTTCCGGTGTCAAGATTGACACGAATAATTGTTCCTACATATCCGTTATTCATTACTGCGCCTCCTCTCCGATCAGATCTCTGTACTGAGCACTTACGGCAGCCCTCTTGTCATGGATGGCATCTGTGTCCGTAAATTCGAGAGCGTGTCCCGGACAGTATTTCACACATTTCGGATCTCCGCCGCAAAGGTCGCACTTGAAGACTTTCTTTACCATCGGATGATAGGAAATGTTGCCAAGCGGACATGCGTTTTCACACATCTTGCAGCCGATACATTTCTTGTAGTTGATTACTACTGCGTTGTTCTCGTCACGTGTGATGGCCCTTACGGGACAGACTTTCATACAAGACGGATTTTCGCACTGCAGACACATCATAGGAATAGCCACAGCAGCCTTCTCATACTCAAAAACGTGAACATTTGCAAGCTTAGGATTGAACTCTCCAAAATGTCCGAATGAACACACCAGTTCGCACGTACGGCAGCCGATGCATTTTTCAGGCTTTATCACTATATGTTTCATACTCTTGCGGGCATTAGAAAATACCCTTCACCTCCTTTGCCGAGTCTGAACAACATTGTTCCTAAATAAATACAATATTATAATACCTTTTTATCCTTTTCATTTTAAGTCAGGAAAGGCGCTTTATATATTGCAATTTGGAATAAGCGGATGCTATAATATATCCACCATGAATATACAGAATCTGAGATATTTTGCTATTGTCGCCAAGCTTGAGAACGTAACAAAGGCTGCCGAACTCATGCATACGTCTCAGTCTGCCGTTTCTAAAAACATTCTGGCGCTTGAAGAGGAATTCGGAGTCAATTTATTTGACAGATTCGGAAAAAAACTCGTCTTAAACGATGCTGGGAGAAGATTTTTGCAAAGTTGCGAAAAGATTCTTGAAGAAACGGATACTGTGACAAAGGATCTGGGACACCTGTCTGCGGGAGGAGACAACATTATCAGGATCTGCGCTATGAGCATCAGTCCCCGTATGTTCTCCTTCATGTCCATGTTCAAGTATTCTTATTCCAATGTGGAATATAGGATTGATACGTTATCCGACCGGTCCGAACTGCCTGACATCAATGAATACGATCTGGTCATTTATCCGGATGAGATCAGATTCAGGAAGTTTAAGGGGTATGATTTCTACACCGAAAAGTACTTCTTTGCAGTAAGAACAGACAACCCTCTGGCTGACCGGATGTCAATCCCGGCCAGTATGATGAACGACCTGCCTTTCGTATTCCTCAAAAGCAAAACAGAGTATGAATATCCGTTCCACGTCTGCCTTGCTCAGAATGTCCAGATGAAGCATGTCCATTATGTGGATACAAGATATCACCACCTGCAGCTGATTGCAGGCGGCATCGCAGTAGGTTTTGTACCGGAGAGCAGTACCGAAATATACCGGAATGATAAGCGCATCAAACTCCTGCATCTGACGGATGACAGGTTTTCAAGGTCTGTAAAAGTATGCTTTAAAAGAGAAAAGCACCTGTCTGAAATGGCAGGTGCCTTTAAAGAGCAGTTTCTCGGACACTTCAATCTCCTAAATGAATGAATTCAAAGCTCAGGTCCTTCAGAGAGCCTACAAAAAGATCTGTGTCCTGCTTAAGGGAACGTCCGCACAGATACCGGACTGCCATGGAGGCCTGCAGGGCTGCGCACATAGCCGGAGTGAACGGCAGCGAGGTCTTGGTCCCGGCTGCGGAGCCTTCCGGATATAGCTGATGCAGCATCCCCGATCCCGGCGGCACAAGCATGACCTGAAGATCCCAGCCGCAGATCGCGCCGTGTATGACCGTCAGTCCGGCATCTGCCGCAGCATCCTCAAGAATGTGTCTCGAGCTGACATTATCCAGAGCATCCATCACAACATCCGCGTCCGCCAGCAAGCTGGCGGCGTTTTCTTTTGTGAGGAATTCGGGGACGGCGCGCACGCTGACTTCCGGGTTGATGTCTCTGATCCGCTCAGCTGCAGCCAGAGCTTTATTAACTCCCATATTGCTCATTTTACTGAGGAGCTGCCGGTTCAGATTTGACTCACTGAATTCATCCCCGTCAACTACCGTGATCGCTCCCACGCCCATACGTGCAAGATACTCAATAATAAAACCGCCCAGTCCGCCGCAGCCGGCCACAAATGCCCTGCTGCTTTTCAGTTTTCTCATGTCTTCTTCGCTGACTGCGGGAATATTGCGGGAATAACGTTCTTCCATCATAACTTCCTTTCTTTACTTTCAGCGTGCGGCATTTTTTCTGCCATAGAACTGCCCCAGCAGACTCCCCAGCCGGAGTCCTTCCATAGTAATACTGTCAACGATTTCATGAACATGATCGGCATTGCCGCATAAGTGGAGCCATCCGGGAAATTCCCCGTCTTCTTTCAGGGAATCGGCTATGGAAGTATCCGGTACAAGCCCCATCGCCGTAATCAATGTGTCGCATGAAATAACCTCTTCCATGCCGGTGTCCAGATGGAGCAAAGTAACCCCTGTCAGCCGCGGATAGCCATGTACTTTTGTCACCGTAGATCGGAAAATCACCGGAATATGATAATCCTCAATGCATTCTTTATGGTTCCGCTTCATTCCTCCGAGCTGATCTTTTATTTCCGCCATGGCTGCAACCGTCCTGCCTGTGATGACCAGCCGTCTGGCTATAATCTGGCCAATATCACCGCTCCCGAGAATGACAATGCGCTTTCCGATATCATAATGGCCCAGATTCAGCATTTCCTGCGCTTCTCCCGCCGTAAATATGCCTTCCGGTCTTGTGCCCGATATTTCCAATGAATAAAGGTTTTTCTCCCTGCAGCCGGTCGCAAGTACACACTGCCGGAAAGAGCACTCATACAGTCCTTCCGGAGCTGCGATCAGCGCAGTCCTGTCAGATCTGAGTTCTTCTGCGCGGGCATAGAGCAGATAAGAAGCGCCTGAAGCGGAAAATCGCTGCACTTCCTTTTCACAGTAATCCGGTCCTGTCAGATCCTGCCCGTAAAATCCGCGGCCAAATCCCTTATGTATACATTGAGGGAGAATCCCTCCCAGCTGCGGCCGCTCGTCAACAAGCAGTACACCGGCACCTTCCGCTGCTGCTCCTGCTGCGGCAGCCATTCCGGCTGCGCCTCCGCCAATGACCAGTATATCTGTATGGCATTTGCGTATCGATGACATTTTTCTTCCTTTCGGATTATATAATCTTTTTCCTTAATATTATCATACTCTAACCATAAGGTACATGCTATACTAGAATAAGCCAAATGAAAACCTGGAATAACGTTCTGATCTGGAGAACTTTCGTATGGAAAAAGTCGATGTACTCGTCATAGGAGCTGGTCTTCTTGGATGCTTTACGGCCAGAAGCCTTACACAATATGAGCTGGATGTCCTCGTCCTGGAAAAAGAAAGTGATGTTTCCAGAGGTATTTCTAAAGCGAATACAGGTATTATCTATTCCGGATATGACAACAGACCGGGGACTCTTAAGAGCAGACTCTGCATACAGGCAAATGAAACATTCGATACTCTGGCTGAACAGCTCGGCGTTCCTTTTAAAAGGCC
>CAMHFW010000027.1 GCA_946184675.1 uncultured Clostridia bacterium | reverse complement strand
CGATAAAAGTCGCGCAATTATAAATCACATGCTTGAAAAAGGCATCGCTTAGCAGGCATTGGTCATAATAGGCGCAATAACGGAAGCGAAGGCTGCCATTTTCCGTATTCATCGTGATCTTTCCAAAATCAGAAGCATCATTGATCAGATTGAGCAAGGCATACGCCTCCCCTCTCTTCTCCTCCGGTATCGTACCCGGAAGGCTGGAGAGAACGGAAAACTGAGCCCTATCCTTTTCAAACACTACGACCAGATTGATCGGGATATCCTCCCCGTGCAATTCAAACCGGAAAACATATGCCGATGGAGCGTCTTCTTCCCGAAAAGACCATTGCTTCTTTGAAAGCCAGTCTGTAAACTGCTGTCTGACTGCCAGTACTTCTTCCTGATTCCCTGCCATAGTCTTTTGTCCTCCTTATAATAAGCCCAGATGGAAGCCCGGCCGGGACGTGCGGTCTGGTTTGTCCATATAATTCCTGATATCTTCCGAAACAGCTGCCTGAAAATCTTCTGCCGTCACTTCTGCTTCCGGACTGCCCTCAATCTGAGCCCGCATCACTGTCTTGCTCCAGGTCTTCTCAAAAATGTTTCTGACAAAACGTGCATTGGAGAAGTTTTCCGCCTCGATCACGCTGCTGTCAAGACCGGTGAAATAGTCTTCCACCTCTTTTTCCAGTCCCTCTCCGGCCTGGAAGCTGCTCTCCTTCAGCATGACCATAAAGATCCGGGCCAGTTCCTGACGGCTGTAGTTGGGGAATTCGATTACATAAGGCACTCTGCCGGCAAAGCCTGCATTGAGCTTCATCAGCCGTTCCATATCTTTGGGATAGCCTGCCAGAATGACCATGAAATCCTCCCGGTGGTTCTCCATCTGAGCAATCAGGGCATCTACCGCCTCTATGCCATAGCCTCTGCCCTCCCGGGAACTGGCATTGGCCAGAGTATAAGCCTCATCGATAAAGAGCACAGACCCGTAGGCGTCCCGGCATATAGAAGCTACCCTGGGTGCTGTCTGGCCGGTATATGGGGCCATAAAATCACCGCCGGCATACTCGTAGAAATAACCCTTGGACAGAAGCCCCCTCTCTTTGAGCATCCGCCCCAGGATCCGGGCCACGGTAGTCTTTCCCGTTCCTGGATTCCCCTCAAAGCGCATATGCATGGCAGGCTTTTCCACGCCATCATGGCTGGCTGCATATTCAATCTGGTTCAGGATCTCCTCGATCTGCTCTTTCACCTTTTCAACGCCGACCAGACGGGAGAGCTCCTCCTCCGGAGAAATCCCGCCGCTGTTTCTGCGGACAAATTGCCGGAGACTGTCTTCGGAGATGGTCTGCAGGGCATCTTCCTGCTCATTCATGGCGCAGGTCCGGATCTGCTGATAGATCATCTCGTTCACGATTTTCTTAACTGTCTGTACACCATAAAAATAGCCGTCTGATTTTTCCTCTGCGATCCTCTGCTGGAACAGCTCCCAGACCGCGTCCTCTGCCTGAAATCCCCGCTCCGCAAGGCTGGCTGCTGCGATATCCTGCAGGTCCGTGCCAGTAATCGGGACAAATACCACGGTCTGCACAGTCAGCAGATCGCTGAGTGCTGCCGAAATCCGCTCCAGCTGACTCTGCTCCAGATAGGGCACGCGGAAAACAAAGATGGCGCGCTCCTGCAGCTGTGAAATAATATACAGATAATTACGGAAAACAGGCTGATCCATCCGGTCGATCCACTCGGTGATATCCACAAGAACGATCTGAAAACTCTGCTCCAGACTGGCTGCCGTCTGCTCCGAAAACCCAATCCCCTCTCTGGCCGGCTCAGCAGGAAGTTTCTCATAGCAAAGCCCGGTATTTGGCGGGATCAGGCCTTCCACTGCCGCCAGATCAGCAAACTCACCGACAGAACGGCCGATTCCGTTTCCGACATCAATGGAAAAAAGATAAGCGCGGGAACGGAAAACATCCTCCAGCTTGCGGGTCCGCAAAAGCGGCGCTGCCGCATGCATCTCCTCACAGAGTGCGATGAACTGATCGGCCCCCTTCATACTGCGGATTCGTGCCAGGATCTCATCAGCAGATGGACCGGCAGGCGCCTGCGAGAACCGTTCCTCCACGCCCTCCCCGGCATTTTCATTTTCCGTCTCCTTCTCCGAGGGCAGTTCTTCAATCAGAAACTTGAAATTGTCCGCAAGGTCCTGATCTGTCAGTTCAAACACCTGCTTCATAATCCCGGAAAGAAGACTGATCACGGTTTCATCCGACAGCGCCTCCGAATAGGCTGCACTGACGTGATAAAAACTGGCATCCAGAATCCGGAACATCTTTTCTCCGCCGTCCAGCTCAAGCCTGTCGATATAATCCTGCATAATCTCCATGGGTTTTGGCTGGCGGACGCCTTTCTCCGTTACATAGGCGCGGATCCAGTCCGCGCTGCAGCGGATGATCAGCTTTTTCATAGCTTTGCTCCCTCCTCGAGCACGGTATCGATGATGCCGAAGGCCTGCGCGTCTTCTGCATACATCCAGTTATTGCGGTCGGTCGCCTCCTCGATCTCCTCAGGGGTATGACCGGTATTTCTGGCCAGAATGGCGTTCATCCTTCCCTTGAGGCTCTTCATATGGTTGGATTCGATCATGATATCGGTAGCCTGTCCGCCGACGCCGCCCAGAATCTGATGGATCATGACCTCACCGTTTGCCAGACAGTATCTCTTGCCTTTGGTGCCGCCGGCAAGCAGGAAGGCGCCCATGCTGGCAGCCATACCCACGCAGATGGTTGCAACGTCACAGTGGATATGACGCATGGTATCATAAATGGCAAGTCCTGCGGACACACTGCCGCCAGGGGAATTGATATACATCTGGATATCCTTTGAGGAATCCACGGACTCCAGATACAGAAGCTGGGCAATCACGGTTGCCGCCATATCGTCATCAACCTCGCCAAAGAGCATGATCACGCGCTCTGTCAGAAGTCTGGAAAAAATATCCTCTCCGCCGTTTTCTCTGTAAAAATAAGGTCTGATAATCATCTAAAATCTCTCCTTGTCATAAATCACACTTGTATCCCTATTATCTCATATTTTGCCATAATGAAAAGCCCTAAAACTGCATTGTCAGGCAAAGAAAAAACGCCGGCAGCTCATAATCTGACCGGCGGTATCCCGAGATAATAAAAAAAGCTAACAGGGGGACTCGAACCCCCGACCTACGCATTACGAGTGCGTCGCTCTACCAACTGAGCCATGTTAGCTTACCCGGCTATTATACCATTTTTTTAGTAAAAAGCAACTACTATTTTTCCCAGAGGCGGGAAAAGGCATCCTCCACAGCAGACATCCGCATGATGTCCGGACCTGCTGATTTTACCGGTTCTGATGCCTTTCGCAGCAGCTTGATTCCGCTCTCATCTGTCCGCGCTGCTTCCCAGGAAGAACTTTTTCCCCTGCGCAGAGATTCCCGGATCACGGTCATCTCCATTTTCCCGTAATCCGGCAGGGTCTTTGCAACTCCCTCCCCCACGTGAAAAGGAACCAGAATTTCCTCCGGAACAACCTTCTCTACATGAAAATGATTATACAGTCGTACCTTGTCTGTCCGCGGAAAACACTCTTCCGGCAGAGAACTGATGACAAAGGAAAACGGCATAAGACTCCGGTTAATATCTGCCTCCAGCATCTTCAGATTCTTCTCAAACAAAAGATCGCTTTCTGTTACCCGGTTTGTTTTCCTGACGGTCTGCCCACGCACGGCCATGACATCTTCCATAATCTGCAGCCAGCCATCTGCCATCCGATATCTGGGGTAAAACAAATACGACACATAATAACGATCCTTTTTCCGGAGAAATGCAAACACAAGTGTCCGGTCAGCCAGAATCAGATGGCAGACCGTATTCCCTGCATTCCCCTCAAAATAGTCTGTTCCGTATCTCCGGCACATCTGATAATACTCCATCAGGGGGCCGAATTCATTTTCCTGCGCTTTTGCAGTTCCCATATTCTGCGAAATCTGATACAGGATTACCTGATTATCTCTCAAGCCCTACACCTCCCTGCGGTATCCATAGAGGCGGACTGCTGCGCGAAGCTGCATAGCAGCGCTCTCCAGCCTGGAAAGCTTCAGCCCGACCGCATTAAATGTCAGTTCCCTGTCCATATAGGCAATCTCCCTGCCCTTCTGATCCAGAGCTGTCAGCTTAGCAAAATAAGTGTCGCCTTTTCGCAGAATCTCTACATCAATATGATATCGTTCGTCAAAAATGTCCGCCTTAGAAAAAATATTGCTTTCCGATCCCGGCAGAGGCTGCATCTGTGTCACTGTCCTGACTGTGTAGATTCTTTCTGCCGCTTCCGTTTCCAGGTTCGTCACCAGATTATCCAGATAAAATCTGGAATCCCCGGGGATAAAGGCAAAGGGAAATACCTGACCTGCCGCAAGCACATCTTCCTGCAGAAATTCCAGGCATTCCTGTACATAGGGAGGGCATGCAGCCAGAAAACCGCTTTGGGAAAGCATACGGCTTCCATCCTCCTGCTGCAGCTCAGGGATATCTACCTTGAGTCCGCTTAAATCTTCATTCTCCGGCATTCCGTAGACCCATGTGTCGCGAAAGAGCGGGCACTGAGTCATCCAGGCAATCAGGGCCGGCAATGCGTACCAGAACTGCCTCAGCTGACCGGCAGGACAGGCAATCCCTTCTACCGAATAGATCTGCCGTCCGAATTTGTCTGCAGAGGCTGAATACCCGCCTCTCACCAGGACGCCGCCAGTCTCATCTGTGAAGAAGAAGATATTGCGCAGATAATCCTCATCGGTCAGATTGCCCGCGCGCTCCAGCAGATACATGAGATCGCTGATCCTGTCGCAAAGCTTGTCGCTGATGTAATCCGGACGGGCAATCCACCGGTAGTCCAAGCTGTAGGTCCGGCTATTTAATACTATTTCAAACTGCATAAAAACACCTGCTTGCCGTCAGTTCAGCCACCAGCCCAGCACATCATGCCTATCCAGAATCTTTGAGATAATTCCTTTTGCCTGGGTCAGGTCAATTACATAATTCTCCATTTTTCTGCGCAGAGTTTCCAGCTGATTGCTCCTGTCAAATGCTGCTTTTCTGATCACGGGATCCGGGTTTTTTTTCTGCCCGATCAAAAACTTCTCCTCTCTGACCAGCCTCTGACACTTCTGTTTCATGATGGCAGCAACTGCGTATACCATGGCAGCATCCATGTTTTCCGGCTGGGGAAATCTTACCGCAACATCCTTTTCTATCACAATCGGAATCCCGTCGCGCATCTCCGTTGTCTTCAGATGACGGACTTCATTCCCCCGTCCGACAGCTGTCACCGGCACAATGCCGATCGACCAGGGATGATCCGTATCCTCACTTTTCTGCCGGAGGGTCGTCCACAGATTTCTGTAGACTTCCTTGGTCCGCTCCACCAGCTCCGCATAGTTGCTGCGCCGCATAGAATCCGGCACCTTATCTGTCTTTGTCAGAACAATCAGGACCGTCATGGACCGGTCGCTGTAGAAGGACTTGAGCTCATTAAACAGCTCATTGACTTTATCTGCTCCTGCTTCATTCCTGCACAGGGCCATCTCTGTATCACTGGCAAAAACCCGATGCCGGGCAATCACGTCCGCATCTGCAAAAATCAGCAGGGCATCACTCTTCTTAAGCTGGGTCAGAAGTTTTTCCTGGTCTGCATTGAGACCGGATTCCGGCAAATCCAGCAGATTTGCAATCTGGCCGCCCGCATAGTCCAGGAAATCAAACCCGCAGACTTCTTTCTCCTGATAGAGAAGACGAAGGGGATACTCCACCGTCCGGTTGGTGCCCAGAGGAAATACCCAGCCTTCCCCATTGCTGTAGTGTTCTGTCAGAGCAATATCCCTGATCTGTCTGGTCACTTTCACGGAAGGATCTGCCGAAGGCCGGCTGTCATCTCCTGCCAGACTGATGCCGGAACAGCTGTCCTGGATCAGGGACTGATAGACCCCTGACAAAAACATGGTTTTTCCGGACCCGCTGACCCCCAGCATGGTGATCGTGATCCGGTCCGGTTCCAGCTCCGCAAGCGGTTCTTCCTTTACAGGTTCTTTCTGAGCGAGCTTTTTCTTTTCTTCTGACTCTTCCTGCTCAGCCTCCGGATCATCCGGAATATCTGTATCCTCCTCATCCTCTTTTCCATGAAAAGGCGGAAATTTGGGCAGCTTGACGCCGCGTCCGATTCCGGGTAATGAAAACTTTCCTGAAATCTCCTGCTCTTCCTCTTTTTCCAAATCGTAGTCCATCATGATCCTCCTAAAATAAAGGCCGCGTCTTCCCCTGCACCGATTTCCTGATCGGCAAGTGTCCGAAGAGGTCCGCCATCGGCCTCCGGGCTGCAGGATACGAAGATAATCTCCAGTCCCCGCTCCTTGAGGGCGCGCAGCTGATCACCCGCGATCACAGCACTCTCTTCCTCTGCCGCCAGGGATATTTCCGATAAAAAGACTAGCTTAAAAGCCGCTTCCGGCTGTCTTCCCATGGCACTGCTAAGCAGACGCCAGGAAAGAGCTATCATATCCTGCAGGCGACATCTGCCCATACCGGTATCCATGCCGGTTCTCCAGCCCCTGGAAAAGGTCTGAAACGGCCTGCAGACAGCTTCCCTGTCTCCATAGACAAAAGCCTGCCGGGGCAGGTTCGGAAAGCCTGCTTTTTCATAATACTCCTGCAGTTCAAACAGACGCTCCGTCAGGGCATGGCTGCCGGTTCCTCCCTGCAGAAGGCAGTAACAAATATAGTCGCTCATGCTCTCCTCCTAACTGATCGCTGCAAGCAGCTGATCGATCCAGTCCTCACTTGTGTCTGTATTCTGCAGAACTCTCTCCCCGACCACCGTCTCAAGCGGGAAAATATATGGAGCCCTGTGCCTGTCAGGTCTTCCCTGTCTGTCAACCAGAGGGAACTGATAGCGGGAAGCATGCGTCTGAAAAGTTTTGGTTTCTGCCGGTATAAAAAGTACCGCAGACCTGATGGGAGGGCATCCTTCAAAGTTCCCCTTTTTCGCTGTCATCTTTCTCAGATCGGCATCCTCACTGGATGGGGAGTCTGTGAAAAGAAAGAGAATCCGGTTTTCCGGAGCAACCTCTGTCTCCACTCCTTCCTCCGATCTGATCACCTGCATACTTTCGCAGGCCAGCCGCAGAGCCGCTGACGTTTTTTCCACTCCGTTTGCGCTGCCCCCTCCGTTTTTGGCCGAAAGCATATGCTCCAGGATCACAGAAGGGCTGTCTGAAAAGACAGGCGCCGTCTCCTCTCCGTTTCCGTAAATCAAAAGTCCGAAAGTCGTCTGTTTTCCATCACTGAGCAGACATCGGTTCATAATGTCATAGCAGGTCACAGCAGCTGCAGGCAGAATCTGCCTGACAGATAAAGAATAGTCCATGACAAAGGTCACAAGTCTGGCTTTCAGGTCTCCTGCCGCCGGGGGACCTTCACCGAAGATATCCAGATCGGCCCCAAATAGATCCAGTCCCAAGATTTCTCCCATTTCGATTCCTCCTAAAGCTCTGAAATAAGCAGTTCCAGAAATCCCCTGACCTCTCCCGAAAGGGCTCTGTCTTCATAGATGATCCTGGAGAGTTTTCCGTTTTCTTCCTCCGCCCAGGCCCCGTCACTGTAAGGGATAAAACAGATTCTTTTTTCACTGTCTCCCGAAAGATACGACAAGGCACCGATCTCCTGCGCTTTCTCGGGAGCCCGGGATGTGCATATATTTCCTTCCATTCCGTAAGTCAGCCGCAGAAGAGTCCCGTCATAAACAGGAAAAGCACGGAAAAACGGGATTCCTGCAGGATTCCCCTCCGCGTCTGTTTCCTGCACCCTGCAGAAAATATTGTAACGCCTGCCGCCTTCCTCCTGTCCCGGCATATGTTCCAGATACTGAGGAAGCATAAATCCCTGCGCATAATAATCTCCAAACAGCCTGCGCAGGAAATCTTCATACTCCGCGATCAGTTCTCCTGTTCCTGAATAACGCACCTGATCCATCCGGATCATATTGCGGACCATCTCTGAAAAAGCCGGCCAGATTCTGTCTGTCTGCATGGGCTTAAGTGTAAACAAATCATCCCGGCTTTCCTCATAGGCCTCTTCTGTAAAATGATCTTTCCCTTCCATGATATAGTAGATCAGCATACCTGCCGAGTACAGATCCCAGGAAAGGCGCTTCTGCGGATCAGTATGATCCAGTCCGCTGCCGAAATATAAGTCCGGATGGGTATAGCCGGCGGTTCCTCCCCGGTCCGGCATCTGTCCCGGTACCAGCAGAAAATCAAAATCCAGAATCCGCAGAAGCTGCCGGGTTATATGATTTTCATCCTCCCAGGTCTTCACGCGGATATTCTCTGGCTTGAGATCTCTGTGCACATAGACCGTTCCATTTTCTCCTTCCGCGTAATCACGGATTCCCAGAAACAGCTGGCGGATCAGATCAAAACGGAGCCGGTAAGCTTCTGTCTTCTTTTTTATGTCTTTTTCCAGTTCCCGGATCTGACGGACCCGGTCCTGCAGACTGATTCCGTCCGCATAATTCATCACCACAACATTGATCTGCATATCTTTCCAGCTGACGACTTCATGTGCCGCTGTCCCGGCCAGAAAAGGAGAGACAAAATGATGCGGTCTGTCTCCCTGTACATCGATCATCTCCCAGCGCCGCATAACCTTTCTGGCATATGACTGGTCATTGCTGTTTTCAAATGCACCGGCATACTTGACATAATATCTCTGTCCGTCCTCGCCCTCTGCGATTCCTCCGTAGGTGATTCTGCCGTGGCCGGGATCCCCCAGCTGCCGCGCATCCTGTATAAATATGACTTTCTTTCCCTCTACTGTCAGGGATTCTCCCTTTCGAAACATATCTGACACCCCTATTTTGTACTCTGCGGATCCTCGCCAAGTAATTCGTAGACTTTTTCGTAGACCTTCTTTACTTCCGGATACAGGTTCGCCCCTTCCCCGTAGGTCGGATCATCATAGGGCACATCGCTCAGATTCATTACCACCACATACTGAGGATCTTCTGCCGGTGCGAAGGTGGTCAGCCAGAGATTGTTGGCTACATTTTCACCATACTCATTGGAAATATCGCCTGTGCCGGTCTTGGCCCCGGCGGCGATCGTTTTCCCGCCGGCTTCAATATATCCGTACCCGTAATCTTCTGCCAGGTTACGGCCGCGGGCCTGCATGGCATTTCGGATGATTCCTGCAATGGCAGGTTCTGTAACAGGGTCCGTAAAGTCTTCATAGTCTGCTGGATTCGCCGCCCAGACCTGATTGCCCTGTTTATATTCATTAAACCCTACCAGGAGATTGGGCAGTTCTTCATTTTCATAGACTGCCTTCATCATATGCGGCTCATACATATGCCCGTCACCGGAGACTGCCTGCGTAATCATGGCTACATGAACTGCGCTCATCTGCACATTATTCTGTCCGATCGAAGTCAATGCCAGCTGGAAATCATCCCCGCTGTCAAAGGCATAGCCCGAAATCATACTTCCGAAATCCAGCTCCAGCCAGCGATCAAAACCGCACCGGGCAGCCACCTCATCCAATCCGGATTTATAGATGGTATTGACAGCCTGCCAGGCAAAGTATACATTGACCGAATTAACAAAAGCGCTGGTAAAGTCCAATGCCCCGTAAACGACTCCGCTCGCATTGGGCAGAGAAGCATTCTGGCCGAATGTCAGATAACCGCTGTCATCGTAATACTGGTAAACGCCTGCAGACAGGTCTGTTCCTCCCTTTTCCAGAAGGGCTATGCTGGTAATGATCTTAAAGACACTGCCCGGCGTCCTTCCATGTGTCAGAGGGTACGTGGGAACGCCCAGCTGTTCGGATGCGATCTGTGTCCAGGAAACCTCCCCTGCGTTCGGATCGGCAGAAGCAGTTTCATAAGCTCTGACTAGTTTTTCCGGCTCGAAAGAGGGGTAAAATGCCCAGCTCAGCATCTCTCCGCTTTTTGCATCCATCACAACAATGCTGCCGGTCTGATCCTCTCCGGTGCAAAGACTGCTAAGAAGGTTGTAATTATACTTCTGCAGTTCTGCATCCAGACTGGTCTGCACCGTACAGCCTTTGGTCGTATCAGAATCTGCCTTATAAAGCCAGTTCCTGGTTTCCTGCTTTCCTGCCATCAGATAACCGATTGAAGCACCGCTTTGCAGCTCTTTATAAAACCCCAGAGCCTGGGTATAGACCAGCGGATCTTCATATTTCGTGACCACATTTCCCTCTGCGTCCTGCTCTGACCAGATCAGTTTTACGCCATTTCGGTCTGTGATATCCCCCGGAATAATGTTGGCCTTGCCGTAGGTCAGCGCAGCCTCCTCCTTGCTGGCAGCGATTGCTTCCTTTTGTTCAGGCGTCTTAAAGGGAGTGCTGCCGGATGCCTGAAAGGCGGCGCAGATCAGGAGAGTGGCGCAGAGCATGAGCAGGGCATAGGCAATGGAAGTGCTTCTCTGCCCGCTCTCTGATTCTGTGCCCTTTTTATTGAACAATTTTCCCATGCTATCCCCTTTCCCGCTCTGTAAAGCGGATCATTCCATCTTTTCCAGTTTGATCACTAATTCATCTTTTTCGATCTGCAGTTCGTCTTTCAATTGAACCTTCATTAACGTCTGGTAAGTTTTATCTCCCGCTCTCCGGACAAGCAGGCCCTCCATGGCCGGATCTTTGGCCGCCATCAGAACTCCTACCGAGTTTTCCAGTACCGAGAACCAGACCTCTTCTTCACCCGTAAAAGGCAGAGGAAAAGCAGCCAGATCTACATGGCAGGCCGGACCGAAGCCAACCAGAATGGATTTCCCCGGGGTGAGAACCCTGAACTCATCCCCCCCGCAGATCTTGTTTTTATAAAGAACCCGGAAGCGGATTGTATCACCCTCTCCTGCTCTTTTTTTGCCATTGCCGTCTTTTTTTACTCCGAAAATATTGACGCCGGCATCCAGAAAGAAGAAGATTCCTATCAAACCACAGATGACCAGCAAAATGCCGCCTCTGACCTGTTCCGCCAATGCTGCCAACAACATACCCGTTACTCCTTTCTTTTTACCTGCGTGACAATAATGCTCCGAAAATCAGAGTTCCTGCGCCAGCCACAGCTGCCGCTGTACCGTTTCCGGCTATGGAAGCGACTGCCGCGCATACGGCTGCCACCAGACCGGCCATAAATATTCCATTCATCGATATATGATGTTCCCTTCGCAATAATCCAGTCACTGCGTTCAGCAGCATAAGCAGGATACCTGCAGCAATCACTGCCAGGATACCTCCTGCGAATATCAGCGGATTCTGATAGCTCTGCGCCAGCTGGGCCGCCAGACCGCAGCAGCTGACGACTAAGGAAAGGTAAAAGCCGGCAAAAAGGAAGGAAAAAACGACCGTTTTCTGATTGTAGTCATCTTCTGTACTCCTCTTTCTTTTCTTCTTTCCGGGAGGAAGATCATTCTTACCGGTATCCTCTCCCGGGTCATCTTCCGGCTGCCCTTCCGCGGCGCCTTCACCGGTCAGATCTCCTGCAATCGCCGGATACTGACCGCTGATGATTCTCAGGTTTTCAGCGAAAGTGTCTTCATCGTTGCTGAGTGTTTTCAGAAGGCTGCGGCAGCGCAGGATACATCTTTGATACGCCCTGCCGCCCCCTGCTTTTTGCAGCTGGGCCTCTTTCAGAGACAGCTCCGTAAAGGCTGCCAGCCTTTCATCATCCGCATCCATCTTTACAGAGGAAAACCAGTTTTCTGTAAATGCCAGAAGGCTTGCGTCATTTTCCGCTGCAAGCAGAAGCCTGGGGGCATTTCCGGCCAGCAGACCTGCAGGAAGTTTACCCAATTCCTTTTTGCCCATCACACGGTAATAGTTCCACAGGATGGTCTCAAAGTCATCTGTATCACCGCAAAGGTCCGAAATACGCTGCTCATACCGGGCCGGGTCCGTCTCAAACAAGTCCGCCAGCTGCCGGCCCATCTCCCAGGCCAGTTCGTCTGCATCCTGTTTAGCCGGTGCAGCAGAATTCAGCATAAATCCATGATTTCTGCTGCCTGCGCGGCAGATCATGAAGCGGATCCCGCCGGATATCTCCTCTGCCGGGGCCTGATATCCGGCCCGTTTCCTCAGGGCATGCGGCAGCAGACAGTAGATGAGGGCCATGCATTCCCGTCCTGCCTGTATGCAGGCGTCTGCGGAGGTCTCCGTATGGATCAGACACGCCGCCTGCCTGCTCCCGCAGCAGCTTCTGATTGCCAGCAGGATCAGCTGCGAGAGCCTGTCGCCATGCAGGCCGTATTTCCTGCAGATTTCCTGCAGATCATAGTCCTCTTCCGGGATCATGACGTCTTCCAGCTTCTCTCCCAGACTTACCCGGGTCTGATATTGGTCTCCCGGCCAGGAAAGGCAGGTCAGGAAACCATCACTTCCATCTTTCCCCGGCAGGATCACATGGCTCCAGAAACCGGGTCTGGTATCTCCTGTCTGCCTGCACGGAACCGTCCTGGCACTCAGAAAGCGTCCCACTCTGTCAGAATAAGTGACCGTCTCTGTACCCTCTCCGCCAAGACCGGTCTCCCAGATCACGGCAGCTGCCGAAACGGACGAGGTGACGCTTCCTGTCGGAGACAGGTCCGGAATACTAGAAGCCTCTATGCGATAGCCGCTCCCGTAATTCGTATAATAAAGCTGATGTACCTTTTTCATAGTCCTTGCCGCTGCTCCTCTACAGCATCTCATTCAGAATCCAGAAAATAGGATCTTCAATGCGGAAGGGATGGTATTCTTTCTCCAGTTTAGTGAATTCCTGCCCCTCTATTGTAACAGGTCTTGCCTCACTGCCCAGAGAGGAGAGTACAAATTCCTTATGCTCCGTGAATCTGGCCTGGATTTCCTCCAGATTATAGATTTCTGAAAAGAATTCTCCTACAACATGTGAACGCTGACTTTCATAGCGTTCCCGGTCTTCCCCGGACTTTCCTCCGTAGGTCTGGAAAACATCCGGATATTCTTCCTCATAATATTCCCGGAAGCTGTCACATTTAGGCAGGACCATTGCCATCAGTTTGTCCTTCAGGAGATCCTTTGCCCTTTCCGGAGATGTACCTGACAGGATCGCTGCGTGATGCAGGAAATTATCCAGAGTCAGAAAAGCAGCTGCTGTATTCTTCTTTTTCATGATCGTTTTCTTCTCTTCCTCAGTATCCGGCATAAAAGCCTCTACCAGTTCCGCAAGAGTCCAGGATGCTCCCGGATCTGACTGGATTTTAGCCTGCTCTCCCGGATCCAGAATCTTTTCCCCAAAAAGTTTCTGTGTATGTTCGCTCATGAAAAATTGCTCGTGCGGCCCGTATTTTTTCATCACCTTGTTGGTCTTCAGACCTGCATCAACGGGATCTACCAGGAAAATCACCGCATCTGTCTGTTCCAGATGTTTCATCAGGACCGGATTCCAGTTCTTTGCCTTTACATGCGTCAGAACTTCTCCGGCCGCATCATATATGCACAGAAGAACTCTCTCTCCGTTCTTCTCCTCGGACCTGCACTCTACCTCCAGAAAAATGGGAGGGACAAAAGAGGGATCTGTCTTTTTGGGACAGATATCTTTATTTTCAAACTGGTCCAGCATTTGCTCATAGACAGCCGGATAATCCAGATCATCCCACATCAGGGAATTAAAGTGGTATTTCTCCAGCCAGCTATTTACGCCAACCTTATCCTCTCCTGCAGGAGTCATCAGATTGGCATTGATGCTTCGAAGCCAGGAAAGGAGGAGACAGCTTTTTCCCGCGCCGACCCCTGCCACCAGACTGATATGGATCACTCTCATGCTGCCGCTGCACATCTGAGGGGGCAGAACATTCCAGCAATGCTCACAGACCGTCATCGTGTCCGCTGTCAGAATGTTCCCCTGATAGAGCTTGAACTGTCCCCCTTCCCGGGTGATGCGGATTTCTTTTCCTTCATCCGCAGCTGTCTGGGCTGTTTCCTGCTTCTGATTCCGGCCGCCCGGCTGGCTGGTACCTGCCCTGCCATCTGTGAGAGTTCTGCCGTCAGAAAGCGTTCTCCCATCTGTCAGCAGCCTCCCGTCAGAAAGAGTCCTCCCGTCAGAGGATGCCGCGCCGGGAGCTGCCGATACGGCTTTTTTCCGTCCCGGAACTTCTGTCTTTCCCGGTACCCCATTCATCAGGGCAAGAAGCTTTTCTTCTGTAACCACCAGCCGTTCTTCAAGATCCGGCCCGATCTTTCCTTCCGCCAGACGCTCTGTCCAGAACCTCTTATAATGATTGTCCTTTTTGCAGGCCTGAATTTCCTTTCGGAACCGGGCAGCCAGAGGGCTGCCGGACTCATTCCAGATGTCTTTTTCCTTCACGCGAACATAGTACATCAGGCTGCTGCTCAGCACTGGCTTCATACAATACGGACAAATATTTCCCTCAATCGGCATCTTGCGTTCCTCCCCGCACACTTTGCAATATGCTTATGTCTGCTTGCTTATTTGCTCCTGATCTCAATGACAGCTCCATCCTCTTCCGGATCCAGTCTGAGCTGGTCTCCCCGAAAGAGCTGATGATTGTTATTGCTGGATGAAATCAGGATGGTATCTTCATTTCCGGAAACAATCTTTGTTTCAGCAGCGTCCTGAGAAAGAATCTCTATCCCTTTCGTGAGTCTCTTTCCTTTGCTCATAAAGTACAGGTCACTCAGTTTCTGTATGCCCTTTGTCCCGTTTTCAACCGTGCAGGTCCACAGTGCTCCGCCTGTATGAATCAGGATTTCAAAATCGAATCCAAAGGGATCTCTGCCCGGATTGGTGAAGGATTCCAGAATGCTCAGTTTCTCATTGGCCTGCTGATATTCTTTTTTCAATTCCTCCATTGTCTGCCGTACAACAGCAAGCTCCCTGTCTCTGCTCTCTTTTTGCAGGAATAGTTCTTTTGTCCAGGCAGGATTGACCATCTGCAGCTTTTTGCCGCTGTCAAACATGCCACTTAGTTTTTCCAGGTCAGAAAGATAGATCCGAAGAGTCTGATAGGTCGGACTCTCTGTCAGGTTTTCTGCCTCCACCGCTGCATTTTCAACCGTTTTCAGATCGATCACGCCGCTGAATGCCCTGACCTTTTTCATCACATCTTTCATCATGCCGGGAACATTTTTGGAAAGCTGCCGGCAGGATGAAAGAACCGGCTCTGCCTCCGATTTTACCTGCAGAATCTCCTGCAGCGCTGCATCTGCTTCCTCCCTGATGATCTTCTGTTTCTTTCTCTGCCGAAGCAGGAAAATGATTACGGCAGCCGCAGCGACTGCCGCTGCAGCTGCAGCAACGATCAGCAGAGGCATCAGATTTCTCTTCAGGCTGATGCCGACCTGAACCTGCCGGGTCTGACCGGCAGGATCTGCGATTTCTACGGTAAAGGACGCTTTATTGCCGGAAATAGAGCGGTACTGCAGTTCATCCCCTTCCAGCTGAACATTACAGCCAGTACAGTCTTTAATCTTGTAGGTGAATACACCAGAAACAGGCTCTGTAAAGAGTTCTTTGATCGTTTTTGCCGAAAAGATATAGGTATCCCCTGATTTCTCCATTGTGATGCCGTTTTTGCCGGTCAGGGACGGCCATTCCAAAACAGCAATCTTTGGATTCTCCAGTCGGATCTGTGTATCCTCCTCTTCTTCCCTCAGCAGATTTACCCGCAGCAGGAAATCCTGATTGCGAATATTCGTAGCAAGCTGGGCGGAATGATACCAGCCCGGAGCACTCTGAGAAGCTTCTGCCTCCAGGTTAAACTCCCTGTTATCCCACTCGATAAAGGCCTCCGTATCATAGGCGCCGTTCATGCTGTAGCCGCCCATCACAGGGTTGTAGATCAGGATCCCTGTCGGGGATTCCCCTTTTCCTTCGGTCTCCTGAATCAGATAGACCCAGCTCAGTGAATTCTGCAGTTCTGAGATATCTCCGGCCGCAGGACCGGATGTCTCTGTCTGCTCTTCTCCCCCGGCTGCCTCTGTCTGGGCTCCCGGCAGAAGAGACTGCAGTCTCTTCGCCTGCTCACACCCTGTCATGGAAAGCACCATCAGTACCAGTATCATGATTACAGTGATTTTACCAAATGCTTTCTTCATGCCGTCCTTTGCTTCCTTTCTTTCCTGCTGTCATCTAGGCTCTCATCAGCCTCCCGATAACTTGTTTTATCTTGTAAATCTGTGTGTCCGGACTGTCAAACCAGTCAAGCAGCCAGACATTGCACAAGTTCCAATCCATCCTGCGCAGTACATTTTTCTGCAGGATGCACCGGTCTCTGACCGTATCCCCCATTGCTGCCCTGCTGTCATCTAAGAGAATGCCCAGCAGATATCTGTCCGGGTCGCGGGGATCTCTCACCGCCGCGTCGATCACAAATCCGCTGCTGCCGACCTGTACATCAACTTCAAATCCTTCTTCTTGCAGACGGCTTGCAATCTGTCTGCTTACCCGCTCTCTCTCCTTATCGCTGCAGACGGACCGGTCCGCAAGCGCTGCAGTCCCTTCCTTCGCATAGCGGAGAAAATCTGCCAGGTCTCTGACCCCTGCCGGACTTTCCGGTGTAACCTGGAGCATGGAAGGATCGAAGGATGCAAATATATGCATTTCTTTTCTGGCACGGGTGATGGCTACATTCAGACGACGATGGCCGCCTTTCTGGTTGACCGGTCCGAAGTGCCTGGTCATATTTCC
>CAMHFW010000026.1 GCA_946184675.1 uncultured Clostridia bacterium | reverse complement strand
AAATTTTTTTAGAAACTAACGTTTGGGGCTTGACTTTTTATTTGCAGGCTCCCTACTTTCCGAGTTTCCGGTAGAGGCTGAAATACATGGTCAGAAAGCAGGCGGTACCGCCGATCAGGTTGGAGATGGGTTCGGCCATGAAGACGCCGTTTACCCCGTAGCCCATTGCAGGGAGCAGGAGGGTCAGAGGTACAACGATGATGACTTTTCGGAATATCGAAAAGAAAATGGCCCGTTTGGCGCATCCCAGGGACTGGAAGCTGATCTGCCCTGCGAATTGGAGTGCCATGAAGACAAAACCGAAGAAATACAGGTGCAGGGCAGGAACTGCGGCAGTGATCATCTCCGCATCTGAAGTAAACAGTGACACGAGTGGCCGGGCAGCCAGGAGAACAAAGACCCAGGCGGCGGCAGTATACCCGCTGCCAAGCAGCGTCTGGAAGCGGATTCCCTGTCTGACACGGTCGTATTTTCTGGCACCGTAATTGTAGCCCAGAACAGGCAGGGCTCCGTTGGAGAGCCCGTTGATGGGCAGGGACAGGAGCTCGCGGACCGAATTCAGTATTGTCATAACGCCGACATAGAGATCTCCGCCGAAGGTGTGCAGGGTCTTGGTGCAGGCAATCTGGACCAGACCATTGGTTGCCTGCATGATAAAAAGAGGCGTTCCCAGCGTGATGATGCGGCGTATGATCGACGGAATGGGCTTCATACGGGACACTTCCAACCGGAGAAGAGCCTTTTTTCCTGTCAGAAAGCGCATGACCCAGAGAAAGGAAACTGCCTGACTGAGCACTGTGGCCAGAGCGGCTCCGGCAACTCCCATATGAAAAAGGAAAATAAAGATCGGATCCAGTATCATATTGAGGACAGCTCCAATCACAGTTGTCCCCATGCCGACCCGGGGAAAGCCCTGGGCGTTGATATAACCATTCATGCCAAGGGTGACCATGGAAAAGAGAGTCCCCAGCAGGTAGATGCGAAGGTAGGCATTGGCATATATATAGGAAGCTTCGCTGGCACCGAAGAGAAAGAGAAGAGGCCTCTTGCACAGCATGCACAAAGCAAACAGGATCACACTGCTGCTCAGAAGGAGAAAAAAAGAATTCCCCATAACATTGCGGGCCTTGTCCTCTTCCTGTGCCCCGCGGGCGATGGAGAAGATGGGAGTGCCGCCTCCGCCAAAGCAAAGGGCAAAGGCAGTGATGACCGTGATGACCGGAAAGGTCAGACCGATGCCGGTAAGGGCCATGCTGCCGATTCCCTCGATATGGCCGAGATAAATACGGTCAACCATATTATAGGTAAGCTGAACCAGCTGCGCCATGGTCAGGGGAACAGCCTGGGCGATGATATTTCTCCAGACTTTACCTTGTGAAAAGTCATTTGCCAAGAAGATCAGAACCTTTCTGAAACGAGAAGAAAAAGTATTATAAAATATGAAACAATAAATTCTAACAGACAGTGTAACATATTTTATATAACATGGAAAGAAGAAGTGTTCTGCAAGAAAAACAATCGGAAAATGTCTATAAACAATCGCAAATACGACAATAAGCGACATAATACGCCAATTACATATTAAATTAACAGACAAATGAATGATTTGGTGAGAATATTCTGTGTAATAAATATGAAATAAATCGGAAACAGACTTGAAATAATGACGGATTGTGATATAATAGCTTCAAATGGGTTAAACTGAAATTAGGATAGATATCAAATGCAGGAGGTAACAGATTTATGAAGGAATCCGGTAAGAAATGGCTCAGACTTGCGTTGACATTAATGCTGAGCGTATCCCTGGCCGTTCCCGCAGCACTGCCCGCCTACGCCACGTCTAAAGCAGAGATCGAGGAAGAGATCAGCAGCCTGGAAAGTGAACAGGCTGAGCTGGAGGCAAAGCTTGCAGAGTTAAAGAATAATAAAAAAGATACCGAGTCTTATATCGCGGAGCTGGATGCACAGATCCAGGAGTACGTGAAAAAGCTTGAGGATATTTCGAAAAAGATTACAGAGACTGAAGGAAAGATTGCTCTGACAGAGTCTAATCTTGTTCAGGCTAAAAAGGATGAGGCAGTTCAGTATGATGCGCTCAAGGCCCGTATCAAGGCTATGTATGAGGCAGGAGACGAGACTTATATCGAGATGCTCTTCTCTTCAGGAGACCTCAAGAGACTGCTGAACGACTCCGAGTATATTTCCAAGATCAACCAGTATGACCACGAGCTTCTGACCAAGCTGCAGGAGATCAGAGATCAGATCGCAGCTTATGAGGAAGAGCTTAAGGCACAGAAAGCCGAGCAGGAGCAGCAGAAGGCTGATTTCGAGACGGAGAAGGAAAGCGTAGAGACGATTGCTGCTCAGAAACAGGAAGAACTGTCATCCATCGGCGCAAATATCAATGATGTTAATGAAGACATCGAAGCTACTGTCAGCGAGATTGAGCAGAGCAATGCTATCCTTGCCGAGATCGTTGCACAGGAGAGAGCCGCCGCGGAGGAAGCAGCCCGCAGACAGGCTGAGGCAGAAGAAGCGGCTCGCAGACAGGCCGAGGCAGCACAGTCCTATGATGACAGCAGCAGTTCCGGTGATAATTCTTACAGTGAACCTGAGCCGGAAGAAAGCTATTATGAGGAGCCTTCTTATTCAGAGCCTGAACCGGTTTATTCCAGCACAGGCATGATCTGGCCGACCAGCGCAAGCTATATTTCTTCCTACTTCGGATACAGAATCTCCCCGACATATGGAGCATCCACCTACCATGAGGGACTTGATATCGCAGGAAGTACAGGTGATCCTATCTGGGCAGCGGCAGGCGGTACAGTTACAGCGGCCGGAGACGGCGGCGGTATGGGCAACTATGTGACGATCAGCCACGGCAACGGCGTTTCCACCGTATACATGCACTGCAGCGCTCTTTATGTCAGCGCAGGCCAGTATGTATCTCAGGGTGAGACGATCGCGGCGATGGGCTCCACCGGTATCTCTACCGGCCCTCATCTCCACTTCAGCGTTGTAGTCGGCGGCACCTATGTTGACCCGCTTGGCTATGTCAGCCCGTAAGCACTAAGATATTATAAGAGTAACAAGACAGGAGCTCTGCGGAGCTCCTGTTTTTAAGTAAAAAGAGACATATTTATGTAATATTTTAGAAATATTATTGCAACAGAAATGAAAATCTGTTATAATGCTAACGGTGTAATACCGCTTTGAACAAATTGTGATTATCCACAAAAAAAGATAATAAAATTGTTCAAAATCATAGCTCTCATATTATTGTTTATGCAGAAAACCAAAAAAGGACCAAAAAAGTCGATTTCCATTAGAAAAAATTGACAAGAAGGACTTTATTTTTGGAGTATAATGCATTACAATAAACCTGTAAGTTTGCATACAGTTTATGACCAACCTGTAAAGGTTCAGTCATAGAGTTATAAAAAATGCTGAAATGTACATATACAGGTGTGTGGAGGGAGCAAGATGATTTCAAATCAGATTTTGCAGAATACGATTGACGGTCTCAAGGCGATCACGAGGATCGATCTCTGTGTGACGGATGTCGAAGGAAAGGTCCTGGCGGCGACGATTCCTGATGCAGACGATTATGAGTATCCGGTCAGGGAGTTTGTGAAGTCTCCGGCTGACAGCCAGCTTGTCCAGGGTTTCCAGTTTTTTAAGGTATTTGATGAAAAACAACTTGAGTTTGTTGTCCTTGCAAGAGGAGACAGCGATGATGTCTATATGATAGGCAAAGTGGCATCGTTCCAGATCCAGAATCTGCTGGTCGCTTATAAAGAACGTTTTGACAAGGATAATTTTATCAAGAACCTGCTGCTGGACAATCTGCTGGTCGTAGATATCTACAACCGTTCCAAGAAGCTGCATATCGATACAGATGTGAGCAGAGTTGTATTCCTGATCGAGATGAGCGGGGACAGAGACGCAGGAGGTCTGGAACTTGTCCGTCTGGCTTATACCGGCCGACCCAAGGACTTTATTACTTCTGTAAATGAGAAGAATATCATCGTGGTCCGCGAAGTCCGTGAGAATGAAGGATATGACGATCTGATCAAGGCAGCCCAGGTGCTGCATGATCATCTGACCGGGATGGGGCTGACAGGAGTCAGGATCTCACTCGGCACTATAGTACATGAGATCAAAGAGGTCTCCTCTTCTTATAAGGAAGCCCGCATGGCGATGGACGTCGGCAAGATCTTCTACAATGAAAGAAGCGTCGTTGCCTACAGTGTGCTGGGCATCGGAAGACTGATCTACCAGCTCCCGATTCCCCTGTGCAAGATGTTCATTCGCGAGATTTTCGGCGGCAGATCGCCGGAGGACTTTGATGATGAGACCCTGATGACCATCAACAAGTTTTTTGAGAACAATCTCAATGTCTCAGAGACATCCAGACAGCTGTATATTCACAGAAATACGCTGGTATACAGATTGGATAAGCTGCAGAAGAGCACAGGCCTTGACCTGCGCGTATTCGAGGATGCGATCACCTTCAAGATCGCGCTGATGGTTGTGAAATATATGAATTACATGGAGACAATGGAGTATTGATCCGCTGCATACAGATCAGAAAATGCCTGTATGCGGGTCTCCTTACAGTAAGATAAAGGAGGTCAGATATATGATAGTTCTTGATCACGTATCTAAGACGTATCAGGGAAATCAGGGAAGCATTCAGGCACTGAAAGATGTCAGCCTTTCTATTGATAAAGGAGAGTTTGTTTTTGTCGTTGGACTGAGCGGTTCCGGAAAAACCACCCTGTTCCGTCTGCTGCTGAAGGAGATGGAGCCGACATCCGGCAACATCTTTATGAACAACAAAAACATCGGCAAGCTTCGCAGGGATCAGATTCCCAAGTTCCGCCGCGGCATCGGCGTTGTATTCCAGGATTTCAAACTTCTCAAGAACCGTACTGTTTTTGAGAATATTGCATTCGCACAGCGTATCATCGGCGTACCCAACCGCCGTATTAAGAAAAATGTTATGGACGTACTCAAACTGGTCGGCCTGCAGGATAAGTACAGGGCAAAGCCTTCCGAGCTTTCCGGCGGTGAGCAGCAGAGAGTAGCGCTTGCCCGCGCCATCGTCAATAATCCGCCTGTACTTCTGGCTGATGAGCCGACAGGTAATCTCGATCCGACCAATTCCACGGAGATCATGAAGCTCCTTGAAAAGATCAACAAGCGCGGCACGACGGTTGTTGTCGTTACGCACAATACCAAGATTGTGGACGAGATGCAGAAACGAGTAGTCAATCTCAACCAGGGTGAGATTGTCAGCGATGAGAAAAAGGGTGGGTATGTCTATGTATAGTTTTACAAATGGAATCCGTCAGGGAATCCGGAATATTTTCAAAAACGGTCTGTTTTCTCTGGCGTCAATTGGTACAATTACAGCATGTCTCTTCCTGTTTGGCGTTTTCTACTGCATGGTAGTCAATTTCCAGCATATTTTCTCAGAGGTGGAGACAACCGTCGGCGTAACTGTTTTCTTCGAAGAAGGAACAGGCGAGGACAGGATCAAAGAGATCCAGACTATGATTGAAGAGCGGGAAGAGGTTAATGAAGTACATTATACTTCTGCGGAAGAAGCCTGGAAGCTCTATAAGGAGAAGGCTTTCCCGGAAGGAGATAATGAGGTCCTCACCAATCTGGATAATGACAACCCTCTGGCAGAGTCGGCCAGCCTTGAGGTTTACCTCAATGATGCCGGCGCGCAGAAGGAGCTGGTAGACTATATTTCTGCGATTCCGGATGTCAGAAAAGTCAATGCTTCCGAAAGTGTTGCCAACAGCTTTGTCAGCTTCGGACGCCTGCTTGGTTATGTTTCTATGGCCATCATCGTGATCCTGCTGGCAGTTGCGATCTTCCTGATCAGCAATACTGTCCGTGTCGGCATTGATGTGCGCCGTGATGAGATTACTATTATGAAGTATCTGGGCGCGACAGACTTCTTTGTTAGAGCACCTTTCCTGGTAGAGGGAGCTATCATCGGTCTGATCGGATCGCTGATCCCGCTGGCAGCAATGTTCTTCCTTTACAGAGAAATCGTAAAGTTTGTAACAGAACATTTCAGCGCACTGAGCAGTCTGCTCCACTTCCTGCCGGTGAAGGATATCTTTATCGTTCTGATTCCGGCAACGCTGATCATCGGTCTTGGCATCGGTCTGATCGGCAGTTACATCACGCTGATTCGCCGGGTGCGCGTATAAGTACGTATAAGCATAAGTAGATAATAATCATAAAAACAGGCGGCTTCAGCCGCCTGTTTTTCAAAGAGAGGAAGGATTTGCAGATGCGCGGAAACAGAAATCATGTAAGAAAATGTACAGGCCTTTTCTGCGGCTTGCTGTCAGCAGCCCTGCTGCTGGAAGGATGCATTCCGGGTGTTTCGGGACCGGCAGGAATCGGAACGGTCCAGTCAGGAAATGCACAGGAACTTTCCGGTGATTTTAAAGAGATTGAAAATAAACTTCAGATGATCCAGAATGTGGTTGACAAGTATTATCTGGAGGATGCGGATATAGATCCCGAGAGCCTGAAGGAAGGTATTTACAGAGGATATCTGGATGAACTGGGAGATAAATATACCTTTTATTATACAGCGGATGAGTATGCCCTGATTCAGGAATCCATGCAGGGTACTTACTGCGGAATCGGAGCCCTTCTCCAGCAGTCTGTGGATACGGGCATCATCTCGATCGTAAAGCCTTTCAAGGGATCTCCCTGTGAGGAAGCGGGAATTCTCAAGGATGACGTCATCAACAAGGTAAACGGAGAGGATACAGCGGGCCGCGAACTGACCGAGGTAGTTTCTCATATCAAGGGAGAGGAAGGCACGACCGTTAATCTGGAGATCTACCGTCCTTCTGAGGACAGGTATTTTACGGTAGATGTAGAGCGTCGTCTGATTGAGACACCCATGGCAGAATATGAGATGCTGGATGACAATATTGGATACATTGCCCTTCAGGAATTTATGGAGACAACGCCCAAACAGTTCAATGAGGCGGTTGACGAGCTTTCTGCCCAGGGAATGGAAGGACTGGTCATCGACCTGCGCGATAATCCCGGCGGTCTGGTAGACGCCGCGGCAGAGATTCTGGACCGGATCCTGCCCGAAGACCAGCTTCTGGTATACACAGTCGACAAAAATAACACCAGGGAAGAGTACCATTCCAAGGATTCGGAAACCATCGACCTCCCGATCGTGGTGCTGATGAACGACAGCTCGGCCAGTGCATCTGAGATCGTCAGCGGCTGTCTGCAGGATCTGGATAAGGCAACACTTGTCGGAGAGAAATCCTTCGGCAAGGGCATCGTGCAGTACGTGATCGAACTGGACGATGGATCCGCCATGCAGGTAACCGCAGCCAAATACTATACGCCGGAAGGCCGCAACATCCACGGAACCGGTCTGGATCCGGATGTAGAAGTCCAGCTTGACGAAGAAAAAGAAGGCGACGAGCAGCTGGATAAGGCAATCGAAATCCTGCAGGAAGAGATGCAGGAACAGAAAGCAGCATTCGCAGGCTGACCGCCGAAAGGAGATAGGGGACGGTCTGATATGATCCCCCTTAGGTAGATTTTTGTATTTGTCTTATCTACCTAAGGGGGATCATATCAGGTTTGTCTCCTTATTTTTTATGCGGGTGTGGAAGTGCCTGCTTGCACACTGATTCAGACATCTGCAGTCTTTCCGAATGGTTTACCGTAAATCAGGCGATCTCTATGATTCGTATCGGATCTTCGAGCGTATAACCACCAAGCTCTTCCAATTTGCTCCGGAATGCTTCGCTTCCGAGAAGTCTCAGGAAGCATTTGACTTCCGGCATTTCCAGACTTTCCTTGTGCATGACAAAATCATACTCTTCCTCACCAACCGGGATGAAGTCGAGATCCATCGCATGAGCAGCAGAATACACGCCCATGCCGCAGTCTGCTTCGCCGCTGGCAACCTGGGCTGCTACAGCCATATGCGTGGCTGCTTCTGTCTCATATCCGTCAATGGCTTCTTTCGGAATACCTGCCAAAGAGAGCTTGTAATCCAGCAGCACGCGTGTGCCGGCACCTCTCTGCCGGTTGACAAAACGGACTCTTTTAAGATCCTCTATTCCGGTGATGCCAAGAGGGTTGCCCTTGGCAACAATGATTCCCTGGATTCTCCGGACAGCTTTGACCAGAACCATTTTCTCTCCCGGGAACAGGGAGCGGATGTAGGACTCGTTATAGATGCCGGTTTTTTCGTCCAGAAGATGGGAGGGGGAGATATGGGCCTCGCCTCTTTTCATCGCCATCAGTCCGCCGAGACTGCCGATGTGTGTGCTTGACAGTCGGATTCCTTCGGACTCTCCCGACATAAGATCGGAGATAATATCAAGAAGCAGATCATGGCTTCCTATGCAGACCAGAGTCTTATCCAGTTCCTCTGTCGTTCCGAAAAGGTCGACAGAAACCATCTCTCCGGCTTCATATCCTTCTGTTTCCTGCGGGATGATACAGAATCCGTCTGCTCTGACCATACTCATCGCGGCACCCGCTCCACGGGCAAGCGGCGCACATACATACCTTCCGCCTACGCGGCCGACTCTGACGCGCACATATTCTCTGTGCTTGAGTGATGATACCAGTCTTCTTGACAATACGGCCTGTATGGTTTTTCCTTCCGATTCCATCCGGCCGGTGAAGGAGTGGAGCAGGGGGTAAACGAAGTTTTCCATTGCCAGATAAGCGGAAACCGGATATCCGGGAATTCCGACAACCGGCTTGCCGCAGGCTCTTGCGAGAATGACCGGTTTGCCGGGCTTAATGGCAACTCCGTGAACAAAGACCTCTCCGATCTCTCTCAGGATATGGACTGTAAAGTCCTCCGTTCCTGCGCTTGATCCGGCATTGACGATGACCATATCATTCTCGTTCAGTGCGCTTAGAACGCTTTCCCGGATCGCGTCGCGGTCGTCCCTGACGATATCATATCTTACCGGGATGCCCCCGTTTTCACGGATCATTGCCTCGAACATTCTGGAATTGGATTCAATGATCTCGCCTTCTTTGGGGTCATCGTAAGGCTCGACAATCTCAGTCCCGGTCGGAATGATTCCCACACGAGGCTGCGTAAATACTGCAATCTTGGTAACGCCGCCGGAGAGCAGTACGCCGATATCGATCGGGCGGATTTTGTGGTGTCCGGTCAGAATCATTTCCCCGGAAATAATGTCTTCGCCGAGAGGGCGTACATGCTGCCATGCCGGAGCAGAGGAACGGATCAGCACGCCGTCCGGCGTTTCCTGTAAGTCCTCGGCCATTATGACAGCATCATAAGGTTTCCGGATGGGATCACCCGTGTCGACGATGACATAGTCTTCGCCGGGCCTGAGCAGTACAGGTGATGATTCGGAAGCCCAGTTTGTCCGCGAAGAGATTACCGCGATGCCGTCCATGGCGGCGGAGTTATACAGGGGAGAGGAAAACTTGGCGTAAACAGCTTCGGCTGTGATACGGCCGAGGGAATCTGTCACGTCGATGATTTCCGGACGGGGACTGATATCATCGCCCAGTGCGTCCAGATAGATTTTTTTCGCTTCATCCACAGGTATTGTCGTCAGATAAAGATTTCTCTTCATAATGTAATCCCTCACTTCCAAAGGTGAACATGCACCAGGTCTCCGGCACGCACGCCTTCCTGATTCTCGCTCATTTCAAAATATCCGTCAGCCCGGGTCATCGGAGAAATCATTCCGGACTTTGCGAACAAAGGTATGGCGAGGGTGTCATCGGTTTCTTGCAGTGTGACAAGCTGGAAAGTGCGTCTTCCCGGCGCAGACTGGACATTGACAGTGATTTTTGCACGCACGGTGCGCTCTTCGGACTGTCCTGTCTGGCCGCGCCAGATCCTGATCAGAATCTGCTCAAACACCATCAGAGCTGCAGCAGGATGGCCCGGAAGGCCGATAAACATTGTCCGGCTTTCCTTGTCAAAGCCTGTGATGGTAGGTTTTCCAGGTTTTGCGGCGATACCATGCGTAAGGACGCCGCAGTCGGCAACCTTTTCAATCAGCTCTGAGGACATGTCCTTTTTCCCTTTTGAGCTTCCGCCGGAAAGCACAATGATATCGCTGTCTGCTTTGGCGCTTTCAAGAGCCCTGAGCAGGGATTCCCAATCGTCCTTCACAGCAGCTGTTCTGACAACGCACAGTCCTTCACGGATACTTCGCGCTGCGATGGCATATGTATTGACGTCCCGGATCTGTCCGGGGCCGGGAACGGTGTCAGGCGGTACAAGTTCGTCGCCGGTTGAGATGATGGAGACCTTCCAGGGAACAAAGACGGGTACGGAGGAAAACCCTGCAGCCGCAAGGGTTCCTATATCCTGTGCCGTCAGCAGACGTCCTTTTCTGAGAAGAATCTCACCGCTCCTGATGTCTTCTCCCGGCTGTACGATATTCTCACCGGGGGAAGCCGGTCTGGAGACAGCCAGCATATTTTCACCGAATGTTTCACAGTATTCCGTCATAACAACAGCATCCGCTCCTGTTACAACTTCTCCGCCGGTAGGCGTGTACACGCAGCATCCGGATCCTGCTTTCAGTCCGGAAGAATCCGAGCCCAGCATCACTTCTCCCGTGATGGTCAGAAAGGTCGGGAGCATTTCGGAGGCCGCCCCGAGATCCATGCTGCTGACTGCGTAGCCGTCAACCGTAGATCTTCTGTATGGCGGAATGTTTTCAACACTGCTCAGATCGGAAGCCAGTATTCTTCCGGCAGCATGTATCAGATCTGCCTGTTCTGTTTCCGGGGAAATGAACGGGCAGTATTTTTCCATTTTTGTTCTTGTTTCATGTATGGTATCCACATTCAGGAGGTTCATCTGATAATTCTTCCCTTCTCCATATAATGCGTTTCGTCGAAAATAGAATTCATTTTGTCAAACTGATGGCTGACGATCAGCCATGTGGATCCGTCCTGATCGCGGCGTTCCAGAATAATATCCCGGAAAAGTGCCTCGCTTTCAGGATCCAGATTGGAAAGTGTCTCATCGATCAGTATCATCGAAGGATGAAAGATGATTGCACGCAGAAATGAAAGCTTCTGCCGTTCCCCGCTGGAAAGGCTCCCCGCGTACTGCTGCTTCAGGGGCATAAGCCCTGTCCGCGTAAGGAGAGAGTCGATCTCGCCGGTATCAATCTTTACGCCTCTGATCTTCAAGGGATAGACGATATTGTCATAAACACTTGCATGCATCAGATACGGACGCTGGCTGGTCATGGTAATGTCGGTGGGCCGGAGACCTTCCAGGTCAATAGTTCCGGAATCCGGCTGGGTGATGCCGATGATCAGTTTCAGCAGTGTGGTCTTGCCGCATCCGTTCGGACCTGTCAGTCCGTGGATCTTACCGTGTTCAATATGCAGATCCGGGATATACAGGTCTGTTCTTCCAATTTTTTTCCGAAGTTCAGTAATTCTCATCCCGGACCTGTTCCTTTCTTAAATAATCTCCGATTGACTGCAGAATGAAGGCAATAATCAGCAGCAGCAGTCCGAGGCCGATTCCTTCCGAATAAATTCCCTGGCTCTTGAGCAGGGAAATCATGGTGGTCATCGTTCTGGTATGCCCTTTGATATTGCCGCCGACCAGCATGACGGAGCCGACCTCGCTGATCGCTCTGCCAAAACCGGTGATGATGCAGAAATAGAGTTCATTTCTCAGCTCAGCTAATATGAGTCTGTCAGTCTGTCTCTTATTTGCACCCATCGTCTTAGCAAATGCCCGGATTTCCGGCACAGCGCTGTCGGCATAGGAAAAGACCATACCGCTTATAATGGGCGTTATGATCAGAACCTGGGCCAGGATCATGCCCTTGACAGTAAAAAGGAGCGACAGAGGGCCAAGAGGCCCTCCGCGCATGGTAAGCAGGTAAACAAGAAGTCCGATGACAACCGGGGGAACTCCCATGAGGGTCCGGTTGATCCGGATGACAATCCGTTTGCCCGGGAAATTATGATTCTGAAGCCAGAGTCCTGCAGCGATCCCGATGACAGCGGAGATCAGAGTCGAGGCAAAAGCCATGATAAAGGTGACCCTGATCGCGCTTAAGACAGCGGGATTGGAGAAAACTTCTGTTAACCAGTTAATCATAATTAGTTATCTGTTCCTGCGTTAGGTGTAAACAGTGCCTGTCCGTATTTATCGATACCGAACTCGCCGATAAGCTGCTGTACGTCGTCAGAAGTGATCCAGTCGATGAACTGGTTAGCAGCATCGTTGTTGACATCTGGGAACTTGTCAGGATTGACAGCAATTACGCCGTACTGGTTGAGCAGCTCCTTGCCGCCTTCACAGACGATGTCGATGGTGTAGTTATTCTCAGAATCGATGGACTGCTTGAGCCATGTGCCGCGGTCTGTCAGGCAGTATGCTTCCTTCTCGTTAGCCATGGTCAGAGTAGCGCCCATGCCCTGTCCGGACTCGAGATAATTCGGGTTCTGGGTCGGATCAAGCTCAAGACCTTTCCAGATCTTCTTTTCTTTCTTGTCTGTGCCGGAATCATCACCGCGGGATACGAAGGGAAGCTGCTGTTCCTGGATGGTTCCGAAAACAGAAGCTACGTCATCGGTCTTTGCGATCGGCTCAGCCGGTCCGACGATTACGAAATCATTGTACATAACAGGGAAACGTTCTACACCGAAGCCGTTTGCAACGAACTCTTCCTCGCTTGCCTTAGCGTGTACGAGAACGATGTCAACCTGTCCGTCCTCACCCATCTTCAGAGCTTCGCCGGTACCAACAGCAGTCCACTGCAGATCAATGCCGGTAGCCTCTTTGAAAAGCGGCTGCAGATAATCGAGCAGGCCGGTATCTTCCGTGCTGGTTGTGGTAGCCATCAGCAGAACACCGCCATCCTGAGCAGGTGCTTCTGTTTCAGCAGCCTTAGTTTCAGCAGCCTCCGTCTCAGCAGCCTCTGTCTCAGCAGCAGCCTCTGTTTCGGCAGGTGCTGCTGTTTCAGCAGGTTTTTCTGATTTGCCGCATGCAGCGATGCTCAGCAGCATGACAATACACAGTGCCATTCCCAATAGTTTCTTCATTTTGTGTTCCTCCTTAAACTTTATCTCTTGTTTCTCTATATTCCGGACGCCCGGTCGTTTTCGGGCGGAATATACCTGAAGTCTCCGCTTTTGCCTCCGGTTTTTTCTGTCAGATGGATGTCGCTGATCAGCATCCGTTTATCAATGGCTTTGCACATATCATAAATCGTCAAAAGTGTTACAGACACGCCTGTCAGGGCTTCCATCTCGACGCCTGTTTTGCCAGCGGTTACAGCCTTGCAGTATACGGTGATGTCACATGCGTCTTCATCCACATCAAATGTGACAGCGGCATTGGTCAGACTGAGAGGATGACACATGGGGATGAGTTCTGAAGTGCGTTTGGTCCCCATGATCCCTGCGACCTGAGCCACGGTAAAAACGTCTCCCTTTTTGATCTTACGGCCAAGTACGGCAGCCATTGCTTCTTCACACAAATGAATCTTTCCCTGTGCAATAGCTGTTCTGTGGGTAACTGCCTTGTCGGAGACATCTACCATATATGCATTGCCTTTGTCATCGAAATGTGTAAATTCGCTCATTTCTTTTCTCCGCTTTCCGCATGAGTGTGCATTCCGGCACACTCCCCGTCTCTGCCAAGCATGATCTTAAGCCCGTGATCCAGAGGATGAAGCAGGAATTCCAGACATTCTCTGACTGCTTTCGGACTGCCGGGCAGATTGATGATCAGAGTCTGTTTCCGGATGCCGGCTGCCGCTCTGGACAGCATTGCTGTGGGCGTTTTCGTCATCGAATAGGCTCTTATAGCTTCTGAGATTCCCGGTGTCATTCTGTCGCATACTGCGATGGTAGCCTCCGGCGTAAGATCCCTTGGTGAAAATCCGGTTCCCCCTGTTGTGAAAATGACATTGACCTGTCTTTGGTCAGCGAGACGGATCAGCTGGCGTTTCAGCGTTTCCACACCGTCAGGAAGCAGCAGACCTTCCACGACATTGTAGCCTGCCTCTGTGAGGATCTCACCGATCAGAGGACCGCTTTTGTCCTCACGTTTTCCTGCTGCGCCTTTGTCTGAGAGGGTGATCCATGCAGCTGTAAAAGGCCTGTCCGGATCAGCTTCGATCATTTCGACTTCGTCGCCGGCTTTGATTTCACCGCCTTCAAGGACGATTGTAAATACGCCTTCCCTCGGCATGATGCAGTCGCCGACCTGATGATAGATGGCGCAGTGGGAGTGGCATTCCTTTCCAATCTGCGTCAGTTCCAGGAGTGCGTCCCCGATCCTGAAACGGGTACCGACCGGAAGAGAGCGAAGATCAAAGCCTTCTACGATAACATTTTCCCCGAAAGCCCCAAAATCCACGTTTGCGCCTTTTGCCCGGAAAGCTTCAATCTTTTCCAGCGCAAGCAGGCTGACCTGGCGGTGCCACCTGCCGGCGTGAGCGTCTCCTTCGATTCCCATGCCGGGGAGAAGTCTGATGGAAGGGACTTCCGTCTTCTGTGTTCCCTTTTTTTCACTTGTACAAACTGCAATTACTTTTCCTATGTGATTCATTTATTATCCTCCGATCTGGGACATCAGTCTGTGTTCTTCCGATCCGAAACGTTTTTCTTCAAAGCAATGCCCGACAGGTTTACTCAGGATTGCTTCCCGCAGTGCGGCTTCCAGTTCCTCATCCGTACCTTTCAGGTAGGGCTTCAGGTCAATTCCGGTGTCATAGCTCAGGCAGGGTTTGATCTGTCCCTGCGATGTCAGCCGGATCCTGTTGCAGCTGGAACAGAAAACATTATGGATCGCACTGATAAATCCGATTCCGCCTGCAGTATGCGGTCTGCTGTAATAGACTGCCGGTCCGTTGCCGTGCGGACGACTGTCTTTTCCCAGATCCGGCCACTCTTCCAGCAGCATCTGCAGAATTAATTCATTGGAGATCCCCTGGGAAGGATCGGCGATCCCTATGGGCATCAGTTCTATGAAACGGACCAGGACACCCTCCTGAAATGCGAAAGATGCCAGACGGCAGATTTCATCTTCGTTGAAACCTTTCTGGATAAGGCTGTTGACCTTGGTCGGAATACCAGATTCTGCAGCAAGGCGGATTGCCTCAAGTACCCGGTCCAGACTGCCGCCGCCGGTAATATAAGCGTACCTTTGCGGGTCAAGCGTATCCAGACTGATATTGATGCCGTCGACGCCTGCGTCTTTCAGGTCATCCATATACCGGGAAAGGATCTGCCCGTTTGTGGTGACCGTGACCGAATCAATGCCGTCTATTGACTTCAGGGTCCTGATCAGATCCGTGCATCCGAGCCTGACAAAAGGCTCGCCTCCCGTGATCTTGATCTTTCTGATTCCAAGACGTGCGGCGATCCGGCATATCCGCTCAATTTCTTCATAAGTCAGGATCCGGTCCATAGGAACCTTTTCGCAGCCGTCCGGCATGCAGTATCTGCAGCGCAGATTACAGCGGTCTGTGATCGAGATCCTCATATAATCAATCGTTCTGTTAAAATGATCTTTCATGTAAATAATCCCATATTCTTTTTTTACAGCGGCTTCCCTGGCATCTTCCCATACCGGCGCCGGTTCTCCGCCTGACTCCTTCAAAGTCGCATGCGCCGCGGCTGATGGCCTGCAGGATTTCCGACCGGCTGACATTCATGCATCCGCAAATGATCTCACCGTAACCGGGATCTTTTTCGATCATTGCGGCTCGCTCATCCGGCGAAAGGTCCTTCGTTCTTATGATTGCTTTGCGGCAGGGATTATAGTTTTTGCGGAGGGAAGTTCTCCCCGCAGCAGCCGCCGCTTTATCCGCAGCCAGACGGCCCAGTTCATTTGAGACTGTCAGCCCCGGGGTCTTGATCCCGATCAGGCTGAAAAAACCGTTCTCTTCGAGAAAGGAAAGGTCACGGATCCCGGTATCCTCCCGGATAATTCTTCCCGATTCCTCGCGGACCATGTAAGGATTGGGACGCAGCGAAGCGAATGCACGGATTTGTTTATCCGGATCAATAGATGGTGCAATCATCCTGCAAAGACGTTTGAGATGACCGAGTTCTTCAGAGGCCACACGGAATCCGCTGTCGGAAACCGTATCGCTTTCCGGCTCACGGTTTGACGGCCCCAGAAGGATGTTTCCGTCAACGGTTGGTACCAGAGTCAGTCCTTTGCCGTCTTCCCCTTCGTGGAAAATGATGTGGCTGAGTTTTTTGTTTTCACTTGTATCCAGAATAATATAATCTGCTGCAGTAGGATACAGCCTGAGAAGAGGTTTTTGCAGGAGTTCTCTTATCAGGTCTGAGTGTAAGCCTGCGGCATTTACGACAGCTCCGGCAGAGTAAAGACCATGGTCTGTTTCAACAAGGAAATGACCGTTCTCCCTTTTTATACAATGTACTTCTGTGTTAAAACGGAACTGTGCGCCATTATCTCTGGCATTCTCATACGCGGCGATGCAAAGCTCCCATGGATTGACGGTTCCGGTACTTTGCGAATAGAGTGCAGAAGTGATACCGCCGGCAAGTCCCGGTTCGAGATTCGTCGCTTCGCTTCCGGTGAGAAGTTTCAGCCCTTTTATGCCTGCCCTGATGCCATCATGATATTTCCGGCTGATGACCCGGTCTGCTCGTTGGCCAAAGCCGATCATTAAGGATCCAGGCCTTTTAAAAGGAACGCCGAGCTGTTCAGCCAGAGTATCGAATGTTTCATTTG
>CAMHFW010000025.1 GCA_946184675.1 uncultured Clostridia bacterium | reverse complement strand
TTGACTAGTTAATAAACTGATATACAATATATTGTAAAAAATAATTTTCACTTTGCAGCCATGCCGACATGCTCCCGGACGATGTCTTCCTTTTTGTATGCGCATGGCTTCATTTACGCGCAAAAAATGCCCTGATTTGCGTAATCAGGGCATAATAAACACAACAAAAAGAAGTCCTAATCTTCTTCCATCCAGACTGTACTGTCGGTACCGGAATCACACCGGTTCATGCCAGAAGGCTCGCGGACTTTACCGCCGGTCGGGAATCGCACCCTGCCCTGAAGATTATGTGAAATATCATCACAAACAGTATTATATCGCTTGTACTTTACAGATGCAAGCCTTATTTTACAAATCAGACAAGTTCTGTCTCTTCCGTCTCTTCTGCTGCAGGCTCCGTCTCATCCGCGGCTGCTTCCTCCTGGACGGTCTCAGCATTCTCTGCAGGCTTTTCCTCCTGGGCGGGCTTAGTCTCCCCTGCGGGCTCTCCTTCCGCCTTCTCTTTCTTTTCGGCGGGAAGATCGCTCAGATCTTCCAGACTGATCTGCATCATATCCTCCATGGTCGGATTCTCCATGGCCGAGACCCTTCTTGCCTGATTGGCGATGATCTCTTCGAACATATTGCGGACTTCGCGGGCATTGGCAAAGTTTTCCAGCTTGAGAAGCTTGCGGGCCGCGATCATGGTGCGGATATGGTGTTTGATATCCTCGTCCACTTTATAATCGTACTTTTTGCAGTTCAGGTAAAAGATCTGCTCCAGTTCATCTACGGAGTAATCCTGGAAATCGATATATTTATTAAATCTGGATTTCAGACCAGGGTTGCTGTTTATAAACTTCTTCATCGGCTCTGTATAACCGGCAACGATAACTACCAGATCATCCCTGTGGTCTTCCATGGCCTTTAAAATGGTATCGATGGCTTCCTGTCCGAAATTGTCATCTTTCTGAGAGAGCGCGTATGCCTCATCTACAAACAATACGCCGCCCATGGCCCGCTTGATCTGCTCCTGGGTTTTCAGGGCAGTCTGGCCCACATATCCGGCTACCAATCCGGAACGGTCCACCTCTACCAGCTGTCCCTTGGAGAGGACGCCGATGTTTTTATAGAGTCTTGCCAGAATCCTGGCGACCGTTGTCTTGCCTGTTCCCGGATTGCCGGTAAATACCAGATGCATGGAGATGGGAACTGCCTTAAGACCCTGATCTTTTCGCATTTTCTGGATCTTGGCAAAGCTGGCCAGTTCCAGGACATCATGCTTGATGGTCTCCAGGCCGATCAGCTCATTGAGCTCTTCCATGGGATCTCTCTCCGGCTCTGCGGGAACCTCCGGGGCCGGGGCCGCGGCAGTCTGCACTGCCTGCTCCTGTCCGAACATTTCCTTTGCCTCTTTGAGGGCATCGTCAGCCTTCTGCAGCGCCTCCTGATCCGCGACCGGAGCCTTGGCTGCCTTGTCTACATCCTCAGTCATCCTGCGGATACTCTCATTTAATGTATCTGTGATATTTTTACCGGCGCCGTAGAAATCATCATATATGGAGCCGAGAAGATCGGATCTTTTCCTGGTCAGGTCCAGCATCTTCTGCATTTTCTGTAATTCATCATTTACATTTCTTTTTCTTGCCAAAACAGTCTCCACCTTTCCTGTATTTATGGCCGCGGGCAGGATACTTCAATGAAAAAGCCTCTGCCCAGATCTTCATACCGCATATAAACAGGCTTTGCCGACCAGCCGTCAGCGATCCTGAAGAGTGGCGGTCCTTTTACTGCGGGCACTCTGGCTCCATAACATACCATGTGATGTCTGCCGTATCTGGTTCTGCCTGTAAGCTCCAGATAGAGAATGCTGCCTCTTTTCAGTGCCGCGAGCATCTCCCTCTGGTTCATCCTCCGCCTTCTGCTGACGGAAATACTGTTCATTCCGCAGATTCTGGCGCAGCGTCTTAAAAACTCTCCCGCCCGGATATCAAGCGTTCCGCCAAAATATCCGAACAGATCCGCATTGATATAAATCAGCCATTTCTGGGCGCTGTCAATGAAATCACGAAACAGCTCATCCGCGCGGTCTGATTCTGTCCGGGCATCGCGTACTGCCAGAATCGTTGCGAAAACGTTCACTGCCGCAGTGGGGCCGCAATGTCTGTGATACTGCTTCCCCTGTCTGCCAAATCTGTCTGTTGTATAATATTTTTCATAGGGAATTCTTGCCCTGTTGAACATAATAATTTCCTTACCTGCCACATGAAATGTCTGATTCAGATCCGGGAAAGCTCTATTTACATTTCCCCTTTGTATCATTATAATATCTTTTGAAAGCCTGTCAAGAAGACAAGCTGCAGGCTCAGTAAGCATCAGAGGAGATTAGATTCATGCATATTCATGAACTGAAAGACACCATTTTTTCTGAAAGATCACTCAATCTTCTGCAGGAGATGTACGGATCAGAAGACGTCCGATCCCATGCCGCCCGCTATTTGCAGGCTGCAAAAGGTTTTTCCGGGCACTTTGGGAATCGGGAATTTGAACTCTTTACCAGTGCGGGGCGCACCGAGATTCTGGGCAATCACACCGATCACAACCACGGTCTGGTTGCAGCCGGAAGCGTACATCTGGACTGTATCGCCGCAGCTGCCCCAAACGGAACAGATACCATCCGCATCATCAGCCAGACCTATCATCAGGATCTGAAAATCAACCTTCATCAGCTGCAGCCGACCTACCGGAAAAAAGGGTCTGCAGCTCTTGTCAGGGGGCTTCTTGCCGGTCTGAAAAAGCAGCACTATAAGATTCATGGTCTGGACATCTTCACAACAAGTCAGGTGCCGGGCGGCTCCGGACTCAGCTCTTCTGCCTCTTTTGAGATGCTTCTGTGCACCATGATTGATTATTTCTTCAATGGTTATCAGCAGGATATCATCGCCTATGCAAAAGCCGGTCAGTACGCGGAAAACAAGTACTGGGACAAAAAGTCCGGTCTCATGGACCAGATTGCCTGTGCTGCGGGCGGCATTGTCTCCCTTGATTTTACTGATCCGGCCCATCCTGAAGTTCGCCGGATTGATTTCCTCCCTGCACAGCTCGGTCTGGACCTTGTCATCGTAAATACCGGCAGAGGACATTCCGGTCTGAGTGAAGAATATTCGGCAGTTCCGGAAGAAATGCATACAGTGGCTGCCTTTTTTGGAAAACAGTACCTTTCTCAGATCAGTGAAGAAGAAGTGATTGCTTCTGCTGCGGCAATCAGGGAAAAATGTTCCGACCGTGCTTTTCTGCGAGCCCTTCATTTCTTTGAAGAAAACAAGAGGGTTGCCGAGCTTGAACAGATGATGCTGACAAAGGACCGGGAAGGATTCCTGAACCTGATCCGCTCTTCCGGCAACTCTTCCTGGAAATGGCTGCAGAACTGTTTTCTTGCCTCTGATCCCGCCCATCAGGATATTACAGTTGCCCTTGCTCTGACAGAGCTCTATCTTGCAAAATGCGGCGGAGCATGCCGGGTGCACGGAGGCGGATTTGCAGGAACAATAGCCGTCTATCTCCCGCGGGAATATACAAATGATTATATCGGATATATCGAAAGACTGCTCGGAAAAGGCAGTGCTTTTCTGATCCATGTACGCAGGCAGGGAGCCTGCAGGCTGGACTTTTCCTGATAAACAAAAACCGATGAAATGCCGTAAACATATGACATCTCATCGGTTTTTTTCATCTTCTGGAAGCAGAGACTTCTTTCAGAAGTCTCTCAACTTTGCTGACTACATCTTCTTTGCTGCAGCCGGCATCGATCCGCTCGGATTCTATATAGTTGATATTTCGTCTGCCGCCATCTGTAAAGTATCCGTCAATGGCCTTAAGGCCGGACGGGTTTTGTTTGTCTTTCAAGAGGAAATCACAACCGGCAGCTGTAATCATATAGCCTTTCCTGCTGACAGACTCCATGATCTGAACCGACCGCGTTTTTCTTTTTTCATTGACATAGGTGTACATCTTGGAATAGATGCTGGACACTTCAACAAATTCCGGACGCAGCTCCCTGTAATAATCCGGGAAGCTTCCTTTCCAATCTTTCTCGGCAAAATAGCTGTCACAGACTGAAACCACAGTCTCATGCCAGAGTGCATATTCCTTTTGTGCCGGTTTTGCAGGATATTCTGCACCGCACTGATCCATCAGCCGGCAAAGCGCGCGGTAGAGGGCCGTGGACTGACTGGTAGACGCATAATGGATCCAGAATCTGCAAAAATCCATGGGATCTTCCTGCATACGGTCTAACCTGGCACGCAATACACGGCAGCCTTTTTCAGGTAGAAAAGCTCTTACTGCATCCAGATCTGCCTCTTCCAGGCCAAGGCCGGAAGCCTTTTTCTGACTGAAAACAATCGCATCGAAGCGATTGCCCGCTCCGGTATCCGGTTCCAGGTAAAAGCCGATCAGCTTCTCAAAGAAAGTGACAACCGGAAGATACTGCATCTCTGTATTATTCAGATACAACATGCCAAGAATCTGCAGTTTGCCGGTCATGGCTTTCATTTTCTGCAGGAGTCTTCGCCAGGGAAGTTTATCCTTTGCGCCTAAACTTGTTCCGGGTTCTGCCGCATAATTATATAAAGACAGTTTTCCTTTCACATTTTGAAAAAGGAATGACTGTACTTTGGCCGGATAAGGATCCTGCTTAGTCTGTCCGACAAAACTGAACCGGTACCATCCATCTTCTGCCTTTTCCGCGGCAATGCGCGTCATCAGCATGGTGCCGGGTCTGTGTCCGTCCTCCACCAGGACATTCTCAAAATCCAATCCCAGACGAAGGGCAGGCGTATTGAATATATCCATATGAAGCTTTTTTTCGCGAATCCGGTAAGGCAGCTCCTTTCCCAGCAGATGCCGGGGTATTCTCTTCAGCGCATTTCTGGTATCTCCCTCAAACAGGCTGCAGAACTGTTCATACCCGGCCTGCTCCTGTTCGATACTCTGGCTGCGCAGAATATCTTCCCGCAGCAGGGCAGCCTCGATCAGATCCCGCTCCTCCTGGCCGGAAAAAGTACCCAGCTGCCTGATTACTGTCAGAGTCTCCTCATCCAGCTTATACCGTTCTGCAGTCTTAAGGAAACGCTCTCCCAGCGCGTGCAGGGCTTCATCTCCCTCTGCTTTCAGATACGAAAATTCTCTGTAAAGATCCGCAAGAATCTCCTTGTCCGGACTGTAGCTAAGCATCGCGGTCCCTCCTCATTCACTGATAAAGTCCGCACAGGTCTGCAGCCATTCTGACTGCAAGAGTAGGCAGACCGACGACATTATTGTAATCTCCGTGAATCTCTTTTACAAAGTAAAAGCCTTTTCCCTGTATGGCGTAAGCGCCTGCTTTGTCCGCAGGCTCTCCGCTCTTAATATAGCTTTTGATTTCCCGGTCAGAGGCCTCATACATGGAGACATCGGTGCGGACTGCAAAAGTCTGCGCCTTCCTCTGACCCGGCAGTCCCTGCAGAATCGTTACCCCGGTATAAACCTGATGCGTCCGTCCCTGCAGTCTGCTCAGCATCCTGAATGCATCCTCTTCATCAGCCGGTTTCCCAAGTATCATATCATCACAGGATACCACGGTATCTGCAGCCAGGATAATACATTCCCCTTCTGCAAGCGGATCAATACTGAGGGCTTTCCTTCGGGACAGCTCCTTTACCGTTTCCTCCGGGCTCCTGCCGGAAATATCTTCCGGGGCATCACTGACCATGATCTCAAATTCCAGTCCCGCCTCCTCAAGAAGCATCCGTCTTCTGGGAGAACCGGAAGCAAGTATCAGTCGTTTCATCTTCCCATCTCTCCAAAATAAGTCATTGCCGCTTCCTGATCTTTTCTCACCTGCTCGCGCAGTTTCTCAAGCGATTCAAATTTGATCTCACCGCGAAGGCGGGAATACAGGTTGACACTGATTTCCTTTTCATAGAGATCACCGCGGTACTGCAGGATGAAAGTCTCAATCCTTCGGTCCAGCTTGTCTCCAATGGTCGGATTGCAGCCGATATTCGTCAGTGATTTGAGAACCTGCCCGGTTTCCGGCAGTATCGTTTCTGAAACATAGACACCGTCCGGCGGCAGCAGCTTGTCATCACAGGGAATCAGGTTTGCAGTCGGCATATCCACGCTGCGGCCGTTTCCGTACCCTTTGACCACCTTGCCGGTCACAGAATAGGGACGCCCCAGCAGATCGCGTGCTCTTTCCATATCGCCTGCCTCGATCATGCTGCGGATCAATGTGGCGCTGATCTCCTGACCGTCGTCTGTGCAAAGCTTTTCACAACTGTCAATCATGCAGCCGTATTCGTCCTGATGTTCTTTCAGAAAACGGACGTCTCCGCTCCGCTTGTAGCCAAAATGGAAATCATCCCCGACAACGATCACTTCTGCGCCGAGCGCCTTCAGCAGCACTTCTCTTACAAAAGTGTCCGGCAGCATATGGGCAGTTTCCTCCGTAAAAGGAAACTCGATCAGTACATCCACGCCGAGCGACCGGATCAGACGCAGTCTCTCATCATGGGAGTAGATCAGATTCTGTCTGGTATGTTTCAATATATTGGCAGGATGGAAATCAAATGTGAAAATTACCGTCTGATATCCTTTTTCCTGATAATAGGCAAGTTTGTCAAACAGAAGCTGATGCCCTCTGTGAAGACCGTCAAATTTACCCAGAGCAACAGCCGTATGCTGCAGCTGTATGTCTCTGGTTCCAGAATAATAAATCATGTCAGATGACACCTCAAATAAACATTTTATATGCATGGAAAGTCAGGTCGCTTTCCCTGCACTGATACACTCCGGTCAGGACTCCGTCCCCGTCATAAGCGCGCACAAGCTGTCCGTCCTTGCATCCGGACGGATCTGCCTGCAGATCCCGGATAGGGATCCGGTTGCCGTTTCGCAGCATCCGGTGCGCTCCCGGACTGCTCACCCTGATGGCCGGCAGATCTGACAGAAGCTCTTCCAGAGAAAGGATCTTCTCTTCTATCTCTCCTGCCTCTTTCATCGCCTTAACCTGATTCAGCGTGAGAGCCTGATCCAGCGTAAATCTTCCGGACCGGATCCGGACCAGAGAAGACATGCAGGCACCGCATCCGAGCTTCTGTCCGATATCATGGCACAGGGTCCGGATATAGGTTCCTTTGGAGCAGGAGACATTTAGTCTGGCCTGCGGAAAATCATAATCAGCCAGTTCAAGAGAATATATGGTCACTTTTCTCGCCGGCCGGTCGATCTCCCGGCCTTTTCTAGCGATCTCGTACAGCTTTTTACCGCCGATCTTGACCGCAGAATACATGGGAGGCGTCTGCATATAGTCTCCCAGAAAAGAATCCGCAGCAGCCTTCAGCTGCTCAAATCCGATCAGCATGCTGCTTTCCTGCAGCACATTACCGGTCATATCCTGGGTGTCTGTCGTGATCCCCAGCCGGATACCGGCTTCGTATTCTTTTTCCTGTGCGGTCAGCATCTCAGCCAGCTTTGTCGCATGACCGAGGCAGACAGGAAGGACCCCCTCCGCATCCGGATCCAGGGTCCCGGTATGACCGATCTTCTTCTGCTTCAGGATTCCTCTGAGCACCTGCACAACATCGTTAGATGTAAATCCCTTTTCTTTTCGAATAATCAGCACGCCGTCATACATGGATCTGCTCCCGGATCATATAATGCATCTTTCTGCAGGCTGCCTCCGCATTCGCCTTGACGGTACATCCTGCAGCGCGGATATGTCCGCCGCCGCCAAAGGCGGCTGCTACAGCAGCTACATCAACATCTGATCCGCTTCTCAAACTGAATTTCCAGCTTCCGTCAGAATTCTCCGACGCGAATATGGAGGCTTTTGTCCCTTTTGTCAGAAGCATCTGAGAAACGATTCCTTCCAGATCACTGTTTGCTGCTCCCCATTCTTCCATAACGCTTCTGGAAAGCATACAGGAAATGATGGTTCCGTCTTCGGAAAGCACCGATTCCATCAGACATTTGCCAAGCAGCCTGTTCTGCAGATAGGTCTTTTCATAAAAGGCCTCGTTGATGATCTGTGTAAAGGGGATTCCCTTTTCCATCAGCATACCTGCGGTATCCATGGTTCTGCGGCTGGTACTGTCATATTTGAACACGCCGCTGTCACAGATCATTCCCAGATAAAGGGCGTAAGCCGCCTTTTCATTAATATCCTCCTCATCCATCAGGCATGCCAGGACCTCAGCGGCTGAACTGGCATCCGGCTCGATATGATTTTCATCTGCGAAGCCTTCATTGCTGATATGATGATCGATGCAGATGGTATGGCCCGCCTTTTCAAAATACGGCAGAGCCTTTCCCAATCTGTTTTTATCACTGACATCTACTGCAATAAAAAGATCGCAGGATGCCTCTTCCGGGTATTCTGTACAAATCACATCGCTGTCCGGAATACACCGGTAGCTGTCCGGCACATCTTCCAGACGTACCTGGACCTTTTTTTCGGGATATCTGGCCCGGATATAATGATAGGTTCCCATGCAGGAGCCGACACAGTCTCCATCCGGTCTGATATGACCGGCAATCATAATGGAACCGGCTTTCTCAATGGCGGAAAGAATATTACTCTTCTTCATCCTCTTCCCTTCCCTGCCGGGCGATTTCATCTTTCTCAATGACTTCATCGATCTTTCTCGACATAATTACGCCGTGCTCGATCGACTGGTCCGCGATAAAGGTGATCTCGGGAGTATTGCGCAGGTTCACGGATGAAGCAAGCTGCCTGCGGATATAACCCACACCGCTTTGAAGACCGGCCATGGTATTCTCCAGGGCTTCTTCGTCTCCGAGCACGCTGATATAGGCTTTGCAGGACTTCAGATCCGGCGCCACTTCAACCGCCACGACCGAAGTCATGGGGCTGATGCGGGGATCTTTGATCTGCCGGGAAATGATCCTGCTCAGCTCCCTCTGTACCTCAGCATTGATTCTTGTATTTTTAATACTGTTTTTTCTCATACTTCTCCTATCTCGGTACTTCTTCCATCGCGTAGGCTTCTACGATATCGCCTTCCTTGATGTCATTGTACTTCTCAAGAGTCATACCGCACTCATAACCGGTATTGACCTCCTTGACGTCATCCTTGTACCTCTTGAGGGAAGCCAGGCTGCCTTCATAAATGATCACATTGTCACGCAGCAGACGGACTTTTGTGCTTCTGACAAAACGGCCGTCCTGAACATAAGCACCGATAACAGTTCCAATACCGGATACACGGTAGGTCTGGCGTACTTCTGCATGTCCGGTAACAACCTCGCGGAATTCCGGCTCCAGCATACCCTTCATAGCAGCTTCGATGTCCTCAATTGCCTTATAGATGACTGTGTAGAGCCTGATATCGACATTTTCCTGCTCTGCGATATTCTTTGCGTGATTATCGGGCTTTACATTGAAACCGATAATGATCGCGTTCGACGCTGTTGCCAGCGTTACGTCAGACTCATTGATGGCACCTACGCCGCCGTGAATAACCTTAACGGCAACTTCATCATTGGAAAGCTTGACAAGACTCTGCTTCATTGCCTCTACAGATCCCTGTACATCGGCTTTGAGCACGATATTGAGTTCCTTGATCTGACCTTCTCTGATCTGATCAAAGAGACTGTCAAGAGAGAGTCTCTGCGTGGTAGCCGCAAGCATCTGCTCACGGTTCTTGACAATAAACTTCTCCGCCATGGCCCTGGCTTCTTTTTCTGTACTTGTCTCAACGAATACTTCGCCCGCCTGGGGAACTTCATTCAGACCGGTGATCTCTACAGGGGTAGAAGGACCTGCTTTCTTGACATGTTTACCCTTGTCATCCACCATGGCCTTGATACGTCCGAATGCAGTGCCGACAGAAATATTGGATCCAACACTGACGGTACCTTTCTGTACAAGTACAGTCGCTACAGGACCGCGTCCCTTGTCCAGTTTTGCCTCCAGAATCAGACCGCGGCCAAGTCTGTTGGGATTTGCCTTTAACTCGAGCATCTCTGCAACAAGAAGGATCATATCCAGCAGATTGTCAAGGCCCTGGCCTGTCTTAGCGGATACCGGAACCATGATAGTCTTGCCGCCCCAGTCCTCAGAGACAAGTTCATACTCTGTCAGTTCCTGCTTAACACGGTCAACATTGGCACCGGGCTTATCAATCTTGTTGATTGCAACAATGATTTCAATGCCTGCAGCCTTTGCATGGCTGATTGCCTCGATGGTCTGAGGCATAACGCCGTCATCTGCGGCAACAACAAGAATGGCAATATCTGTTGACTGGGCGCCGCGCAGACGCATTGCTGTAAATGCTTCGTGTCCGGGTGTATCCAGGAACGTAATCTTCTGTCCGTTTACATCAACAACATAAGCACCGATATGCTGGGTGATGCCGCCGGCCTCGCCCTGTGTTACGTGTGTATTTCGGATCGCGTCGAGAATGGATGTCTTACCGTGGTCAACGTGACCCATAACACACACTACAGGAGCACGCGGTACCATATCGGCTTCATTTTCCTCTTCTTCCCGAAGCATCTCTTCGATCACATCGACTACCTTTTCTTTCTCACAGAGAATATCATACTCAAAAGCGATTTCTTCTGCTTCATCATAAGTAAGCGGTGTGTTCTGTGTATATACCTTGCCCTTCATGAACATCTTCTTGACAACCTGTGCCACAGGGATCTTCATCTTCTCTGCAAGCTCCTGCAGAGTAATGGACTCAGGCAGTTCGATGCTGGTGATCTTCTCAACCACCTTCTGAGCGGGAGCAGGCTTCTTTGCATGCTGCGCATTTCTGGCAGCGCTTTTAGCGTTCTTTCCGCCCTTCTTGTTCTCTCTGTCTTCATAATCCCGTTCATTTCTGCGGGCGTCACGGTTTTTGTTATCTTTATTATGACCCTTACGGTCTCTGGTATCCTTGGTCTGCGGAGCATCTTTTCCAAGTGCAGCTCCGATATTGACGCGGCCTGTCTGACCACTTCTGTTCTGACCCGGTGCCCCCCGTCTTGCTCCCTGACCGTCGCGGTCACGTCCGCCATCGCGGCTGCGGCCGTCTCTGTCATGGCCCTGACGAGGTCCTCTTGCGCCGTCATCACGGCGCTTGCCATCTCTTGCAGGTGCTGCTCCGTCTCTGCGCGGCTTCTGTCCGCCCTGTTCTCTTCTGGGTGCGTGATCTCCGCCGGTTCTTACAGCTGTGGATGCTGTCTTTTTCTCAACCGAAGCAGGCTTATCTTCCGGCTTCACTGAAGGCTTAGCCTCTGCCTTGACTGCAGGCTTCTCCTCCGGCTGCGGTACAGGCTTAGCTTCCGGCTGCGGCGCAGGCTTGGCTTCTGCCTTGGCTGCAGGCTTCGTTTCCGGCTGTTCTTTCGCTTTTTCTGCAGGCTGTTTCTCCGCCTGCTTAGTCTCAGCTGCTTTGACGGTCTTTCTGGCCGGACGGGCAGGTCCCTGATCCTGCGGAGCATCAGCTACATAATTGCCTCTGCTGTCAAGTCCACCCAGATGGCGTGTCTGCTGTGCTGATGCTGCAGTTTTATTCTCCATCACGGCAACTGACGGCACGGCCTGACCGTCCCCGGCATTCTTCTTTTCTTCTTCCTGCTTCTTCAGGTAAGCCTTGACCTTTTCTGCCTGCTCTTCCGTAATTACACTATTCTGACCGTCAACAAAAACGCGACAGCCCTTTTTGAGTGCAACAATAATGTCTCTGCTGCTTTTATCTAATTCCTTTGCCAATTCACTTACTTTGATTTTTGACATAGGCAACCCTCCAAAAATTATCCTGACTAAATAGTATGCTGATGATCCAGCAGCTTCATAATTGCTTTTGCAAACCCTTCATCGGTAACCGCAGCTGCTGAGCGGTACTCTTTTCCGGAAAACTTTCCAAGACTCTCCTTGGTTCCGTATACATATACCGGAACGTGATAAAAAGCCCCGGCATCCCGGTATGACTTTTTACTGGCTTCGGAAGCGTCGGCTGCGCAAACGACCAGATAAGCCTTTCCTTTTTTGATCGCCGTTTCCACCGAGAACTCTCCGCTGACCAGTTTTCCAGCCTTTGCGGCAAGACCGATCATAGATAATACTTTATCACTCAAGTCTGCTCATCTCCTCTTCAAGCTGCCGGCTGATCTCCTCGGGGATGCTGGTACGAAGCGAGCGCTCCAGACCGTGATTTCTGATCGATGCCCGCAGACAGGCTCCGCTGCGGCATATATAAGCGCCGCGGCCGTTCATCCTGCCTGTCGCGTCGATCCGGATTTCTCCCTCCGGAGTTCGGATAACACGGATCATATCCGGCTTATTTTTCATCTCACGGCAGCCGATACACTGCCTCTGCGGAATTTTCTTCATATCCGATCACCCGATCTGGTTGCCGTATGCCTCTGATTCACTTTTAATATCGATCCCGTAACCGGTCAGCAGATGGGCAAGACGGGAATTCTGTCCGGACTTGCCGATTGCCAGTGACAGCTGATAATCAGGAACTACAACAAGGGCTGTCTTATTCTCTGTATCCACATCAACCGATACGACTTTAGCGGGGCTGAGTGCGTTTTCGATCAGGACCGCAGGATCATCGCTCCATTTGACGATGTCGATTTTCTCTCCTCTGAGTTCATCCACTACAGCATTGACACGCGCGCCGCCCGGTCCTACACAGGCACCTACCGGATCTACATCCGGATTATTGGACATTACAGCGATTTTCGTTCTGGAGCCTGGTTCTCTTGCGATGGAACGGATCTCTACAGTACCATCGCGAACCTCATCAACCTCTGCCTCAAAGAGGCATTTCACCAGTCCTTTATGCGTCCTGGACACTGTGATCTTGGGACCTCTGGAAGTATTCTTAACCTCCACGATATAGAGTTTGATGCGCTCTGTCGGTCTGAAACGTTCGCCGGGCACCTGCTCATTTTCAGAGAGCACTGCATCTACCTTGCCCAGATTGACGGAAATATTGCCGCCGTTATATCTCTGTACTGTTCCGTAGATCAGACTCTTTTCTTTGCTGTGATACTCATTGTAAAGAGATTTCCGCTCTTCCTCACGAATCTTCTGTACAATAACCTGTTTGGCCTTCTGTGCAGCAATCCTGCCGAAATTGCGGGGAATGATCTCGATATGCGCCTCATCTCCGATCTCAAGTCCCAGATCTTTGATCCGGGGATCATGAATGCTGATCTCAAGATCGGTATCTTCCGGTTCCTCAACAACCATCTTGTTCGAGTATACTTTGATTTCTCCGTTTTCTCTGTTCATAACAACGCTGATATTATCTGACTTGCCGTATTCATTTTTACATGCAGCCAGCAGAGAATCTTCAATTGCCTTAAAGATAATCTCTTTATCAACGCCTTTCTCCTTTTCTATCTTCTTCAATGCCTCAATCAAGGTCTCGCCCGGGCTTAACACCTGCTCTGTAGCCATTTTTTTCATTATCCTCCTGAATCATTCAAAATAAAACGCAAGACGTATCATGGAAATATCTTTTCTCCTGAAAGTCTTTTCCCCAAAGTCCTCTGTCTGAATCGTCACGGTCTCCTTGTCATAGGCTGTCAGGGTACCTGCAAATTCCTTTACCTTGTCGACTGGACGAAACAGTCTGAGCTCGACTTCTTTGCCGATGCTCCTTGCAAAGTCCTTGTCTTTCCTGAGCGGCCTGTCAAGGCCCGGAGAACTGACCTCCAGAATGTAGTTTTCAGAAATAAAATCATACTGATCCAGAAGATCGCTCAGTGCCCGGCTGACAAGTTCACAATCTCCAATCGTAATGCCGCCTTCCTTGTCAACATATGCCCGCAGATAATAAATGCCTGCTTCTTTCACCCATTCCACATCAACAAGTTCAAAATGATTCTCCTCAATAATGGGGAGCAGCAGCTGCTCTGTCCTGCTTTCATATTCTGCTTTTGCCACCAGTTTTCACTCCCTTCTGAATGCAATAATCATCTATGCACGAACAAAGAGTGGGCTCTCACCCACTCTTTGTCTACGTTGCTTCCACGATATTATAGCATCCCGAAATCGGGATTTCAAGCCTTTTCTTTCATTAATATGTAAAGAAATGTTCCAGTCTGTTCTTTGTATCTGCCAGGTCATTATATTGCAGAAGTGAATAATCATTTAAGACCCCTGCCAGAGCCTCATCATGACGTTCATAGAAATTGCCTTCGCTGTCCATGGCCGCATTTCCCGTAATCACCGGGATTCTTTCAGAAAGCTCTTTTAAAAAGCGCTGGTATCCGGTCAGCGGAATACCTGCTTCTTCCAGAAGAGGAATTGCCATATAGTTCGGACTTGTGACATCGCCTTCCGATTCCTCAATATCATAATTGGCCCACATCACATAAGGAACCAGGTAACGCTGCTGCTGGCCTTCCAGAGTATCCTCCGAAACCTGCTGAATACTTCTCACTACATAATCTGCAGGCTGATGATCGCCGAACATGAGAATGATCGTTTTCTGATCCTGGCCGGCGAAATAGTGACACAGATCTTTAAAAGCCTCATCCGACCGCTTGATCAGGGACAGGTACTGCTCTGTGGATGACAGATAATAGCCGCTGCCGCCGATCACAGAAACATCCGGTGTAAAATTATCAAAGGATTTGTAGTAGCTGCCGTGATTCTGCATAGTCACATCAAAGACAAACATGGGCTGATCCGGATTCTTCTCCTCATACAGCTGTTTGATCTTATCAAAAGTGGTCTGATCACTGATATAGGAGCGAATGATTTCCGGGTCATCGAAATCCCGCTGGAAATAGGTTTCATCGAAGTGCATCAGTTCATAGACCTTTGGTCTGTTCCATCCGCTGGAGTAATACGGATGCATGGCGACGGTCCGGTATCCCAGGTTCCTCAGCTGATCTGCAAGTCCCGGCAAGTCAGTTCTTATATACTGCTGGTAGGCCACACTGCCGACAGGCAGCCAGTACAGAGAGCTGCCGGTCAGAAACTCAAACTCGGAGTTTGCTGTATTTCCGCCTTTTACCGACATATACATCCAGCCCTTTCTGGTATTTTCCCGAAGGGAATGAATAAAGGGCATATAGTCAACATTTGTCTCAAAATCTCCCAGAACAGAAAGATCTGAGAAAGCTTCATTCATGACAACAATGATATTGGGCTGCTCTTCTGCTGCTGATTCCTTCTCATTCTCCGGCATATTTTCCATCATCTCATTCTGAATCTTCTGTGCATTTATCAGAGAATAGCCTTCCGGCTTTTCAATCCTGACATACTGCAGATTCATGATAAAGCTGACTGCAAATCCGTTGTCCCGGTACATAGCAACCGGATTAAAGAGATAGATATTAAAGCCAAAACGGTCCGCCGTTTCCTCACTCTGCAGACTCCTGCAGAATACAAGCAGTACAATGACCAGCAGGCCGGCGGCAGCCGCCCTTGCCTTTCTCATCTTTTTTCTGATACTGATTTCGATGGGACGGGTTGCCGCAAAAAAAGCGGCAAATGCCAGGAGGGCGCTGCAGGCTCTCAAGGTCAGGGAATATTTAAAATTATTCATGACTGACATGGCAACGCCTGCCGAATACAGATCCCAGGGAAGGAGCGGTGAAGAACGAAACTGCAAGGTAAAATAGTTTACCGTTGCCGCGATCAGCATAAAAACCGCCATGATACGGACACTGACCCGCGCATTTCCTGTAATCAGAAATAAGAGGACAAATACCAGATAATACAGAAACAGGCTGAGAATAACCGGTCCCTGATTCATCTTGACAAGTTCATGTGTATACCCTTCTGCAATCAGAAAAACAGCAGCAGGAGCAGCCAGAGTGATGATCCACTGCACCGGCCGGGGATACTCCGTCACAAAGAGATTGAACAGGAATACGCCCGCAATAATGAGGACATGAATCCAGTAAGGCCACTCTTCCTCTTCTTTCATAATCAAAGCATATAAAAATATGCAGGCCATGACTGCCAGGTATATACAGCAAATAAGTTTTTTATCCCTTCTTACTTCCTGCAGTTTCATTACTTCTCCTCTTTAATCATAGGCAATATCAAAAATCGTAAGCTGGTTGGACTCCGGAAGGTCTCCCAGTATTCCCAGATCTGACAGAGCGGCCACAACCGTCTGCGATACCTTGCCTCTCTGCCGGATATCATCTTTGGAAAGGAAGGGTCCGTCTTTGGCTGCAACGGCCAGCGACTCTGCCGCGGTATCTCCCATTCCTTCGATCGAATTGAAAGGCGGCAGCAGATGTTTCTCATCAACGATCCGGAACCTGCGTGCGTCTGACTCATACAGGTCGATTTTCTTAAAATCAAATCCCCTTGCATAAAACTCCTGCACGATCTTGAGGTCGCGAAGGATGTCTTTGTCCTTCTGGGGAACCGGCTTCCCGGATTTACTCTTTTTGGCGTCGTCGATCCTTGTCTGGTATTCTTTTACCAGAAGATCGACCTTTTCCTTACCGCTGCACATCATGGCATAGTTGAAGGCAGTCGCTCTTACCGTGAAAAATGCAGCATAAAAGGCCAGCGGTATATGGATCTTGAACCAGGCGATCCGCATGCCCATCATAACATAGGCTACCGCATGTGCCTTAGGGAACATATACTTGATCTTTTTGCAGGACCAGATATACCAGTCCGGCACATCATGCTCCATCATCAGCGTTTCCCATTCCGGCGTCAGCCCTTTGCCCTTTCGGACACTTTCCATGATCTTGAAGGATTTCTCATGGTCGATCCCCTTCTGGATCAGGTAGATCATGATGTCATCTCGGGTACAGATTGCTGTAGAGATGACCGCCTTTCCCTCCTGGATCAGAGTCTGGGCATTGCCCAGCCATACATCCGTACCGTGGGCCAGTCCGGCGATTCGCACCAGGTCAGAAAACTGCGTGGGTTTGGTATCCCGCAGCATCTGCATGGCGAAATCCGTTCCGAACTCCGGGATGCCTCTGGTTCCCAGATCTGTCCCGCCCAGATCCTCCGGCTTCACATGGAGGGCATCCAGGTTCTGGAAAAGGGAAAGGGATTCCGGCTCGTCCAGAGGAAGGGATGTGGCATCTACGCCGGTCAGGTCTTCCAGCATACGGATCATGGTTGGATCATCGTGCCCGAGTATATCCAGCTTGAGCAGATTGTGCTCAATGGAGTGATAATCGAACTGGGTCGTAACTGTAGTCTCATCCTTGGGCGGATGCTGAATTGGGGTAAATGTAGAGATTTCCTCTCCATGCGGCAATACAATGATGCCGCCCGGATGCTGTCCCGTTGTCCTCTTAACTCCCTGGCAGCCCTGGGCGATCCTGGCAATCTCACAGCTGCGCCTGTGCTGCTCATGTTC